>CALBNC010000058.1 GCA_937896195.1 uncultured Gammaproteobacteria bacterium
TGCCAAAGATGAAATTGAATAGCGTTAAAACGAATATTTTTTCGATTAATTCCGTTATTTAACAAACGAACTATAAACTCACTGTCTTCCCTGCCCCAACCTTCAAAGTCATTATTAAAACCATTGACACCAATACAATCTTGTTTAAAAAATGCCATGTTGCAAGTCTTAATACCACGCAAGTAATTTTTTTTCTTTGAGAATAATTTAGATAAAAAATTTGAATGGATGGTATTTTTCCGATTTTGAATTCCTTGGGAGAAGGGTGAAAAATTAACCCTCATTTCTACAAGTGCATCTTGTGTTGCACTTTGAGTTAGTAGCACCCTAGAACCTTGGACAAAATAACCCAATTCAGCATTATTAGCATGATCCTCAATAAACTTTGGATGTAGAATCATATCCCCGTCGATCAAGATAATATAATCACCACTTGATTGGGCTATGGCCTTATTTCTGGATTTTGCCACTCTAAAGCCATTATCCTTTTGCCATGAATGAATGATATTCAAGTCAGATATTTTTTGAAAATCACGGATTATTGTTTTAGTATCATTGCTACTACCATCATCAGCAATAATCACTTCATTTGGCATTAAAGTTTGAAGCCTTATACTGCGCAGTACCAATAATAACGCATCTGGCCGATTGTAAGTGGTAATAATTAAACTAACGCGCATTTAATATATCAAATCCTCAATAATTAGGTAACATTTAACCACATAATTTTTAATTAAAAAAATACTTATTTATGAAGATTTCAGCCTACATTATTGCCTACAATGAAGCAGAAAAAATACGCGACTGCATTAATAGTGTTTTATGGGCGGATGAAATTATCGTTGCTGACTCGCATAGTACTGATGGCACCAGCGAAATCGCTGAAGATCTAGGCGCAAAAGTTGTGCACATTGAATTTGATGGGTATGGAAAATTACGTAACCAGGCTATTTCATATTGTACGGGCGATTGGATTTTTAGCTTGGATTCAGATGAGCGTTGTACAATTGAAGTTCGAGATGAGATACTAACCCTGATAAAGGATGCTCCATTAGATATTTACCAAGTACCAAGAAAAAACTATTTTATGGGTAAGTGGATTAAGCACTCTGGCTGGTATCCAAACTTTAGACAACCCCAACTGTTTAGAAATGGAAAAATGACTTATGACTTAAAACCTGTGCATGAAGGCTATATTAGTCATAGTGATAAAAAAATAGGCGTGATCAAAAATATCATTTGGCAGTTTCCTTTTAAAAATACTGAAGAGGTTATTCACAAGGCTAATCGATACTCAACCCTTGGTGTGGCCAAATTACAAGATAGAGGAAAAACTGGCGGCGTGTTTAAGGCTTTTATTCATGGCTTTTGGTCATTTGTTAAACATTATATTTTTAAACTGGGTTTTTTAGATGGTGGCGCCGGATTTGTAATTGCCTTTGGTAATTTTGAAGGTACATTTTATCGATATATCAAACTCACTGAATCTCAAGCCAACTGGAAGCCACCTAGTGTAGAACTTATTTGTAGAGATAGTTAATGATTGTTCCTGTAATTTTATCTGGCGGCAGCGGTACAAGGTTGTGGCCACTGTCTAGAAAACTCCACCCGAAACAGTTTATTGATTTAGTTAATGACACTACTTTATTTCAAGATACAATTTTACGACTACCAAAGGACACTTCCAACCCACTTATTATTTGTAACGAAGAACATCGTTTTTTAGCAGCTGAACAACTACGTCAAATCAACAAAGAGTCAAATGGCATTATTCTAGAGCCGATTGGAAAAAATACTGCGCCTGCTATTGCGCTAGCGGCATTAAAGTTTGTTAATTATGGAGAGGATCCGCTATTATTAGTGCTATCAGCTGATCACCTAATTCAAGATACTGATACTTTTCATCAATCTATTAAGATTGCTGAGAAACTTGCAAAGGGCAATAAATTAGTTACTTTTGGCATTGTGCCTGATAAAGCAGAAACTGGCTATGGCTATATTCAGGCACAGCCTGAAAATGTTGAATCTTCAATGATGAATGTTGAATGCTTTAAAGAAAAACCTAATTTAAAGTTGGCAGAAGAATACTTAAAAGAGAATTCCACCTTAAAAGCCAAAAATTTACCATTGGCATGGTATTGGAATAGCGGCATGTTTATGTTTAAAGCTTCAGTTTACCTTAATGAACTGGAAAAATTTGAGCCGGAAATTCTTAACGCTTGTAAAAAATCTTGCCAAACTGAATACAAAGACAAAGATTTTATTCGCTTAAACAACGATGAATTTCTTAAATGCCCTGAGCAATCTGTTGACTACGCCGTTATGGAAAAAACTAATAACTCTGTAGTTATACCACTAGATGCAAATTGGGGTGACATTGGCTCCTGGGACGCGTTGTGGAATGCCAAAATCAAAGATCAAAATGGCAATGTTAGTGAAGGTGATGTGATTTTAGATGAAGTTAAAAATACTTACACGTATAGCTCTAATCGTTTAGTTTCGGCAATTGGTGTATCCGACTTAGTGATTGTTGATACGCAAGATGCCTTGCTGGTTGCAGATAAAAAACATTCTCAAAATATTAAAAATATCGTTAATCAATTAAAAAATGATGGTCGATCTGAAGCTGATAATCACCGAAAAGTATTTAGACCTTGGGGTTATTATGATTCGATTGATGCTGATGATGGTTTCCAAGTAAAGCGAATTTTAGTTAACCCTGGAGCAAAGTTATCCCTGCAAAAACATCAGCATCGTGCAGAACATTGGGTTGTGGTTAAGGGTATTGCCAAGATTACTTGTGGAGATAAAGTTTTTGAATTAAAAGCAAATCAATCGGCTTACATTCCAAAGGGTGAGGTACATCGATTGGAAAATCAAGAAAAAATAAATTTAGAGATTATTGAAATACAAACGGGTGATTATTTAGGTGAAGATGATATTATTCGCCTTGAGGATGACTATCAACGAAATTAAAAGCTTCATTATGTTTTTCTAGTACTAATTCCACTGAAATATTATTAACATCACTCTCATCAAATAACGGAAATGCAACAATTGCATTGGTAAGCTGCATTTGTGGAGTCAGCCTTGCAAATAGTGGAACAATAGGTGTATTAACTGCATTAGATGCATGCATCAATCCACCATCACAGCAAAGTAGGATTTGAGACTGTTTGATAATTTGTGCTGTTTGATTGAAACTATATTTACCCACACAATCAATAATATTGCTTTCAGAGAATTGATCCAACAATTCTTTTGCTATGCTTGTAGCATTGCCAGAGCCGATAAAAACAATGTTAATTTTCTGATCATTATCTAGAATTTTTGTAATTACTTTATCCCATGCATTGTAAGTTCGGTAATCCCATTCACCACCTAAAACAATAGCAATGTACCGATCAGGTAAATTTATTTGATTAATAATCTCTTGATCTGCTTTGCTAATAAACATCGAGGCCTTAGCTGAGGCATTGATTTTATCCTCAGATTCAATATAGCCTAACAAGTGATTCATTTGATGAAAGCTAAATAGCACTCGGTTTACTTCAGGGCCATTGTAGTAACCAAACATACCTGCAAAAGGTGTTGACGGTGCTATTTTGGATTTGATATTAATACTTCTCGAACTGTAGGAATCAATAATTACCAAATCGTATTCAGAGTTTTTTACATCTTCTATCCTGGAGTAAATGTTGTTAAATATGTGATCATCTCCATAAATATGTACATTTTTCTTATCAGTGAAAAGATCTATATTTCTGCCTTTAAGTAGTACTCTAGAAGATAGATCCATTAAGCTGTCGCCCAAACTAGGGGCTGAAATATTAATCCAAAGCATGTTTTTATGCTCTGGCAATATTTTAAATATTTCAAGATTTTTTTGACCCTTTGAAGCTATATATAAATAACGTTTAATAAATTTAATCCAACGTTTAAATATTGGTGTTTGTGCTAAAAATTCCTGCGTGTAATTTGGAATATCAAACTTGAATGGCAATATATATGTTTTATCAAAATTTAGCATTTTGATACCAATCTTTTACTTCATTAAAAATATCTTCAGGGCTAATATGATCCAGACATTCACTCTTACCGTGTTTATCGTCACAACCCGCCTTACCACAGGCCACACATGACATGTCTGCTTGGAATATTGTAATATTACCGTAAGCCTGCTTAGGCTTGTCCTGTATGGCGGACATCTGTAAATCATTAGACCATGGCGACCACATACTTAGCTTAGTTGGGCCGTATATGGCAAAAATACGTTTATTTTGACTAGCAGCTATATGCATGTTCAAAGTATCCATACCGATGTATGCTGATGATAATTTACTCAGTGCAAAATACTCTTCCAGTGTTGTTTCACCAATCCAGTTAAAAATATTATCCAGATTGGGGATGCTGGCTTTAATTTCTACATCAATCTTACCATTGGAGCCAGTAATTAATATTGGCATGCCTAATTTATTTAAGTTTTCAAGCAACTCATTTCGAAGATGTTGCGGATAAATTTTGTACTTGTATTGTGCAGATGGATGAAAAATAATAAACTCTTTTATACCTATTTTATTTAATTTATCTTTAACATTGGCAATAACAATATCTGAAATATTCGGTGATTGCTGAATATTGTCATGCTTTATTTTTAATAAACTTAATGACTGTAAATTGTTTAGCAATATGTGTTTAGTTGAGTCAAAATAGTAATAATGAGTTAAAAGTATCTTTTTCCACCATGATTTTTTATTATTTTGCTCTATCGCACTAATGGATTTTTTACCTGCAAATAGTGCATAAAAAACACTACGATCACTTGCAGTTAGATTAACGCTTAGATCATATTTTTTAAAAATCGACCTGATTAAATCTCGCTCTTGTTGCCAGCGATTATCACGCTTTTTCTGATAAGAGAATTGATGGATAAAATTAACGTGCGGCAATAATTTTGCAAGAGGGAGTGTGTCATCATTAACCAGAAGATCTATCTTAGGCTGTTGGTGATACTCATATAATGCATTAATGAGTGACAAGCTAAATAATACATCGCCATTTGAGCGTTGAATTATTATCAATATTTTCTTACGTTCTTTCAAAATCTTTGTATAAAAATGAACTAAAAAAAACAAACAAAAATGTCGTGTAATGCCCTAACAAATAAGAATCACTCCACATAATAACTAAAAAAAGTATTGGCAACACTAAGCCAACATCTCTTAAAAATTTACTTTTGGATGTTAATGCAATTTTGATTTGAACATAAAACAGATAAAATATTGATACCAAGCCCAGTAAACCCAATTGCACTAATATCAATGTATACATATTGTGTGGATTTGTAGCATTTGGCAGTGTAGG
>CALBNC010000059.1 GCA_937896195.1 uncultured Gammaproteobacteria bacterium
TTAGTCCCACTTTGACCAAGCGGCCATCCATCTGTATGTCCAAGTGTTCAATTTACAACCTAAAGCTGCAAATGTACATGCCAATACTGCACCTGCACCTGCACCTAGCGCAACTGGGCTGTTATAGAATTTGCCTACTTGCGGTTCTATTGGTGTCATGTATGGTGGCAATGTTGGTCTTGGATATTTGAATGCCGTTTCTAGTGGGTCTGCTACTGTTATCAGGTTTACCATATTGAATAATGGTATTGACATTCCTACCAGTACGCCGCCAAACAGTATCAAGGAGTGCTTGTTCTTCTTTGTTGCCCAGTAGACCAAGTCCAACAGCATTGCTGATGGAAGCCAAACTGGAGTTACAATGAAGTCATACGGATAACCAAGTGCAAACCATGCGCCTTTTGCTATCCATGTGTATACTGTCATAATTAGAGCGTAGTACGTCGCTGTGCCTGGAACGCCTGTAAATGTAAGATAGTATGTAGCACCTACAATTAGCATCAACGTTTGCGATATTGAAAATACCGTGTACGAAGTCCAAGCCCAGTCTGTGTAGAAGATATAGTCACCTGCATTAATTGTTAACAATGTAGAGTTAACTGCAACTACTACTATGAATAAGTAGTGTGTACATCGTCTTAACCAGACCATAAGAAGGTGAAGAAACGGTGAGTATATAAAATTTTAGAGTATGATGAAGATCGTTATTTTTGATTTGATTAAAATAAAAATGAAATAGATAGAATCTGATTTTTAAAAATTAAAATGAAAAAGAAGTGTATTGAAGGGTTTTCTTCAGATTACCAACCGACGTATAAAGATACAAACAAGCAAAATACTGTTGCACCAATAACACTAGCAGCAATGATACCATTGCTGTTTTTGTTGGAACCTTCTTCCATGACTTTAACACAGAAGATGTAACCTATTGTGATAATGATTGTAAGTACGATGAATGCAAAGTGTCCACTTGCTGTTGGATATGCCCATGGATAATAGAAATATCCTGCTGCAGTACCACCAAAAGTTGACAATATTGCTGCCCAGAATGATACTGTAATCATACCAGTCATATTTTCAACGCGTCTACCAATCATTCGTTCTACATCAGCACTTGATGATCCACCAGCGCCGCCAGAACCGAATCCTTTAGGAAGAGTCATTCTGGAATTATTCCAATTCAGATTCTTTTAAGTCTTTCTTAAAGAGGATTGACTTGTACGATCTACGTCATTTTGAAAATAATAAAAGAGAAAAAAATGTGCTAATGCACTTTTTCTAAGGAATTGCTCTGCTGTACAATTTGCCTTCTAAGGCCATCTTGTACATCTCGGCAACGTATGGGTTCTCACCAGGAGTTTCTGCACCTAGTTCTACGAGTCGAGCATATACTCTAACTACGTATGCTAGTGCACCCATGAAAGCCACTACGACTCCCATGTTAAACATCCAATGGTTTGGAACTGCAAAGATTTCTTCTACAAACCAGAAATGCCACATCTCATTGACACCAATTGTAAACATGGTTGCAAGGTAACCAAGAATGGTCATCTTCAATCCAGTGTTCATTGAATTATTTGGGCCTCTAAGAACTGGGATTTTTCTATCATAGATTGCTGCTGCTCCCCATCCAAGTGGTAATGTGATGAAGTGGGAATATAGCCACCAGTGTGCTGGTGTAAATGCACTATCTCTGATAGAGGTTTGATGTAAAGAACCATCAACGAAGTTATCGACTTCGACTGATGCTGCAGTAGAACCCATAGCAATAACGATGAGCCAGACTTTCTTTAGTCTCTGGATCTCAACTTCTTTTGGGATTAATGCGGGCATCTGTGCCATGTATACCATCATGTTAATTCGAAATATAAAGTAAGAGTTTTAAAATTAACATATATTTTGCAAAATATTATAATTATTTATAATATGTGTGAAAATAATTCATATTTTTAAATTTAATACAATATAATTTAGTAAACTTTTTCATTAATTTCAATGTTATACATCAATGATTTACAATGAAAAATACATCGATCCTAATCATGAAGGTAAAACATATAACGACGTGTTTTATTTCTTGAATTTAAGGATAAATATGGTCGAAAAAAGAATTTTCGTATTTGGACTAGCTGTAGTACTTGCACTAGGAACTTTAGGTTTCAACTGGGTTGAATCCGTACTTCCAACTGCAGATGCACACGGTGTCCAAGCACAACTCCAAAGTCGTTTCATCAGAATTGAGGATGAAACCTTCAACAGACAATCCCTACAAACTGGCGAAACCTTGACAGTTCAAGGAACTTTAGTTAGTTTAGTAGAAAGAGACCTAAGAGGATGGCTATCAATTTTCACAGAGTCAACCAACGCAGGTAATAGATGGGAAATGTTGGCAAGAGATCCACCAGGAAATGTCTTTGACATTTCAGGTAACTCAGTCGTAGATTACTCACTATCTGCCAAAGCACTTGAAGCAGGTGTATACCACGTACACACCCAACTCAACGTAGCAAAAGTTGGTCCAGGACTAGGTCCAGGTCAAACAGTAGTAGTTGAAGGCGAACCAATTATCAAACCAATCCCATACACTAACATCGCATATCAATCAATCATTATCGGTGTCGGTTATGTCATTACGTTTGCAACACGACCTTGGCAAGTAATCTAAACAACTCAACTTTTCCTTTTCATTTATTAGATTCTTCTTTACGGTTTCCGTAAGAGAAAGTAAACCAAGTTTTATCTTCTAGAAAATAATAATGAAAACATATCAAGTTTAAAGATTATAAAATCAGATATTTTTCAAAGTTATTTTTTGAAGAAATAGAATTTCGTTC
>CALBNC010000060.1 GCA_937896195.1 uncultured Gammaproteobacteria bacterium
ATTTTTTTTTTAAAAAATATATAATAATCAATAGCTTATGATTATAAAAAATAGTTTAATAGAGATTTAAATTAAATAATAAACACAAGTAAATTGATTCCTATAAAATTCAGTTTAATAATAATTATATTCACACCAATAAATAGGTTAACTATGCGCTTTACAATCACACCTTTAGTCACATCAGTTTTACTCACTTTATCATTTCCTTCGCAAGCACAAATTATGAATCAAAATGCCAACAGCTTTGATTCGGTTTATAACATCCAAACAGTTAGCGGAATGTCTCTGGATAAGAGAGCACTTTTAGGCGGTGTTGTAATGTCCTCTTCCCAGGTTAATTTATCCGCTCAAGTGTCTGGAGATGTTTTAAGCGTCAATGGTCGTGAAGGTGATATGTTTAAAAAAGGCGCCATTATAGTAACATTGGAGCAAGAGTCCATCAAAGCGCAGCGTGATTCGGCCTATGCTGAAATTGCATCAGCTAATGAAGCCCTTAGAAATGCTGGTGTTCAATATTCTCAATCTATTGTTTCCCCTAATAGCGGTGGAATGTTGGGTGGTGTGCCGGGCATGTTCTCAATGTTTACAGACCCTATGCTAAAAATAAGCGGACAAGGTAACCCTGAGTTTGATAAGTTTGCTAATAGAACATCCAGATACACTTCTTATCAACAGGCTAAAAACAAACTAACCCAGGCAGAAAACAACTTAAAACAAATTGAATCACGCCTTAAAGATGCTAATGTTAGCGCTCCATTTGATGGGGTTATTGTTGCTAAATCAATCAATGAAGGTGATATTGTTCAGCCGGGTCAAATCTTGTTAAAGTTTGCTAATATTAAAGAACTACAAGTGGAGGTTAACATCCCTTCAAGACTGGTTAGAAGCTTAAAGCTTAATAAAAATTATCGAGTTAAGCTTGATATCGCAAATATTGTAGTTGATGCAAAATTAGCTCAAATCTACCCAATTGCAGACAATGCCAAGCATAGTGTTAAAGTAAAGTTAGACTTGCCAGCTAATATTCCAGTTTTACCTGGTGCATATGCTGAAGTAGAAATTTTTGAAACAGATTCAGGCATCTTAACGCCTGTTGTGCCAGAAGTAGCTGTTATGTGGCGCTCATCACTACCAAGCGTTTTTGTTATCAATCCACTGACCAATAAAACTGAATTACGCTTTGTTCGCTTAGGTGAGCAGGTTGGCAACGATAAGAAAAGTATTTTATCGGGCTTAAAAATTGGTGAAAAGATTGTTATAAATCCAAATATCTTAATGGTTTCAGGAATGAGCATCTAAGGAAATTATGTCAAAACACGAGCATATTGATCTATCGAAAGATGAAAACATAGATCAAAGATTAATTAAAGAAACGATAAAAGAGTATGAACTGGGTATAGCCGGAAAGCTTACTAAAGCCTTTATCACCTCTCCTCTATCGATTATCATCTTTTTCGCCATGCTGGGTGCAGGTATTATCGGGCTTATTTCGACGCCACGACAAGAAGACCCACAAATTTCAGTACCTCTAATTGATCTATTTGTAGAATATCCAGGCGCTTCATCAGAGGAAGTCTCTAATATTATAGTTAAGCCATTAGAGCGCTTAATGGCTCAAATTTTAGGTGTTAAGCACGTTTATTCAGTGAGTGACAAAGGTCAAGGTATTATCACGGTAGAGTTTGATGTGGGTCAAGATATGAATGCATCCATTATCAAGGTTCGCGACAAGATGCTGGCAAATCTTGACTTTATGCCGCCAGGTGCTCGACAACCCTTAATAAAGCCCAAAGAAATTGATGATGTCCCTATTATCAATTTAACCTTATGGTCCAAGTCATTAGATGATGGTCAATTACGCTCTCTGGGTCTAGAGTTAATTCAACAGTTAGAGAAAGTAAAAGATACCAATAACGGTTTCATTGTTGGTGGACGTAAAGAGATTTTTCACATTGATGCTTACCCAGGTCGATTAGCGGGCTACGGGGTTTCTATTCAACAGATAGCAGGAACAGTAGGCAATGCTAATGTTCGTGAGCATACTGGTAATATTGAGTTAAACGGCTATAACATGGAAGTTTACGCGGGTGACTTCTTTACCAAGGTTGAAGATATAGAAAACTTAGTGGTAGCTATTAACGATGGCAAGCCGGTCTATATAAGAGATGTTGCTGATGTTTATTATGCACCAGAAGAAACTGAGCATATGGTTAGCTACTATACGGGTAAAGCTAATAAAACTGGAAAGAAAGCTACCGGTGAACAAGCTGTTACCATTGCCATTGCTAAGAAATTTGGATCTAACGGTGTTGCTGTTGCAGAAAATATTCTTGCCAAGGTGGAGGAGTTAAAAGGCCGACTTATCCCAGATAATGTTGAAGTCTCTGTTACTAGAAACTACGGAAAATCAGCAAAAGATAAGGTTAACTCTCTAATTAAGAAATTATTTATTGCAACTGGTGCGGTTACTCTTTTAGTTTGGTTTGCACTGGGTGTGCGTCCAGCTATTGTAGTTACCTTGGTTATTCCAGTGGTTCTATTAATGACCATATTCTCTGCCTGGATCTTAGGTATGACGATTGATAGAGTGAGTTTATTTGCACTAATTTTCTCAATTGGAATCTTGGTGGATGATGCAATTGTTGTAACTGAAAATATCTATAGACGCTGGCTCATTGACAATAAAATTAGCATTGGCACTGCGATTGATGCAGTACGAGAGGTGGGAAATCCTACTATTTTAGCAACCTTTACAGTGGTTGCAGCGCTTGTGCCAATGGCAGCAGTAAGTGGAATGATGGGACCATATATGGCACCAATTCCAGTGTTAGGCTCAGTAGCTATGATGTTCTCATTATTTGCAGCTTTTGTCTTTACGCCATATTTCATCATGAAATTTGTGCCGCCACTAAATGTCTTGCATAAGATGCATGAAAAAGAAGAGAAAGAAGCAAAAGTCATGTTTGCTTTTTACCATTCAATCATTTCAAAATTATTTAGTAATGCAGCTTATGGCTGGAGTTTCCTTGCTGGCTTAGTAGTGGTTTTCTTTTTAGCTATGTCTATGTTTTATACAACTGCCGTGCCAGTTAAAATGTTGCCACTTGATAATAAGTCAGAGTTCGGTGTTATGCTTGATATGCCGGATGGAACCTCTTTATCAGACACTGCTTCAACCCTACATCTAATGGCGCAAAAGCTTCGAAATGTGGCAGAAGTCATTGACATTCAATCATATGCAGGTACTGCCAAACCATTTGATTTTAACGGTTTAGTTAGGCACTCTTACTTACGTCAATCTTCTTCAGTTGGTGAGTTGCAAATTCAACTAGCTGAAAAGGCAGATCGCTCTCGCTCAAGTCATGAAATTGCATTAGAAGCGCGTGACTTACTAAAAGAAATTGCAGAAGAGGCTGGTGCAGATTATGCAGTTGTTGAAATGCCGCCAGGTCCCCCAGTTTTAAGACCGGTAGTTGCAGAAATCTACGGCCCTGATAAAGAAACTCGTCGTAAATTGGCCAATGATTTAACAGAATTATTTATCGAGTCTGGCACTATGGCAGATGTTGACAATTTAATGCGTGACGAATACCCTGTCATTGATTTCCAAGTTGATACCGCTAAAGCTTCAAGATTTGGTGTTAGCGTTATGAAGGTTAAAGAGACTCTAGCAATGGCTATGAGTAGTTTTAATGTTGGCACAATTCGTTTGAAAAATGCTTTAGAGCCTTCACGAATTTGTCTTCAGGTGCCACTGACAAAACGTTCTCAATTGTCTTATTTGACACAGTTACCTGTGCCAGCACAGAATGGTAGTATGATTCCTATTTCTGAATTGGGATCGTTTAGCTATAAAAAACAAGATGATCTAATTTATCATAAGGATTTATCAGACGTTGAATACGTACTAGGTGAGCCTATTGGTCGCTTAAGTGCACCAATTTATGCAATGTTTGCAGTTGATGACTTACTACTTAAATATCAAACACTTGATGGTACTCAACTACAAGGTGAATACTTAGGCCCACCAAAGAATCAAAACATACCGGGATTTGAATGGTCTGGTGAGTGGACAGTTACTTATGAAACTTTCCGTGATATGGGTACAGCATTTGCTGTCGCTCTCGTAGTTATTTACATGCTTGTTGTATGGCAGTTTGGTAACTTTATCATTCCAGCTATCATCATGGCGCCAATTCCATTGACTCTATTGGGTATTGTGCCAGGCCATTGGTTATTAGGTGCTGAATTTACAGCTACCTCTATGATTGGCTGGATTGCACTTGCTGGAATTATTGTACGTAACTCAATTCTATTAGTTGATTTTACTGTTCAGGAATATGCCAAAGGTACGCCATTTTTTGATGCGGTTATTAACTCATGTGCGTCAAGAACTAGACCAATTATGATTACTGCTTTTGCATTAGTTGGCGGCTCTAGTGTAATACTGTCTGATCCTATCTTTCAAGGTATGGCTATTTCATTATTGTTTGGTGTTCTAGTTTCTACAGTACTGACATTGATTGTAATTCCACTAGGAACGTTATCAGCAGGTGAAGAGTCTTGCCGCAACATTGCGGTTAATATGGGGCTACTACCAGGTGATGCTGATTCAGATGCTAAGTACAATGTTCATAAAGAGTCGAAGCCTAAATCTGATAAGCAAAGTTCTGATCCTAAAAACTGGATTAAAACAGTCTTAACTAAAAAAGCCAATAAGCCTAATGAAACATCTGAAGATGAAAAAATTGATACAAATGGTCTTCTTAAAAAGGAAGATAAAAACGATTTGTAATTGATTGAAAAC
>CALBNC010000061.1 GCA_937896195.1 uncultured Gammaproteobacteria bacterium
GGGTCACCCATTAGCCGACTCCGGTCAACAGGGCGTAAGGATACCTGAGCATCCAAGCCCCACGTATTCTATTTAGTTAATCCAAGTTTGTATTCGCATCCGAATTTTCAATCAATGTGCAGCTTCTTAAAGAAGCGCAACAGTCACCCATCTGGATCAAGACTCTGGCAATCAGCATCATTCGATGATGGTTGCCGCCCCTGGCAGCAAGCTACCCCAGAAAATAATCGGTGCCCGACTTGTATCCAATTGTCCAAGGACAGAGTGATGGCTATCACTCGCGTGACTCCAACCACTTCAGGGCTTACAGCCGAGGCGCTTACATTAACCTGATGTTAACCGATATTACTAATGAGCCGTGCCGGCGACATTCAGAGGGACATGGTTCGAAGCCAACCCCATTTTCTATCTGCCAGCACGGCGCAACCGCTAAGCAAAAGCACGTTCTACATCAAACGGCTCCTGGTTATTCAACATATGATAAATAGCCCTGGCCAATTTCGCCGCCACTGCTTTCTTAGCAACCATAGTATGAGAGTTGGACTGCTTCTTCTGATAGAAACGTTTCACCTGTGGCTCCCAAATGGTGGCCAAGTGTGCTGCCTGCATAAAGGCTAAGGCCAGATAACGATTCCCATTCTTGCGATTGTTATGTCCTTTGGTTTTACCATTGCTGATCTTTTGTGTTTTGACACAACGAGAGTAAGACAGGTAATGACCCGCATCAGGAAACCGCTCAATGGTGCCGGTCTCCAGAGCAATAGTGGCACCTAATATGTTACCTATCCCTCTGATACTGGTGACCAACTCATAATCCTTTTGCTGGATACAGTGGCTCTGCACAGCTCGCTCTAGCAGCACAATCGCCTTTGTGATGGATTGAATCACTGATAACAATGTTTCTGCCACCAGGCTTGCACAGGGAATGGGTAACAGATGCCGAAGGCCTTCCGTATCCAATTTTTTCAATTGCCCCTCACTGAGCCGTTTGCCGGTATGGCGGGCCAATAGACTTTGTAAACTAGTACGTTGACTGGCGCGCTGATCAACCAACAATAAACGTCGTCGTAGCACATCTCGTATTCCGCGTGTTTCTTTAGGGTAAATATACCCCGTGGGTAATATGTCCAGACTGAGCAAGTGAGCTAGAAAGCGAGCCTCGGTATAATCATTGGTGTACTTGATGCCATTATACTGCTGTATCGCAGCAGGGTTCGCCAGATGCACCAAGTAGCCTGCTTCCATAAGTCCATCTACTAGCCAATACCAATTGTAGGTTGATTCTACGACGCAGCCTTGTAGATCCGCTTGATAAGGTGCCAATGCTTTTGAAATGGTGGGCAGATCGTTAGGTAGCCGTTTTTCGTAAACCTGGTTACTGTTTTTATCTTGAATAGAAATCACACTATTGTTTGAATGCAGATCAATTCCGCAATAAAGTGGTGTAGTCATTAGCCTTCTCCAATTTGAAGTGATAGTTAAAGTCTTCCAACTCTAGTTTTATCACTGCTCTGAGGAGTCGGCTAATGATTATCAG
>CALBNC010000062.1 GCA_937896195.1 uncultured Gammaproteobacteria bacterium
TCTTCATGGCCGATGGCTTTTGCAAAAGCGGGGATTTCGCATTCTTGTGCTGTTTTTTCTTTAACAGTTTGTTTATCTTGAGTGTTGTCATCGCCAAACTCAAAAACGGCAACCGCACCTAGGGCGATTAGCGCCCAAGAAAGGGCAAATAATATTCTAATTTTTTTCATCGTTATCCTTTTTGATTAATAATCAAATTCCATTTGTTCAAATACCCACTGTGCATTTTTGCCAGCGATTGATTCATGCCCACTTAAAAAGTGAAAGTCTGATTGGTCTATTTTACTGGCTTGCAACATATCGCCATCGTTATCTAAGATTTTGGAAACTTCGTGTATTAAAAACTTTAGATAGCTTTGGGTGTTTTTGGTCGCCGTTGGTAAATCAGACACATGACCATGGCCAGGCACAATATGCTTTGGCTTGAAGTTGGCCATTTTCTCAAAGACATTGACCCAGCTTTGAGAATTTCTAGCAGGACCAATGCCTAGCATTCTGTCGTTAAAAACGATATCGCCGGTGAACATGATTTGCTCACTTGGCATGTAAATAAAAATGTCGCCTGCTGTGTGTGCTGAGCCAAAATAATACAGCTCTAATTTGACGTCGCCGAGCTCGATGTTTTTTTGTGTTTCAAACACTTCAGTTGCAACCACTGGATTGGTACCTTCTAAGCTTTGTTTAATTAGACCACCAAGTCTTGTTAGGTGGTAGTCCGCTCTGGCTTTTTGATCAGCTTGGGCTTTGGTTGAGGCGACAATTCTAGCACCTAGCTTTTGAAAATACTCATTACCGAGCCAGCGATGATCTTGCCCGCCGGTATTAATAACGATCTTAATGGGTTTATCTGTGAGCGTTTGAATGGTTTGATGAATTTCTTGGGCGCCCAAATAACTCGCACCAGAATCTATCAGCACTACACCTTCGTTAGTAATAATCACACCGTGGGTTGAATTATTACCAAAATTCGTTACCGATCTTTGCGTGGTTTCACCCACCAAAGCATAGACGTTGTTAGCCACTTTTTGCACCTCAAGCGCGGCGAACGTCGCTGTTATATTGACACTCAATAATAAAAATAAAACAATTTTTTTCATACTTGTACCTTATTTATTTTAAAAGTAAAAAACAACTTAATTTGCAACCTATTAATCAACCTTAAACATAGCATGACAGGCCAAACAGTTTCCCATTAACACCCCTGTAAATTCTGCCAAATCTTTCATGTCGTCTGCATCAGATTCATCCGCTTCCTGCGTGTTAATAATTAACTCTTCAAACATCATGTGAATTGGTCCTCCAATTTTCTCAAAAGACACGGGTGTTTTGTTTTTAACAGATTGAGGGGTTGCTCTTGCCATTCGATTTCCAGAATAACGTGCCGCCTCAATAATCATTGCTTTATCGCCCGTTCCAATTCCAAGCATAATCTGTTGAATGCTAGTTAACATTTGCCTCATTTCACTAAGAAACTCTGTTTTTTCCTCAGCATTAAGACCCAAACTGATACGACTATCAAACCCTTTTGAAGTTGCTTGCGTTGCTATAGACATATTTAATAGCACAAAAAATAAAAATATTTTTTTCATAATTACCCCTTAATTAAAAATACAATAATATCGCCAAATGCCAGATAAACCAATGCCAAAATTGATAAGCTGAATATCACTTTCTGCGCAATATTTAACCCTTGAATAGGCGCTCTACCTCTAGTCAGATCGCACGCCTCGCCTGGGCAGTGTTTGGCTTTTTGCTCATGAACTAGGTTGTAGATTTTACATCCAGCGCAAATGCCAAATACCGCTTCAAAGAACAACAAGCCTAAACACAAACCACACGTTAGGATGTTTATCGGGCCGCGGATTTCGTTAAGCACAACTAAGTAGAACATAATAGCCGCTAGTATAAAACCAAATGACCAGGCCCATCTTTTTGGGGCGGCATCGGTGTATTCTGGTTTTTGGTTGTTTACCATCCAGCGCCCAATGATCATCGATGGTGCATATTTTGGATTGACAAAGATACGAATGAAAAAATCAAATAAAAATACCGATACCATGAGTTTGGTTGGTTCGTTATTGCCGGTTAAAAAGCCATTCATGAATGCCATAAAGGCAAACAAAAAGACAATGCCTGCCGCTGCTCTTACTTCTCGTTCGTTAAAAACGAGTACATCATAGCCCTCAACTCTCTCTCCAAATACTAGCATTCACTTTTTTATTTTATAATTTAATCTGGATTGTACAGTATTCTTTTTAAGACAGATATGATTCAAATCACACTGACTAACTCAATGCAGTCATCATGTTTGATAATTTTTCCATCATTTTCAAGCGCAGTAAGATTTCGATATAACGTCTCATGAGTTAAGCCAATTTTATGCGCCAAATCAATAAGTGAGTACGAATAATAAAACAGGCTTTTATTTGCTTTAGAGTGTAAAAAAGCCATAATTCTACTCTTTGCACTGTAAATACTTTTAATTTCACCCAGTAAACGAAGATCTCTCACTTGACCGGTCAGGTTTTTAATTAATGCCATCATGGCGTCAGGATTTTGATATAAAAACTTCAAAACACTGTCTTTAGGAAAACTAAGCAACTCACAAGAGCTATCAGCCATACAGTGACAATGATATTCGTCTGAGAATAAAGATGCCTCTGAAAATGACTCACCTGCGTAAGCCACATGGACAACTATAGATCCCCCTTCAATATTTTCTCGAATGAGTTTAACTCTCCCAGATACAACACAGTAAATTTGATCAATAGCTGAATTTTGAGAAAACACCTTGTCACCTTTTTTAAAGGTTAGATTCTTCCTCTGTATATCGCTTCCAATAATATCTAAAAACACAATAGTTAAACCACTTGTCCTGCCGCCCAGCCCGATGACCATGCCCATTGGAAGTTATAGCCACCAAGCCAGCCGGTAACATCAACTGTTTCACCAATAAAATACAGCCCAGGATGCTTGTTTGATTCCATGGTTTTGGAGGATAGTTCGTTGGTTTCAACACCGCCTGTACACACTTCAGCGGTGCGCATACCTTCTGTGCCACTGGGTGATAACATCCAATTATTTAAGCAATAGCCAAAGGCTTTAAGATCGTGTTGTTTGATTTCACCCAGCGTTGTGTCTGCTAGTTTTTTGGCACTTAGTGTATTAGCAAAACGCTCGGCCAAACGCTTGGGAAAGAATTCACCAAGAATGGTTTTAAGCTCTGCTTTTCCGCGCTTTTGCTGCATATCAAGTAGAAATTCGATTGCATCTAGATCGGGCAGAAGGTTGATTTCAATGTAATCACCTTTGTGCCAATAAGACGATATTTGTAAAATCGCTGGCCCGCTTAAACCTCGATGCGTGATGAGTAGCCCTTCTCTAAAACTTGCATTATTACAGCTAACCACTGCGTCTAATGACAGACCAGAGAGGTCTTTAAAATAGTTATTAATATCGTGCTGATGAAAAGTAAGTGGCACCAAGGCCGGTTTAAAGCCGACTGATTTTAAGCCGAACTGTTTGGCTGTTTGCAGGCCAAAATCAGTAGCGCCCATTTTAGGAATACTTGGCCCGCCTGTTGCGATGACTAATGATTGAGCTTGGTAATCACCATTGTTGGTTGTCAGCATATAACCCTGCTCAGATTTAATGGCGCTGGTTTCAACATTAAGCTCAATATCTGCGTCCTCACACTCTGACAACAACCCTCTTAGAACTGCACTTGATTTTTGATCACAAAATAGTTGCCCCAGGGTTTTTTCAGTCCAAGTAAGCTGGAACGATTCAAGTAGGGCAATAAAATCCCACTGTGTGTAGCGTGATAGTGCTGATTTGCAAAAATGAGCGTTGTTTGAAATGAAGGCCTGAGGCTCGATGTTTAAATTTGTAAAATTACAACGACCGCCTCCAGAAATGAGAATTTTTTTGCCGGCTTTGTTGGCTTTATCTAGGATTAGCACGCTTTTGTTGCGTTTCAATGCTTGTGCGGCGCACATTAATCCTGCGGCACCTGCCCCCATAATAATGACGTCGTATTGTTTCAAAAGAGTTTTTCAATGGTTTTAATAATCGCAGGAGAATCCCATTCTAGTGCACCGCGAAAAGTGTAGCGAATGATGGCATTTTTATCCAGTATAAAGTTTGACGGATAGGCATACACACCCCAATCTTGGACGGCTTTACCTTCGTCGTCTAGTAGGATGGGTAGATCAAATTTTACGCGTTTTTTAAAGTCGCTAATTTCGCGAGCTGACTCGCCCACATTAACCGTAATAATTTCAAAATCTTGTTGTTTTAGTTTGTCACCGAGCCTAACTAAAGAAGGGATTTCTTTAATACAAGGTTTGCACCAGCTTGCCCAAAAATTTAGCAAAATGACTTTATCTTTATAATCACTTAGCTTGACTATATTGCCATTTAAATCTTTTAGTTGCAATGCAATATTTTGCTTACCTTTATAAGTCTTGAGCATTGGCTCGCTAAAATTAAGGCTGGATTTGGTGGATTTGCGTTTTGATAGTGTTTTTGGCGAAAGTGGGGTAACAGTTGAGAGTAAATTAGCTGCTTGGATGTAGATGTTGGCTAAATCTGCTTTTACTTTTAGATCTAGTTTGGTCAGATCTTCCTCATTGCGCATATGAAACCCACCACGAACGCCTTTTAATCGGTGCACAAATACTGAACTGCCACCCAATTTTAGGGTTTGCAAGATCTCTTTAGCACGGAAATATTTCGTGCTGTACTGAGTTAAGATCATATAAATGGGTAAATTACTGACTTTAGCAACATTCACATATTCTGCCTCGGTACCTAATGCAGGTGCGCCTTTGATTAGATGCGGAGAATGGAAAATATGGCCTTTTAGGTAAGCATCATCAGGATTTTTAATTTGCCACTGATACGCAGCTTTGAGGGCGAGCTGGGCGCCTCTACCTGAGCTGACAAAGAATAATTTTTTAAAACCTTTGTCTTGCGTGAGACTGATCAACTCTACGAGATCATCTATACTAAATTTGTTGATGCTACTGCGATTCTTTGGCGCCATATAGCTTGTGTGTAAATCAAGTACCCAAACGTCGTTCCCATCAAAAGCCAGCTGTTGCGCTGTTGGAATGTGGCCTTTGCCAAAACCACGCTCAGATGGAAGATATAGATACAAGGTATCACCATCGGCTTTAAAAGTATCTGCTAGGATTACTTCGCCGGAGCTAAGTTCGATTTCTATTTTGTCATCAGCGATAACGATGGATGATAAAAACAAGATTGTGAGTAGAAGCCACTTCATGGGTAGTTATACATGTCCAAAATATAGTACAAAGTTACGCCTTCAGATGAGCGAGATGGGCCCAAAACTTTAGCAGCATACAAATGATTAGCCGTGTCTGATTTTTCTATTGCTTGTTCGAGCGTTTCAACCACTTCAACATTGTTTGCAGGCACACGCTCACGCTTGACGCGAGGAATACGCACCACGGCATATTGCTCTGTGACAACCTTAATTTTGGGATGTGGATCTAGCGAGTAACCATTTATCATATCTAATCGGTGATAATTCTTGATCCGCACACTTGGTTTGAAGGCACGGCGACATGAATTTTTGCTGGAAGTGATAGTTTCATTGCGTCAACACGACGAACAAACTCGGCTTGATCAACGCCGCCGCCAATCATTTCATTAAAGGCTTTTTCTTCCCAAATTGAGCTAACTGTTCGCCCACCATAATCATGCGCTGGGTAAACCAGGGTTGCTTCTGGCAAGGTGAATAAATATTGGATGGAGTTGTATAGGTTTTCAGCAGAGCCGCCTTGGAAATCACAACGCCCGCAGCTTCTGATTAACAATGCATCTCCGGTGAATACTTTATCGTTCATAGCGTAAGACATACAGCCACTGGTGTGGCCTGGGGTAGTCATGGCTTTAATTTTAAATTCGCCAAATTCTAAATACTCACCATCCTTAATTAAGATATCTGCGCAAGCCACAGGACTAGCATCACCCAGAACAATTTGTGCTTGTTTGAACTGATCTTTTAGTGGGCATGAGCTGGTAATATGGTCTGCGTGGATATGCGTTTCAATAATGTATTTAAGCGTTAGTCCAAGCTCTTCAATCAGGCCAATATCTCGCTGCTTGGTTTCGCTAACGGCGTCAATAATAACTGCTTCTTTGGTTTTAGAATCGGCCAATAAATACGTATATGTTGAACTTTCTTTTTCAAATAAAGGGCGGAAAATTAAACTCATGGTAATACCTTTTTAAAGGGCTTAACGATCACACTAGCGTAAGCACCTGATGACATGTATGGATCAGCGTCTGCCCAAGCTTGTGCGTCTGCCAAGCATTCAAACTCTGCAACAACCAGAGAGCCTGTAAAGCCTGCTTCGCCGGGCTCGTTGTTGTCGATGGCTGGATGTGGACCTGCTAAGATCAAACGACCTTCGCTTTGTAAAAGCTTTAAGCGCTCAACATGTGCTGGGCGTACTGACATTCTTTTTTCTAATGAATTTTCTACATCTTGTGAAATAACAGCATATAGCATTTAAACTCTCCTTAAATATCTAGTATATCTTGCATCGAATACAAGCCTGCAGGCTTACCTTGTAACCAAGCTGATGCTCGAATAGCACCATTGGCAAATGTCATGCGTGATGAAGCTTTATGGGTGATTTCTACACGCTCGCCTTCCATAAAAAAGCTAACTGTATGCTCGCCCACAACGTCGCCACCTCGAATGGTAGAAAAACCAATGGTTTGACGATCACGAGGCTTCTCGATTCCTTCACGGCCGTAAACAGCGCATTTGGATAAATCTCTGCCTAGTGCATTTGCGACTACTTCACCCATTTTAAGTGCGGTGCCAGAAGGTGCATCAACTTTATGGCGATGATGTGCTTCGACAATTTCAATATCAGATTCTTCACCAATGACTTTAGCCGCCATCTCTAGTAATTTAAGCGATAAATTTACGCCCACACTCATGTTGGGTGCAAACACTACGGGGATTTTTGTGCCCGCATCTTTAATCATTTGTAGGCCAGCATCGTCAAAACCTGTTGTGCCAATTACCATGGATTTACCTGAAGCAATACAAACAGCTAGATAATCAAGGGTTGCTTCTGGGCGAGTAAAATCAACTAAAACATCAAACTGATCAATCACAGAGTTTAGGTCATCTCCCTTATCTAGGGTAACGCCTAGAGTGGTTTTATCGGACTGCTCAATGGACTGGATAATGGATTGACCCATGCGCCCTGATGCGCCAGCTACTGCAATTTTTATCATGTTTTGGTTACTCTATTAATTAAAAATCAAGCTTAAACTATTCTTGTCTAACCCTTAAATACACTGGATATTTGAAACTACCCTTTTTTGTGAAGCCGTAATATTTGAATGTAATTTTACTACCAATAGCTGGTGGGTTTGCTCTGTCTTTATCCTTAAAACCAGAGCCAATTTTCAATTTCTTGCCAGAATCTGTTTGGCACAACACCGATCCCATCAT
>CALBNC010000063.1 GCA_937896195.1 uncultured Gammaproteobacteria bacterium
ATTTAAGCGCCAATCAGTTGCAAATAGCTGTGGTAGCGCTTGGGATTAATAGCGCCATCTTCTACCGCAGTTTTGATCGCACATTTTGGCTCATTGATATGCGCACAATTTCTAAATTTGCACTCGCCAATAAACGGCTTAAATTCTTTAAAACCACTTAAAATTTCTTTATCCGTTAAATCGTCTAATTGAAACTCACGAATACCTGGTGAGTCAATCAAATCACCGCCTGAAGGAATGTGATAAAGCGTGGTGTTTGTGGTGGTGTGCTTGCCAAGTTTGCTCTTGGTGGATATTTCGTTAACTCGCAAGTTTAGATCTGGAATTAGCTCATTAATCAGTGAAGATTTACCAACACCAGATTGTCCTAAAAAGATATGTGCTTTATGCTTAAGTTGTGCCTTAAATTCGGCCACATTAGTTTGGGCTTTAACACTCAAATAGTGCACCGAATATCCTGCAGATTCGTACAGTGAAAAATCGTGCTTAACTTGATCAAAATCATCACTCAATTCAATTTTATTGACCACGATATTAATCGGCAATCCAGCATTTTCAGCCACCACCAAATATCGATCAATTAGCTCAAATTGGTAATGTGGCTCAATTGCCACTACCAACCACAGCTCGTCAATATTAGCAGCAATAAGTTTTTGTGAACGCGTTAGGAAGTTATCTCGTGGCAATAGCGCTGTCACCACGCCTTCGTTATTATCAGTGGTTTGAAAAATCACCTGATCGCCAGCAACAGATAGCTCGATATTACGCCTGCCAGTACATTGATAAAGCTCACCCGATTGCGCCTCAACCAGTAGGCGCTGACCATAGCGGGTAATGACCAATCCAGTTTGTGCGTTTTCAGATTCTAACGTTAGCTCATTATCATCAGCAACGCGATTAGCTCGAGCGATGCGCTCAGCTTGGATTTTTTCAATGCGCCATTTTTGACGCCGTGTTAAGTCCAATTATTATTTGAATTTATAATATTTAGTGTTTAAGTAATCTAATACTGCTTTTTCCTCATCCGGGAACCAGCCAAGATTAAAGTTTGAAGTGCACATACTTACTTGGCGACTTAAATCAGACAATGTAGCCATCTTGGAGCTATCACGTGTGTAGAAGCTATCATCGTGGGTTACCATATGGCAAGCAACACAAGATTCTTCGTGTAATTCCTTGCCTTCTTCATTGGCAATGGCAAAGTTGCTAACAAGTAATGTAGCAGCTAGTAAAGGTATTTTCATTATATTCTCCGTTAGTCTTT
>CALBNC010000064.1 GCA_937896195.1 uncultured Gammaproteobacteria bacterium
AGAGAAGGTGGTCGTACTGTAGGTGCGGGTGTTGTTTCTAAGGTTACGGATTAATTAGTTAAGTAAAGACCAAAGATTTATTGTATAATCTCTGGTTTTTCGTTTGTAAATAAAGACACTACAAATAGATAGGACAAAACACATGAGCAACCAAAATATTAGAATTAAATTAAAAGCATTTGATCATCGTTTAATCGACAAATCAGCGCTTGAAATTGTAGAGACTGCTAAGCGCACTGGTGCTAGTGTAAGAGGACCGATTCCTCTTCCATCTAAGAAAGAGCGATTTACTGTATTGACTTCTCCGCACGTTAACAAAAAAGCGAGAGATCAGTATGAGTTAAGAACTTACATTAGATTAATGGACGTTATTAGCCCAACAGATAAGACAGTAGACGCTTTAATGAAGTTAGATTTAGCTGCTGGTGTTGATGTAGCAATCAAGCTTAACTAGACAGATATAAATAAATTAGGAATAAGATCATGGCAATTGGTTTAGTAGGACAAAAATTAGGTATGACACGCTTAGTAAACGACGATGGCTCAGTCACGCCGGTTAGTGTTATAAAAATTGAACCTAATCGTGTTGTTCAAACAAGAACACTTGAAGTTGACGGCTATAGCGCTGTTCAAGTTACAACAGGTGCAAAAGTGAACAAGAGAGGCGAAGCTAAAGTACGTAGAGTACCTGCTGCAATCAAAGGTCATTATGCGAAAGCATCTCAGGATATTGGTTTAGGATTATGGGAATTTAGAGCGGAAGCAGAAGAAATTGCAGATGCAACGAGTTTTGATATTTCTTTTTTTGGAACTGGACATTATATTGATGTAACAGGCCAATCTAAGGGTAAAGGTTTTCAAGGTGGTGTAAAGCGCCATAATTTCACCATGCAAGATGCTACTCACGGTAACTCAGTCTCTCACCGAGCGATTGGTTCTACTGGACAGTGTCAGGAGCCTGGTCGTGTGTTTAAAGGAAAGAAGATGGCTGGCCATATGGGTGCTGAGCAAGTAACACAAGAGTGTTTAGAAATTGTGAAAGTTGATAGTGATAAGAATGTAATCTTAGTTAAGGGTTCAATACCTGGCTCAACTAACGGCATTGTTAAAGTTTCGTTATCACCTAAGAAAGACAAAATTAACGTTGTAGTTACTAAAAATATTCAAGATAATGCAGCTTCTGAAGCTGTTGAATCTTCAGAGGCGTAAGGTTTTTAAGATGAAATTAAAAGTATTAAACATAAGCACAAACAAGTCAACTACCGCTGAAGTAGATGATACTATTTTTGCAAGAGATTACAACCAGTCATTGGTTCATCAAATCACTACAGCATATATGGCTGGCGGTCGTCAGGGCTCTAAAGCTCAAAAGAACCGTGCTGCAGTAAGCGGTGGCGGTAAAAAACCATGGAACCAAAAAGGTACTGGTCGTGCTCGTGCAGGTACATCACGTGGCCCAATTTGGCGTTCAGGTGGTGTTACATTTGCTGCACAACCCCGTAGTTATGCTCAAAAAGTTAACAAAAAAATGTACAAAGGTGCAATGTCAGTAATTTTTTCTGAACTAGCCCGTACTGAGCGTTTAAAGGTTGTTTCTGAATTTGATATTAAAGATGCTAAGACTAAAAATGTAACAGCACTTCTCAAATCATTAAATATTAAAGATGCATTATTAATGACAGATGAGCTAGATGAGAATTTATATTTATCTTCGCGTAACTTATACCATGTTGGTGTTTGTGATACACAAAGTATTGATCCAGTTAGTTTAATTGGTTATCAAAATGTTGTTGTTACAGAAGCTGCATTGAAAAGAATTGAGGCAATGTTATGAATCAAGAAAAAATATTAAAAACTATATTGTCACCGCTTGTTTCTGAAAAGACAGCAATGTTGTCAGCTAGCAATCAGTACGCTTTTAAAGTTCGTGTTGATAGTAACAAGAAAGAAATCAAAACAGCCGTCGAATTATTGTTCGGTGTAACAGTTGAAAATGTTACAACTTCAGTTGTTAAAGGTAAACAGAAAGTATTTAAAGGCAGGATTGGTCGTCGTGTCAATTGGAAGAAGGCAATGGTAAAAGTGTCTGAAGGCCAAATGATTGACGTTAGTGCATCTTAAGAGAATATTATGGCAGAAGTAATTAGAAGAAAACCTACCTCACCTGGTAGAAGATTTGTAGTTAGTATTGTAGATAAAGATCTACATAAAGGCGAACCTTATGCGCCGTTAACTGAAAGCAAAAATAGAAATAGTGGTCGTAATAACGCTGGCCGTATTACAACACGTCATAAAGGTGGTGGCCATAAGCGTCGTTACCGTATTATTGACTTTAAACGTAATAAAGATGATATTACAGCGCGTGTAGAGCGTTTGGAATATGATCCAAATCGCAGTGCAAACATCGCATTAGTTTTGTATGCAGATGGTGAGCGTCGTTATATTATCGCTCCTAAAGGCTTAAAAACAGGTGATTCAGTTTTATCTGGTGCTACTGTTGCGATCCAAACTGGTAATGTCATGTCTTTGGCTAACATCCCTTTAGGTAGTGTTGTTCATTGTATTGAATTACAACCTAAGAAAGGCGCGCAAATTGCTCGTAGTGCAGGTACTTCAGCTCAATTAATCGCTAAAGAAGGCAACTATGTAACACTAAGATTGCGCTCAGGTGAAGTTAGAAAAGTATTAGCTGAATGTCGTGCAACGATTGGTGAAGTTTCTAAGAAAGAACACAGTTTAAGAAAATTAGGTAAAGCGGGTGCAACTCGCTGGAGAGGTGTTAGACCAACCGTTCGTGGTGTAGTAATGAACCCAGTTGATCACCCACACGGTGGTGGTGAAGGTAAAACAAGTGGTGGTCGTCATCCAGTTTCTCCTTGGGGCACACCAACTAAAGGTTATAAGACACGTAGCAATAAACGTACTGATAAGTTTATCGTACGTCGCAGGAATAAGGGTTAATCATGGCTAGATCATTAAGAAAAGGACCGTTTGTAGACGAGCATTTAATTAAGAAAGTATTAACAGCTCAAGAAAACAATGACAGAAAACCAATTAAAACTTGGTCACGACGCTCAGTAATCGTACCTGAGATGATTGGTTTAACAATTGCAGTTCATAACGGCAGAGCTCATGTTCCTGTATCAGTTACAGAAGAAATGATTGGTCATAAGTTGGGTGAATTTTCTCTAACTAGGACTTTTAATGGTCACTCTGGCGACCGTTCGTAATATAGGTGAATGAAATGAAAGAAGTTAAAGCAATCCATAAATACGCAAAAGGCTCATCTTTTAAAGTGAGATTGGTAGCGGATCAAATCCGTAACAAGCCAGTAGAAGAGGCATTGAATATTTTGTCGTTTAGTAATAAGGGAGCGGCTAAATTAGTAAAGAAAGTGCTAAATTCAGCAATTTCTAATGCTGAGCATAATGATGGTCTTGATATTGATGAGTTGAAAGTGAGCAGCATCTTTATTGACGAAGGTTCAACAATGAAAAGAATCCGCCCTAGGGCAAAAGGTAGAGCGAATCGTATTTTAAAAAGAACAAGCCACATTACAGTTGGCGTAAGCGCAGGTTAATTATGGGTCAAAAAGTAAATCCAAAAGGTATTAGATTAGGTATCGTTAAAGATTGGGATTCAAAATGGTATGCCAATTCTCAAGATTACCCTAAATTCTTATTGTCTGATATTGCAGTTAGAGATTTCTTATTCGAGAAATTGAGTACAGCTTCTGTGAGTCGTGTGCAAATTGAGCGTTTAGCTAATAACGCTAAAGTTACTATTCATACAGCTCGACCAGGTATTGTTATTGGTAAGAAGGGTGCAGATATTGAGCAGTTGAAAGCAACTGTTGCAAAAATGATGGGTATCCCTGTACATATTAATATTGAAGAAATTAAAAAACCAGAGCTTGACGCTCGTCTAGTTGCTGAGAATATCGCTCAGCAACTTGAAAAGCGAGTTATGTACCGTCGTGCTGTTAAACGTGTTTTAGGAAATGCAACACGTTTAGGTGCACAAGGTATCAAGATAATGGTAAGTGGTCGTTTAAACGGTGCTGAAATTGCACGTTCTGAATGGTACCGTGAAGGTCGTGTTCCATTGCACACTTTCAGAGCGGATGTTGATTACTCTTCATACGGCGCTAACACGCAGTATGGTGTGATCGGTATTAAAGTTTGGATCTTTAAAGGTGAAATTCTTGACCATAAAAAAGGTACATTAGATGAGGTTGCTCGTCGTGGTGCTACAAATCAAATCGGTAAGAAGTAATAAGGACTGAGAAATGTTACAACCTAAACGTACAAAATTTAGAAAAATGATGAAAGGCCGTAACCGCGGTCTTGCAGCTGGCCATAAGGTTAGTTTTGGTGAAATCGGCCTTCAAGCTACTGGTAGATGTCGTATGACTGCTAGACAAATTGAAGCAGCACGTCGTGCAATGACTCGTCATGTTAAGCGTACTGGTAAAATTTGGATTAGAGTTTTCCCAGATAAGCCAATCACTAAAAAACCATTAGAAGTAAGAATGGGTAAAGGTAAAGGTAGTGTTGAATATTGGGTTGCGCAAATTAAACCTGGTCAAATGTTATTTGAAATGCAAGGTGTTGATGAAACAGTTGCAATAGAAGCATTTGCATTGGCTGCTGCTAAATTACCAGTTAAAACAACGGTTATTAAAAGGACGGCAATGTAATGGATATTAAAGTATTAAGAGATCAAGATATCTCAACACTAAACGAAACGTTAATGACGCTTTTAAAAGAACATTTTGAATTGCGTATGAAGCACAGTAGTTCGCAATTAGATGATGCAACTAAATTAGGCAAAACTAAAAGATCTATTGCACAAGTTAAAACTATTATTAAAGAGAAACAAACATGAGTGATAACAAAGTAGAGCGCGTACTAACAGGTACGGTTGTAAGTGCTGGTCGTGATAAGACTATTGCTGTTCTAATCGAACGCAAGGTTAGACACCCGATTTACAAAAAATACATCAAGCGTAGTACTAAAGTTCACGCTCATGATGAAAAGAATGAATGTTCAATGGGAGACACAGTTAGGGTAGTGGAATCAAAGCCATTTTCTAAAACTAAGTGTTGGGCATTACTTGAAGTGGTTGAGAAATCAGTTTCAGTTGATTAATATCAAAATTTAAAGAGAGTTTAGACATGATTCAAATGCAAACAAAACTTAGTATCGCCGATAATAGTGGTGGTGTTAAAGCTATGTGTATTAAAGTATTAGGCGGTTCTAAGCGTCGTTATGCTAATATTGGTGATGTCATCAAGGTTAGTATTAAAGAAGCTTCACCTCGTGGTAAAGTTAAGAAAGGTGACGTATATGATGCGGTTGTTGTTAGAACTGCGCAAGGTGTGCGACGTTCAGATGGATCTCGTATTCGTTTTGATAATAACGCTTGTGTTCTTCTAAATACAAAATTAGAACCAGTTGGCACGCGTATCTTTGGCCCTGTGACTCGTGAATTGCGTAGTGCAAAGTTTATGAAGATCGTTTCATTAGCTCCAGAGGTTCTATAATGCAAAAAATTAAAGTAAAAGATGAAGTGATCATTATTGCTGGAAAGGATAAAGGTTCTACTGGTACGATTACTAAAGTTATCGCTAATAAAGTAATTGTTGAAGGTAAGAATATTGCCAAGAAGCATGTAAAAGCTAACCCTACTGCAGGTGTTACTGGTGGCATTATTGATACTGAAATGCCTTTAGCTATTTCAAATGTAGCTATTTTAAATGCAGAAACAAATAAAGCTGACAGAGTTGGTATACGTACTGATAAAGATGGCAAAAAGGAAAGATTTTTTAAATCAAACGGCAAAGCAATCGTTTGAGCAAGTTAAGGAAATAAACCGTGTCTAGATTACAAGAAGAATATACAAATGTTATTAAGCCTGCTTTACAAAAAGAGCTAGGTCTTACCAACCCAATGGCAGTGCCAAAAATTGAAAAGATTACTATTAATATGGGTCTTGGAAGTGCACTGGGTGATAAGAAATTTTTGCAAAGTGCATTAGAAGAAATGGGTCTTATCTCAGGTCAGAAGGCATTAATGTGTAATGCGCGCAAATCAGTCGCAAGTTTTAAGATTAGAGAAGGTAATGCAATTGGTTGTAAAGTAACTTTGCGTAAAGAAAAGATGTATGAATTTCTTGATCGCTTAGTTAGTATTGCAATTCCTCGTATCCGCGATTTTCGTGGTTTAAAGCCTACATCTTTTGATGGACGTGGTAACTACAATATGGGTATCACGGAACAAATTACCTTTGCTGAAATTGATTTTGAAAAAGTAACGCAAGCTCGTGGCATGGATATTGCAATCACGACAACTGCTGCTTCTGATGATGACGCTAAGAAACTATTAGCAATGTTTAAATTCCCATTTAAAGGATAAGGAAAATGGCTAAAAAGTCTATGATAAATAGAGAAATCAAACGTTTAAAGATTGCTGAAAAGTTTAAATCTAAACGTCTTGAGTTAAAGAAAATTATTAAGAGTGTGCACTCTTCAGATGAAGAGCGCTTCCAGGCAACGATTAAGTTGCAAGGTCTTCCACGTGATGCATCACCAACTCGTCAACGTAGTCGTTGTGGTTTGACTGGTCGTCCACATGGTTTTTACCGTAAGTTTGGTTTGGCAAGAACTAAGCTTAGAGAACGCACTATGAATGGTGAAGTTCCTGGTTTATCTAAAGCAAGCTGGTAAGGAGAAATAATATGAGTATGTCTGATCCTATCGCTGATATGTTAACGCGCATTCGCAACGCTCAAATGGTTGCAAAGAAAGAAGTTAATATTCCAGCATCAAATTTAAAATCTGCTATTGCTAGCGTAATGCAGCAAGAAGGTTATATTGAATCATTTTCTGTTGAAGGTGAAAAAGCCGCTAAAACATTAACTATTAAGCTTAAATATTTTGAAACTAAGCCAGTTATTGATACGTTACAACGTATCTCTAAGCCTAGTTTAAGAGTTTATGCTGCTGGTACTGAAATGCCAAGTGTAATGAATGGCCTAGGTATTGTTATCGTTTCCACCCCTAAGGGTGTAATGACCGGACAATCTGCAACCGCCCAAAATGTTGGTGGTGAATTATTGTGCAGTGTTTACTAATATTGGAGATATCAAATGTCTAGAGTAGCAAAAGCGGTAATTACAATTGAAAAAGGCATTGAAGTATCTATGTCTGGTTCAACAGTTACTGCAAAAGGAAAATTAGGTCAATTATCAATGGATGTTAACTCAGCTGTTGTGGTTGCATTTAATGATGACCAGATTAGTTTCACAATTGCAAAAGTTGAGAAAAATGCTGAAAAATTAGCATGGGCTCAGGCAGGTACTGCAAGAGCAAACACAGCAAACTTGATTCAAGGTGTTTCAGTTGGTTGGGAAAAGAAACTATCACTTATTGGTGTTGGTTACCGTGCGAAAGCAATGGGTAAATCATTAGATTTAACGCTCGGTTTTTCTCATCCAGTTATTTATGCACTGCCTGAAGGGATTACTGTTGAAACGCCATCTCAAACTGAGATTGTCGTTAAAGGTATGGATAAGCAAAAAGTAGGCCAAGTGGCTGCAGAAATCAGAGCTTTCCGTCCACCTGAGCCATATAAAGGTAAAGGCGTACGTTACACTGACGAACATGTTCTTCGTAAAGAAGCTAAAAAGAAATAATTGATAAGGTATTCAAAATGAAACTTTCTAAAAAACAAGCTCGTTTAAGAAGAGCAACTAAGTTTAGAGCTCAGCATGCAAGTAGAAGCACTGCGCGTCTATGTGTTTTCAAAACTTCTGTTCATATATATGCACAGATCATCAGTAGCTGTGGTACGAAGACGCTTGCGTCTGCCTCTACACTTGCTTCCAAGTTAAAAAATGGCGGTAATGTTGATGCGGCAACACAAATTGGTACTGCAATTGCTGAGGCAGCTAAAAAAGCTAAAGTAACTAAAGTGGCGTTTGATCGTTCAGGATTTAAATATCATGGCCGTGTTAAGGCGTTAGCAGATGCAGCAAGAGACGGCGGATTAGAATTCTAATCAACGGTTCCAACTAAGACAAAATTAAAAGGCGACAAGAATGGCTGAATATAAGAAAAATAATAATAACGACGACAACGAATTCATTGAAAAATTAGTTAATATTCGTCGCGTTGTAAAAGTAGTTAAAGGCGGACGTATCTTTGGTTTCTCAGCACTAGTTGTAGTTGGTGATGGTAAGGGTAAAGTTGGATACGGAACGGGTAAATCTCGTGAAGTACCTGCAGCCATTCAAAAAGCAATGGATAAAGCTAAAAAAGCAATGAAAGCTGTTCCTTTAGTTAACGGTACGCTTCATTACCCAATTACTTCTCATGTTGGTGCTGCTAAAGTTTACATGCAGCCTGCATCTGAAGGTACTGGTGTTATTGCTGGTGGTCCAATGCGTAGTGTTTTAGAAGCAGTTGGTGTTCATAATATCTTAGCTAAATGTAATGGTACTCGTAATCCAATTAGTGTTGTTCGTGCTACGGTTGAAGGTTTAACTTCAATGTCTTCACCTGCAATGGTTGCTGCTAAGCGTGGTAAAACTGTTGAACAAATTAATGGAGAAGCGTAATGGCCAGTAAAACTGTCACTGTAACATTATTAAAGAGTTTTTATGGTCGTTTGCCATCTCACCGTGCTACGGTAACTGGCTTAGGCTTAAAAAGAATTAACCACACAGTAACCCTTCAAGACACGCCAGAAGTTAGAGGCATGATCAATAAGGTTGCTTACTTATTAAGAGTAGAGGATTAAGAAAATGTTTTTAAATACATTAGCACCTAGCGAAGGTGAAAAGAAAGATAGAAAACGTGTAGGACGTGGAATCGGTTGTGGCTGGGGTAAAACTTGTGGCCGTGGTCATAAAGGTCAAAAGTCTCGTTCTGGTGGTTTTAGTAAAGTAGGTTTTGAAGGTGGTCAGATGCCTTTACAACGTCGTCTTCCTAAGGTTGGTTTCTCATCAAGAGTTTCTATTATTACTTCACAAGTTACTTTATCTGAAATCGACAAGTTAGAAGAGTCAGATATTACGGTTGATGTATTAAAATTACACAACTTAGTAACTAAGAATATTAAAAGAGTTAAAGTAATGTTATCAGGCGAAATTAATCGCGCAGTAACATTGACTGGTATCAAAGCAACAAAAGGCGCAAAAGCGGCTATTGAAGCTGCTAAAGGTTCAGTGAACGAGTAAATTATGTCACAACCTTTAGGCCTTTCTCAAGACTTATCTAAACGCATCTTGTTTTTACTGGGTGCGTTAATCGTTTTTAGATTGGGCACACATATTACTATTCCTTTTATTTCTAGCGCTGCATTGGCGTCTTTAGTGCAAGATCAGCAAGGTACCATCCTGGATATGTTTAATATGTTTTCAGGTGGTGCGTTAGAGCGTTTGTCGATCTTTACGCTAGGCATCATGCCTTATATTTCAGCTTCAATTATTGTTACATTGATGACTTCAGTTATACCGAAGTTAGAGCAGCTTAAGAAAGAAGGCGAAACAGGCAAACGTAAAATCACTCAATATACTCGTATGGGTACAGTAGTTTTAGCAGTGTTTCAGTCGTATGGTATTTCAATTGCTTTGCAGGCTCAAAGTGCAGGCGGTGTTGCGTTAGTCACTCAAACTGGTTTTACATTTAGCATGGTAACCGTTGTCACCCTGACAACAGGAACTTTATTCTTAATGTGGGTAGGTGAGCAGATTACTGAAAAAGGTATCGGTAACGGTATCTCAATGATTATTTTTGCTGGTATTGTTTCTGGTTTACCATCAGCATTTGGTTCAACTTTGTCATTAGTATCTACCGGTGAGTTAACCGTTATATTGGTGGTTATTTTGCTAGCAATGACGTTGTTAGTTACTGCTTTTGTTGTATTTATGGAAAGAGGGCAGAGACGTATTACGGTTAATTATGCGAAGCGTCAACAAGGTCGTAAAATGGTTGGTGGGCAAAGTTCATATTTACCTCTTAAGATTAATATGGCCGGAGTTATTCCACCGATCTTTGCCTCAAGTATTATTTTGTTCCCAGCAACCTTAGGTGGCTGGTTTTCACAAAGTGAAGGCATGGGTTGGTTAGCTGATATTACAGCAAGCATCTCACCAGGACAGCCTTTGTATGTTTTGTTTTATGGTTTAGCGATTGCATTTTTTACATTTTTCTATACCGCATTAATATTTGACGCTAAAGACACTGCAGATAATCTGCGTAAATCTGGTGGTTTCATCCCAGGTATTCGTCCAGGTAAGCATTCTGCCGATTATATTGATTCAGTTATGTCTCGACTAACTGCCTCAGGTGCACTTTATATTACCGCAGTATGTTTACTGCCAGAATTTTTAATTTTATATTGGAACGTGCCATTTTACTTTGGCGGCACCAGTTTATTGATCATCGTCGTTGTGGTGATGGATTTTATCGCGCAAGCCCAGTCTCATTTAATGTCTAATCAGTACGAGTCATTAATGAAGAAATCAGGCTTAAATTAACAAAAGGTAGCAATCATGAAAGTAAGAGCATCAGTTAAGAAAATTTGTAATAATTGTAAAATTATTAAGCGTCACGGCGTTGTCCGCGTGATTTGTAAAGAGCCTCGTCATAAACAAAGACAAGGCTAATTTCAATTGACAATGTCAAACGCGCAACGTATAATTGCCCGTTTTTCAAATTCAAATTTTGTAAGCATTGAAAGACGTAAATATTTGCAAAATTAAGACTAAGAAGTAAGGATATAAGGAAACTATGGCAAGAATAGCGGGAATTAACATTCCAACACACAAACACATTGTAATTGGCTTACAGTCAATTTTTGGCATCGGTGAAACAAGATCTAAAAAGATTTGTGAAACCCTTAATATTGACCCGGCAACTAAAGTTTCACAGATACCTGAAGATCAGGTTGAAATGATTCGTGCTGAAGTTGCTAAATTTGAGGTTGAAGGTGATCTTCGTCGTCAGGTTTCACTTGATATTAAACGCTTAAAAGATCTAGGTTGTTACCGTGGTGTTCGCCATAGAAAAGGATTGCCACTTCGTGGTCAGAAAACTAAAACTAACGCCAGGACTCGTAAGGGCCCTCGTAAGTTAATTAAATAATAGGTAGATATTATGGCTAAGGCTCCAATTAAGAAGAAATCTAAAAAAGTAGTTACTGATGGTATTGCGCATATTCATGCAACTTTTAACAATACCATTGTTATGATTACTGACCGTCATGGTAATGCTGTTTGTTGGGCAACTTCAGGCGGTTCAGGTTTTAGAGGTTCTAGAAAATCAACACCATTTGCTGCGCAGGTTGCTGCCGGTAACTGTGGTGATAAAGCCCTAGCTTTTGGTATGAAAAACCTAGAAGTTCGTGTTAAAGGTCCCGGTCCTGGTAGAGATTCTGCTATCCGTGGTTTAAACGCAAAAGGTTTAAAGATTCAATCAATTACAGATGTAACGCCAATCCCTCATAACGGTTGTCGTCCTTCTAAGAAACGTAGAGTTTAAGGATAAATTATGGCTAGATATACTGGACCAACTTGTAAATTAGCACGTCGCGAAGGCACGGACTTATTTCTAAAGAGCGGCATTAGATCATTAGATTCTAAATGTAAAATTACTCAACTACCTGGCGTTCACGGTGCAAATGCACGTCGTCAGAAGGGTACTGAATATGGATTGCAGCTTCGTGAAAAGCAAAAGGTAAGACGTATTTACGGCATACTAGAAAAACAATTCCGTTCATATTATCAGAAAGCTTCTCAAAAGAAGGGTTCAACAGGTGAAAACTTATTATCACTACTTGAGTGTCGTCTTGATAATGTTGTATACCGTATGGGTTTTGGTTCTACACGTGCAGAATCTAGACAGTTGGTATCTCATAAGTCAATCCTAGTAAACGGTTCTATTGTTAACATCCCTTCTTACCAAGTGAGTGCAAACGATGAAATCTCTATTAGAGAAAAAGCTAAAAAGCAAAGTCGCATTCAATTAGCGGTAGAGCTTTCAGAGCAAGGTGATCAACCAGATTGGATAGATGTTGACTCTAAAGCCTTAAAAGGCTTATTCAAAAATGTTCCTGCACGTGATGATCTTTCTTCAGACATCCAAGAACATTTAATTGTCGAATTGTATTCTAAATAAGGAATTAATTATGCAAGGTAACGCAAAAGATTTTTTAAAACCAAAATTAATTGAGTCTTCACAGACTGCTACTAATGAGTTTAAAATTGTTTTAGAGCCATTAGAAAAAGGTTTTGGCCATACTTTGGGTAATGCCCTTAGAAGAACCCTATTATCTTCAATGACAGGTTCTGCTGTGACAGAAGTTGCTATTGATGGTGTGATGCACGAATTTTCTACGATTGAAGGTGTTCAAGAGGATGTTTTAGATATCCTTCTTAACCTGAAAGAAGTATCTGTTGCTTTAAACACTGCAGAAACTGCTGAAGTTGTTATTGACAAAAAAGGCCCTTGTGAAATTACAGTTGCTGATATCGAAGCTAATGGCAACGGCATCTCTGCGCACAACCCTGAATTTGTTATCGCTACCATTAACGAAGGTGGTCATATGCGTATGACCCTTAAGATCGGTACTGGTATTGGTTATGATACGGCTGCTTCTCGTTCAGGCGAAGCAACTTCTATCGGTGGTATCCAGCTAGATGCAAGCTTCTCGCCAATTAAGCGTGTTAGCTTCACAGTTGACGCTGCTAGAGTTGAGCAAACTGTAAATCTTGACAAGCTTAACATGGTGATTGAAACTAATGGTTCTGTTAATGCTGAAGCGGCAATTAAACGCGCTGCTTCTATTCTTCGCGATCAACTTTCTTCATTCGTTGAATTAGAATTGGTTGAAGAAGAAGAGATATTGCCAACATCTCGGGATTTCGATCCTCAGTTATTAGCAGCAGTTGATGAATTAGAATTAACAGTACGTAGTGCAAACTGTCTTAAAGCAGAGCAAATCTACTACATTGGTGATTTAATTCAAAAGTCTGAGCAAGATTTATTGAGAACACCTAACTTAGGTCGTAAATCATTAAACGAAATTAAAGAAGTATTAACTGACAAAGGTCTAGATTTAGGAACAGATATTCCTAACTGGCCACCAGTTGATCTAATGAGTGAATAAGGAAATAGCATGAGACATAGAAAGTCAGGTAGACAACTAAATCGTAACTCTTCTCACCGTAAGGCGATGTTTAAAAACATGGCAAACTCATTGTTTGACCATGAAACAATTAGAACTACTTTGCCTAAAGCAAAAGAGCTTCGTCGTGTTGTTGAGCCATTAATTACTAAAGCTGGAATAGATAGCGTTGCTAATCGTCGTAATGCTTTTGCAAAGCTACGTGATGATGCAATGGTTGCTAAATTATTCACCCAACTAGGTCCGTTCTACAAAGAGCGCCCTGGTGGTTACATCCGTATTTTAAAAGCTGGTTACCGTACTGGCGATAAAGCACCAATGGCGATTGTTCAATTGGTTGATTTTGACAGCAAGACTGCTGCTTCTACTGATTCATAAGGAAAATAAAACATGCCTTCAATTAAATTAAGAGAGAACGAACCATTTGATATAGCCCTTAGACGTTTTCGTCGTTCATGCGACAGAGCCGGTGTTATTACCGATGTTCGTAAGAAAGAATTTTACGAAAAGCAGACTTGGGTTAACAAGCGTATGAAAGCAGCAGCTGTTAAGCGTACTCATAAAGAGATGGCTAAAAACCGCGTTCATAGAAAGAGAATGTACTAAGAGAAGGTTGACGCCTTACGGTGTTATCCAACTTTCCTTAAATGCCGATCTTTGTATCGGCATTTTTTTTAAAATTTAATTAAGTTATCATCAAAATTATGTCAGCATTAAAAACACGCGTTACCAACGATATGAAGTTAGCCATGAAGGCAAAAGACAAGGCTGCCCTTAAAGCAGTTCGAATGATTTTAGGCGCTATCAAGCAAAGAGAGGTTGATGAGCGCATTGAGCTAGATGATGCGCAGGTATTAACGGTTATTCAAAAAATGGTTAAACAGCGTAAAGACTCTATTTCACAATTTAAAGATGCAGGACGTACCGACTTAGTTGATGTTGAAGAGGCAGAGTTGGTTATTATTAATAATTATATGCCTGCTCAACTCTCAGAAGCAGAGGTTGCTGCTGCTGTCGACAAAGCTATTGTCGATTCTGGGGCTTCTTCTATGCAAGACATGGGCAAGCTAATGGGATTGTTAAAAGCTCAATTAGATGGCAAGGCTGACATGGGCGTTGTATCTGGTTTAATCAGGTCTAAACTCTCCTAAATAGATTGTAAATCTCTTGAGGAGAATTTAAAAAGCCACCTTAACGGTGGCTTTTTATTGTCTGTCATATAATGGCATACCCACAATTATCCTACTATTTTAGTTGGTTATTTAATATAAACTATATTACTATGTTATAATATAAATATAAAAATTAATGCAGGAGTACGTATGGTAGATTTAATCTTCCAAATATTTATAACAACAGCATTTATTACAGGTCTGTTTATGGCTTATAAGTGCGGTAAAAGTAATAATTGCCCATTACATAATTAATAAGATTTATCGATTATGAAAGTAATTAAAGTTATTCTATTAACATAAGAACGATAGTTCAACTATCTAGTGGCGTTATCTGTAGGTAGCGCTTCAAATACGGTTATTTAATAGTCTAAGATTAAAAATAGCAAGGATGCTATGGTTCTTTAAGATCAAGGCATTTCAGATCTAAATTTCAGAGTCAATGGTAAATGCTCGTTTAATATAACTCCTACAAGTATTGATGACCCAACTGCTGCTGGCACCTACACTGATATAGTTACTATTACCATTGCTTCAATATAGAAAAAACCAAAACTAAAAAAAACTTAGTTTATAAAAAAATCAGCTTTAGAGCTGGTTTTTTATATCCTTGTTGTAGTATTTAATTTTCTCGGAAATTTCATCAATGTAGCTAAGTTTTGAGTGATATTCGAACATAAAGTTGTTTTTCATACTCTTCTCTAGCGAATATTGCTCTTTTTTTTGCTTTTTTTCCAGAAAAAATCTTAAAAAACAGACTATTTATCCTTTATTGTCATAAAAAACAATAAAAACCCCTATTTTTATCTATTAATTCGTTATTTCCCATATTATTTCTAAAGTCTGGCCATTTACATTATTTCCTAAATTTTTGTCTTATGATTATTACGGGTATATAATTTTTTGAGCAAAAAAAAGCTTGCTATAATTTAACTTTGCTTGCTAAGTTAGAGGCATATTTTTATTTTAATTGTAATAAGGAAAATATAATGAAATTACTAGCAGTATTATTATTAATGGTTGGTACAGCCAATGCTCAAATTACCCCTGATTATGCCAAAGAAACCCGTTGGGCTGAGCAGGTAGAAGACGGATTAATGGATGGTGATTCAGTTTGGCTTACTGCCAGTGATCATGAATTTATGGCTATTTACACACCCAGTGAAACTGACACCAAAAGAACCGCTGTGGTTGTTCATGGTTTAGGTGTTCATCCTGATTGGGTGCAAGTGATTCAGCCATTGCGTGTCGCTTTAACCACTCAAGGGTTTAATACATTGTCTATTCAAATGCCAGTTTTGGCAAATGATGCGCATTCGGGCGAGTATAAACAGGTGCTTGGTCATGCAGATTTGCGTATTAAAGCGGCTGTAGAATACTTAGAGAAAGAAGGTTTAGTCAGTGATGTTTTGGTTGCACACAGTTTGGGTAGTGTGATGTCAACGCATTATTTGGCTAATTTTGAGCATCCATTTAAGCGATTTGTGGGTATTGGTATGGGTCCAGTAACTGCTGATTATTTGAAAAAAATTGACGTACCTGTCTTTGACTTGTATGGCGATAAAGATCTTGAATCAGTTCTAAAGAGCGTGAAAGATCGAGCCCATTCATCAAAAAACAACCCAAACTATTTGCAGATGAAGGTTAGTGCTGATCATTTCTTTAATGATAAAGACAGCTTGTTAATTGAATCAGTAGGTACTTGGCTGAAGTAGCTTCACTCTTATTACTCGGCGCGTTTTCAGGCTTTATTGCTGGTCTGTTAGGTGTCGGTGGCGGGCTGATTATGGTGCCCGTGTTGTTGTATTTATTGGCTGGACAAATTGATCAAGCCATACTCATGCATACAGCAGTTGGTACGGCGTTAGCTGCAATTATCTTTACCTCACTTTCAAGTGTTAGAGCACATCATCAACAGGGCGCCATTCATTGGCATTATTTTAAAAAACTGACGCCGACTATTTTGTTAGGTGCCTTTTGTGGCGCTTTGCTGACTCAGTTGATGAGTTTTGATTTCATGAGACTGTTCTTTGCTATATTTGAATTGATAGTAGCTGCCATACTATTTTTTAGTTTGAGTAGTAGCCGGCATATTGATCATTTGGACAATTGGGTATGGCGATTAACAGGCTACATCATTGGGTTGATTTCAGCGATTGTGGGAATTGGTGGCGGCACCATGACCACGCCATTTTTAACCTATAACAATGTTAATATCAAAAATGCCATTGCCACTTCAGCGGCTGTCGGCTTACCGATTGCTATTGCTGGTGCGCTAGGTTTTGTTGTCGCTGGTTGGAATATTGAGTCTAGCACAAGTAGTTTGGGGTTTATCCATACTCAAGCATTGATTAGTATTGTTGTGATGAGTGTGTTGTTTGCCCCATTGGGTGCTAAAGTTGCTCATCGTACTGATGGTAAAAAACTCAAAAAATTCTTTGCTTTATTTTTAGCTTTTTTAGGGATAAGCGTTCTAGTTTTCTAGCCTTGCCAAGGTGGTAGTAAGTTGTGTTCTACATCTAAGTGGTCTAAAATTCGTGCCACAACAAAATCAACCAGGTCTTGGATAGAGGTTGGATTTTGGTAAAACGCAGGGTTGGCATCCATAATGACCACCCCTAATCGCGATAGCTTTAGCATATTCTCTAAATGAATGGCAGAATAAGGGGCTTCCCTAGGAACTAAAATAAGTTTTTTCTGTTCCTTGATAACCACATCAGCAGCCCGATGCATAAGATTATCTCCATGGCCATTGGCAATTGCAGACAGTGTACTCATGGTGCAAGGGCAAACAACCATAGCGCGAGGTGGATTTGAACCCGAGGCAACTGGTGCTGTCCATTGGTTTTTAGAAAATACTTCAATCTGTCCTTCTTTAGCATCTAAATATTGGCTAAGATTTTTTTCAATAGATGGCATGTCAGCACCTAAGTTCAGATCAGTTTCCATGGTGATGACAATGCTTGCTGCTTGTGAAATCATCACATAGATCTTATCTTGGGTTTTGACTAGCTCTTTTAACAAAGTGATGGCGTAGGGCATGCCAGATGCGCCAGTTAATGCAATTGCAATAGGTTTCATAGGTTTTTAATTAGCTTGTTAAAAATATCATCAAAACCACCATTCGACATCACTACAAAATGGCCTTTTGGAATATGGCTTAATGCGTTAACGATTTCATCAACCGAATTAAATAATGCACGCTTGTCAAATAAAGCATTAATATCCCAATCAGTATTTGAAGGTCGAAGAATAAGAACTTGATCAGCTTGCGTTAGTGCATCAACCAGACTTTGCTGATGAATACCTGATTTCATGGTGTTGGATCTAAGCTCTAAAATGGCGACAATGGTTTCGCCTCCAACTTTATCACGCAGGCCAGATAGTGTGGTTTGGATGGCACTAGGGTGATGGGCGAAATCATCATAAAGAGTAATATCTTGGGTTCGGTGCTTAACTTCTAAACGGCGCTTGACCCCTTTAAACTGATTAAGCGCCTCACAGGCTATATCAAAAGGCACGCCAACATGATGAGCCGCATAAATCGCACTCAAGCCATTTTGCATGTTGTGCTCACCTAATAGGTGCCAATCAACCATATTGCCTTCAACACTAAATTCTGTTCCATGATTGGTGGTTGTGAGTTTCGGAGCAGGCAAGGCCTGCTCAGCAGACCAAAGACCTTGTTCAAGCACCTCATCAATCGCTTGATTATTTTCTGGACGGATGATTAATCCATCATTTGGCACGGTACGAATGAGATGATGAAATTGTTTTTGAATATCTTTGAGTGAATCAAAGATATCAGCATGATCAAATTCAAGGTTGTTAATGACTAAGGTTTTTGGATGATAGTGTACAAATTTTGAACGCTTGTCAAAAAAAGCAGTATCGTACTCATCAGCTTCAATGACAAAAAAGTTTGAGTCAGTGAGTCTTGATGAAACACCAAAATCCTCAACCACGCCGCCAATTAGAAAACTTGGATTGTATCCAGCATAATCAAGTATCCAAGCAAGCATGCTGGCCGTGGTAGTTTTGCCGTGAGTGCCTGAAATAGCTAATACCCATTTATCACGTAAAACATGCTCACTCAACCATTGGGCGCCTGAGGCATAAGCATATTGTTTTTTAAGAATCTCTTCCACGCAAGCGTTACCGCGCGACAAGGCATTTCCAATAATATAGATATCAGCCTCAGGCATATCAGCGATTTCATAGCCTTGTGCGTAGTTAATATTTTGCTGATCAAGCTGGGTGCTCATGGGTGGGTACACACCTTGGTCTTGGCCGCTGACTTGATGTCCAAGTTGTTTGGCAATCAGTGCCAGTGAGCCCATGAACGTGCCAGCAATACCTAAGATATGTAGATGCATGGTTATTTCGCTTGAAAGTTTAATGAGGCAGAGTTAATACAATACCTTTGACCAGTGGGTGCAGGGCCATCTTCAAATACATGACCTAGATGTGCATCGCAGTTTTTACATCTAACTTCAACGCGCGTCATGCCGTGTGTGCTGTCTTTAATGAGGGCGACACTCTCAGCTTGGGCGATATCGTAAAAACTTGGCCAGCCAGTGCCTGATTCAAATTTAGTAGCAGATGAGAATAAAACCTGATCACAGCAAATGCAGGTGTAATTGCCATCTTCATGATGATCAACAAACTTCCCTGTAAAGGGTGACTCAGTGCCACATTGCTGGGTAACTTTAAACTGTTGGGGTGTTAATTTTGATAAATCCATTCGTGTATTATATGAGAATTAATAAAACTCTTTTTATAAGTATGAAAGTTTATTTAGTTGGCGGCGCAGTTCGTGATCGTTTATTGGGTCTTGCAGATGACAATACCGAGAAAGATTGGGTGGTAGTTGGCGCCTCACCTGATGAAATGCTGGATCTAGGTTATCGTCAAGTGGGCAAAGAGTTTCCTGTTTTTTTACACCCAGGTACACAAGAAGAATATGCACTTGCTAGACTTGAGCGTAAAGTCGGTACTGGCTATAAAGGCTTTGAATTTGATACCTCGCGTGAAGTGACACTGGAGCAAGATTTATCTCGCCGAGATTTAACCATTAACGCCATGGCAGAAAAAAATGGGGAATTGTTTGATCCTTTTAATGGCCAACAAGATTTAGATAGCGGCCTATTGAGGCATGTCTCCAAAGCTTTTAGTGAAGACCCGGTGCGTATTTTGCGTGTTGCACGCTTTGCTGCACGTTTTAAAAAGTTTGGATTTAAAGTGGCGCATTCGACCCATAAACTGATGAAAGATATGGTGGCTTCAGGAGAAGTGGACGCACTGACGCCAGAACGTGTGTTTAAAGAATTAGAAAAGTCTTTGTCATATAAAACACCTTCTGCTTTTTTTAAGGTACTGTCAGCATGCGGTGCTTATGAGCGTGTTTTTGCACCTTTGTCTGTTCAAGCACATCAAAACCATGACAATACTTTTGAATTCTTAGACGCTTTAAACACAGACCAGCCACCGCTTAAATTTTGCGTATGGCTGGTGAATGAGCCTATAGTGTCGATTGATCAGCTGTGCAAGCGTTTGAAATGCCCAAAAAACTATGAGCAACTGGCCAAACTCAGTGCCCAGTTTTATTCATTTGTTCAATCTTTTGATAGTCAAACAGTTGATTCAATTGTTGATTTTTTTGCCAAGACGGACGCGCTTAGACGCAAGGATAGGTTTGTAGAGTTGTTGACAGTGTATCAATTATTAGCGATTAATGTAGATGCTATTGAAGAGTTAACAAAACAACTTAGCTCAATTGATATCGCCGCACTCGATAAGACCAATATTGCACAAGCAATTGCTAGTGAAAAGAAAGTAATTATTCAGTTATTTTTGAATTCTGCAAAGTAGATCGAACTCACAATAATCACAGGCGGTTTTGTTAGGCAAAACTTGTGCTTGACCTGATTGAAAATCTTGGCTGGCCTGGTCTAGTCTTTTTGACCAAGTTTTTATTTGCTCATCCCATTCTTGACAACTGCCTTTTCGTGAGGATTGTTTAGGTAGAGAATCAGGATCTTTAGACAAGCCTTTAAAACTAACTGCACTCGAATTAAGCTCAATAAAAGCAGCACCTTGGGTGTTATTGGTTACGCTATAGATAGGTAATTGTGGCTCGACAATATCGGCTGAGCACCATTTAGCAGTAGATGTATCACCCGTTTTGTAGTCAAAAACAATGCGATCTCCATTGTCCATTTGATCAAGGCGGTCAAGACGCGTATTAAAGCTTAATCCAGAGATTTCAACGCGAACACTTTGCTCGGTGGCCAATATGCGAAAATTTCCCCTAGCTTTATCAGTTTCGATAAATTTATGCAGTAGTTGCGTTAACCTAGTTTTTTCAATAGCTTTAAAACCAGAGTTAGGGTGGCGCTTGAGTGCGGCGTAAACTTTTTGATCAATTAGTGTTTCAAGCTCAGCTGAATCTAACTTTAAAAGGGCTTCTTTAGAATCTATTTCTTGATAAATATAATGCAAGGCGTTATGAATAGCGTTGCCCTGTTCGCGTCTGTCTAGGCCGATATGTGGCTCGTCATAGCGTGTTAAATTAAGTCGATGAGCAAAACCTTTAAAGTCGCAGGCCATTTGATCTTTGAGCAAACTCACCCCAGATTTAACCTCACTCTGAGTAAATCGACCCACACTGGCATCATTAATTAATTCTGTTTCGCGAGTGGTTGGCTTGATATCAGGTTGCACGATACTGTCAGAGTTAAAATCAATCAGAGGAGAGGGGAGCTGCTCTAATTCAAGATGTGATTTTGCATAGGAGAAAATCACATGATTTGATAATGAGCATAAGTTGTTTAATGTGTTTTGTGCATCCGCTTGAATTAACTCATAGCTACTATGAGGAATTTGATGATGAATGGCAATATCAGTAGCGATAAACCTTGGCGAATTTAGCTTGGCGGGTAAAAAATCGTGAGTCATGCCCATCACCCAAGCTTTATCAAAGTGGAGGCCTTCAGCCTCTAAAGAGCCAATAATTTGAACGTTAGTTTTGCTTGATTGTGCCTGGAAAACAATTTGATTGCTAATCTCTTTAAGTAAGTAAAGTGCTGTTTTTACAAGGCATTTTTTTTGATGAAGTGCCAGTTGATTAAGCTTAAGTGAACTGGTTAAATATTTATTAAATAGTTGATATTCACTACTACTAAGGGGTCGATCTGTTGCAAATCCCCAATTAGAGAGTGTTGTATTAAAGTTAAGTAAGTGCTCATCTAATCGCTGATTTTTTGTATTATTTAGTTTAGCAGCTTGTATTAGTTTTGATAATACTGGGCATTGAGTAAGTGCTTCTGCCAATTGCTCTAATTGAAAATATTCAAGTGATAAAGACAAGGCTTGGTTGACAAGTATATGTCGTGAACTTCGCTCAAGATGATAGCCTTGAATATAGACACTCGTAACCACTTGAGTAAAAAGAGCAGTTTGAATATTGTCGGTTTTTATTTGCTCATTCAACTCAAGTAGGTTGAGTAGATCTTGAACAAGCGTGTAACGAGACAAGGGCAAACCTAGGGATATGTTGTAAGACTTTTGCCCTGTTTGGGTTAACAGATCATCAAATGTTTGATCAAATATTGAACTAAGCTGATATTGAAGCTCACTTAGTTGTGGGCAAACAATAGCAATTGAGCAGTCAGAATTTTTATCTTGTTGCTGTTTTGCCCAAATAGCAGCCGCTTGAATTTCAGAAAGGCTGTTTTCAAAGCATTTTTGCTCGGTTTTATTGGTGTATTGAGCACTAATAACTTGGTGACCAAGTTTATCAAATATTTTTTGCTGAATTGGCGTCAGTGTTTTAAAGCCGTAAATATAAGGCGCCTGAAGATTGTTTTCAATTTGTAATATAAGGCCAGGTAGATCGTTCGCGTCTACTAGGTTTAAGTCATTCTTGGTTTTTTGATAGAGCTTGATCCAACTAGCAAAGACTTCGCAAATTTGGACTTTAGATTGAGTGAGTGTCTCTAGAGGTATTAAATGATTAATACAATAATCGTAGTTTTTAATGACTTCGTTGGTGAGTTGAGCGTGGTTATTTTGCTCGAATTGTTGAAGTACAGACTCTATTAAGTAGCGTTGCTCAGTAGGATCAATGAGACGCAAAGTGCTATTAAGATACTGCGACTGCCAAGTATGTTTTAAGTATTGCTGCCAGGATAATATGCTTGGCAGTTGTGTTAGCGGATGTCGCTTAGAGAATGTGCGTTTAAAGGCTAAAACTTGACGATTATTGGCAACAATAATTATGTCTGTTGCGACAATTTGAGTCAGGTCAGCATTTAGATGCATTTATTCACTATAACCAAAGAAAGTATCAAGACGAGACCAAAGCTCTTCTAAGCCTTGTTTTTTAAGACTAGAGAATAGTTGTACATCGACATAAGGATAATCTTTAATAATTTTTTCCACTTGCAAGCGAGTATTTGCTGCCGCACCCTTTTTAAGTTTGTCCGCTTTAGTCAGAATAATTTGTGTTGGCAGGTTAATACTCACACACCAATCTAGCATCATTTTATCAAAGGGCTTTAGTGGGTGACGAACGTCCATCACTAAAACGGCACCTCTTAGGCAGTTACGCTTGTCAAAATATTCGCTCATATCTGTATGCCATTGTTTTTTGACATGTTCAGGTACTTTGGCATAGCCGTATCCAGGTAAGTCTACTAAGCGTCTATTTTCATCCAGCTCAAAAAATACAAGATGCTGAGTACGCCCTGGTGTTCGTGAAACTTTGGCTAATTTATTTTGTAAGGTGAGTGTATTGATCGAGCTTGATTTACCCGAATTAGATCTTCCGGAAAAAATTACTTCAAAACCTTCATCAGGAGGACACCCTTTTAAAGAGGGGCAAGAAAGTAAGAATTTAGCTTGTTGGTAGTGTTTGCGCATTTATTGAAATTATGTATAATGAGAAATCAGTGGTATTTGAACTACTTACCATTTTATATTATTAAAAAACAAGGAGAGAGTAATGAGAAAGGTTTTATTAGTAGCATCGGCTGTATTGGCAATGGGTTCTGTTCAGGCAAATCCATTTGACGCGTTAGGTTGTTCAGGTTGTCATGGTGCAGGTGGTAAATCAGCGATTCCAACCTACCCATCATTAGCTAAATCAGCACGTCCTGATCTGGATGTTGTGAAAGAGCTTAAAGCCTTCCAATCTGGTACTCGTGTAGATCCAACGATGAATGCAATGGCGCCAATGGCTGCTGGTCAAGAGCAGGCGATTGCAGACTACCTAGCAGGACAATAAATTACTTAGCGTCTTTGAGACGCATTACGTAAATTTAATAAGCCGATATTAACGTATAATATCGGCTTATTTTTTTATAAAAAGAGATACCTTATGAATAAGTTAGCACTGATCTTTTCGATGGCTTTAGCCTTTATTTCCACTAACACTTTAGCTGCAGGTGATGCGGCTAAAGGAAAGACTAAGTCTGTAACCTGCATAGCATGCCATGGCGTTAATGGTAATTCAATGGTGCCAATTTTTCCTAAGCTAGCGGGGCAAGGTGAAAAATACCTTTTTAAACAGCTTAAAGATTTTAAATCGAATACGCGTCAAGATGGATTAATGGCAGGTATTGTGGCAGTTTTAACCCCAGAAGATATGGCAGATTTATCCGCACACTTCTCTAAGCAAGCGATTGCTCAAGGTGTTGCTAGTAAAGCAGCTAACATCGCACTTGGTGAAAAACTCTACCGTGGTGGTGATAAATCTAGAGGTATTGCTGCTTGTATGGCATGTCATGGCCCTAAAGGTGCTGGCATTCCATCGGCTGGCTTTCCAGCGCTCGCTTCTCAGCATGCTGCTTACACAGCAAAGCAGTTGAAAGCATTCCGTCAAGTGTCTATTAATACTCAGACAGATGCAAAATCACCTGCTAGAGACAATGATGATCGCAAAATGATGACTGTGTTTACTAAAGACTTAAATAATATAGAAATTGAAGCATTGTCTCAGTACATTGCTGGCTTGAATTAAAGACGATTTCTAAACCCATAAAAAAGGCAGTTTTTACTGCCTTTTTTATTGTCTGCAATTTAGGTATAATTATGCGTTTTATATAAACAAAGAGACGGACTTAATACGCATGAAAACTTCACTAGAAACATTAGAAGGTCTAAAAAGATCATTAACAGTAGATGTACCAATCGATACTTTTAATCAAAAAGTTGACAAAATTGTAAAGACAATGGCCTCTCAAGTGAGTATTGATGGCTTTAGAAAAGGCAAGGTTCCTGTCTCAATGGTAAAGAAACGTTTTGGTGATAATGCTAAGTCTGATGCGATTAATGAAATTGTTAATGAAACTTTAGTTGAAGCATTGACTGATGCAAAAGTAACGCCTGCAGCCCGTCCTTCTGTGAGTAAAGTTGACTCAAAAGGTAAGACTAATTTTTCTTACACGGTTGAATTTGAAGTATTTCCAGAAGTAAAAATTGCAGACTTCTCTAAATTAGAAGTTGAGCAAGTTACAGTTGACATTACTAAAGCTGATGAAGAGAAAACATTAAACGGCTTGCAAGAACAAATGATCGAGTTTAAGCCAGTTAAGCGCGCTTCTAAAGAAGGCGATCGCGTAGCGATGGACTTTATCGGAACTATTGATGGCGAAGCTTTTGAAGGTGGTGAAGCTAAAGATTTTAAAATGGTATTAGGCAAAGGTACAATGATTCCCGGCTTTGAAGAGAGTGTGACTGGTGTTGCTGCAGGCAAAATAGTTAATCTTGACGTGAACTTCCCTGATGACTATCATGCGACTCATTTAGCAGGAAAGCCAGTTCAATTTGTTATTACGATTAATGAAGTAAGCTCACCAAAAGAGCCTAAGTTAGACGCAGCATTCGCCAAGAAGTTTGGCGAGAAGGATATGGATGCATTGTTAGTTAGCATGAAAGAGCAAATGCGTACTGAAATTGATGGACGTATTGAGCAGCTTAATAAAGACTCATTATTTAATGCTTTAGCATCAGCTAATGAATTTGACGTTCCTCAAGGAAGTATTGATGGTGAAGCGCAAAACTTATTAGCTGAAATGCAAGAGCGTATGCAGCAACAAGGTCAAACGCCTCAAATGGAAATGTCAGCTTCACTATTTAATGACGAAGCAGAGCGACGTGTTAAGCTAGGTTTACTAGTTGGGCAAATTGCCAGCGATAATCAAATGCAAGCTAACATGGAGCAAATTGATGCTCGAATTCAAGAAATGTCACAATCTTACGGTGAAAATGCCCAGCAAATGGTTGAATATTACAACGAAGATGTTTCAAGAAAATCAAGCGTTGAATTGATGATTGTTGAAAAAATGGTTCAAGAGAAAATTTTAGAAAGCGCTAAAATTAAGATCGTTAAAAAGAAATTTACAGAAATTACTGAGCGAGGCTAAAACTAAATGGGTATTAATAATCTGAATCAAATACCAATGGTGGTGGAGCAATCTGCCCGCGGAGAGCGATCGTACGATATTTATTCGCGCCTTTTAAAAGAACGTATTATCTTTCTGGTAGGTCCAGTAGAAGATTATATGGCTAACGTAGTAGTTGCCCAGTTGTTATTTTTAGAGTCTGAAAATCCTGACAAAGATATCCATTTATATATTAACTCTCCAGGTGGTTCAGTCACAGCAGGGTTGGCAATTTATGACACCATGCAGTTTATTAAGCCAGATGTCTCTACTTTGTGTATTGGCCAAGCTGCATCAATGGGTGCTTTGTTACTAACAGCAGGTGCCAAAGATAAACGTTTTGCCTTGCCAAATGCTAGGATGATGATTCATCAGCCTTTAGGTGGTTTTTCTGGCCAAGCAAGTGATATCGATATTCATGCCAAAGAAATTTTAACTGTCAGAGAAAAGCTAAATAACATTTTAAAAACCCATACAGGCCAAAGCCTAAAGTCTATTCAAAAAGACACAGATAGAGATAACTTTATGTCAGCAGCAGCTTCGGCTAAGTACGGCCTGATTGACAAGGTTATTGATAAGCGATAATCATTATGGCAGTTGATAAAAAAGAACTTTCTTGTTCATTTTGTGGCAAGGCAAAATCTGAGGTTGAACGTTTAATTGCAGGCCCTAGTGTCTATATTTGTAATGAATGTATTGAATCTTGCCATGATCTGATTGAAGAGCAAGCGATTAAAGAGGTTACTGAAGAATATAAGGATTGGGACTATACCCCGATCCAGCTTCGTGATTTTTTAAACGATTATGTTATTGGTCAAGAGCATGCTAAAAAGGTTTTATCAGTCGCTGTTTATAACCACTATAAGCGTCTAAAGAATGACTACATCTCAAATGATGTGGAGTTGGATAAGTCCAACATCCTTATGATTGGCCCAACAGGCTCGGGCAAAACATTATTAGCGCAAACTTTGGCACGTATTTTGGATGTACCATTTGCCGTAGCTGATGCAACAACATTAACAGAAGCTGGCTATGTGGGCGATGACGTTGAAAACGTTATTAAGAATCTATTATCAAAATGTGACTTTGATCCTGCGCGTGCAGAGCGCGGCATTATTTTTATTGATGAAATTGATAAAATTTCTCGTCGTTCTGATTCACCATCCATCACCCGTGATGTATCAGGTGAAGGTGTTCAACAAGCCATGCTTAAGCTAATTGAAGGTACAGTTGCTTCAGTTCCACCTCAAGGTGGACGTAAGCATCCTAATCAAGAAACCATTGATGTTGATACCTCAAAGATTTTATTTATTTGCGGCGGTGCATTTGATGGGCTGGATGCCATTATTAATCGACGTGTTGAGAAGGTAACAGGCATTGGTTTTTCTGCAGCCGTTAAAGACAATAATAAAAAGAAAACATTAACCGATTTATTTGATTTAATTCAACCAGAAGATTTGATTAAGTTTGGCTTGATTCCAGAATTAGTGGGCCGATTGCCGGTGCAAACTGCGCTAGGTGAATTGGATGAAGCCGCATTGGTAGAAATTTTAACTAAGCCAAAAAACTCAGTCGTTAAGCAATTTCAGGAAATCTTCAAATTAGAATCCGTCAAGCTAACCTTTAAAAAGACCTCACTACTTGCTATTGCCAAGCTTGCCATTAAGCGCAAAACTGGTGCTCGTGGTTTACGCTCTATTTTAGAAGACTTGTTGTTAGATACTATGTTTGAGCTTCCTTCTTTAAAGGGTGTTTCAGAAGTAGTTATTGATAAATCAACAGTTGAAACTAAGAAAGAACCTCTTATCGTTTACAAGTCTGAGAAGAAAAAATCAGATAAAAAAGTCAGCTAGACTACTTTATATTGGAATTATTTGATCGCCAAAAAGATGCAGTAGGCCAAGGTGAAAGAACCTTATTGGTTTACGTTGAGCTCCCTAGTACTCGAAATATTCATAATGCTAAATCCGAATTTAAGGAATTAGCCCAATCCTCAGGATTGGTTATCCTCGAAACCATTCAAGTTAATCGAAATTCGACCAAGGCCCAATATTTTATTGGTACGGGTAAAGTGGATGAAATTGCACAAATGGTGCAAGAGCTTGAGCTTGATCTGGTGATTTTCTCATCTGAATTAACTCCTTCCCAAGAGCGTAATCTAGAAAAAACATTGCAATGCCAAGTGATGGACCGCACCGGTCTTATCTTGGATATTTTTGCATTAAGAGCAAGCTCATTTGAAGGTAAGCTCCAAGTAGAGCTTGCGCAACTTAGGCATTTATCAACACGCTTGGTTCGTGGTTGGACTCATCTAGAGAGGCAAAAAGGTGGTATTGGTATGCGTGGACCTGGTGAAACGCAATTAGAAACTGATAAGCGTTTAATCGCCGTACGTATTAAAAATATTACTAGGCGCTTAGATAAAGTACATAAGCAAAGAGACCTAGGGCGTAAATCTCGAGTTAAAAACGAGTTACCCATGATTGCTTTGGCAGGCTACACCAATGCTGGAAAATCCACTTTGTTTAATACACTGACTGATGCGAAAGTATTTGCCCATGATCAGTTATTTGCAACACTGGACGCTACCATTAGGCGAGTTATATTGCCGGCTTCGGGGGAGGCCGTAATTGTTGATACAGTAGGTTTCATTCAAGACCTTCCGCATGACCTGGTTGATGCTTTTAAATCAACTCTAGAGGAAACTAAGCGTTCTAATGTGCTGCTACATATTGTTGATGCGGCCGATGAATATAATATTGAAAAAATCGGCCAAGTTGAGGAAATTATCGAAGAAATCGGTGCCGGCAAAATTCCAACTATTTTGGTGATGAATAAAATTGACTGCTTAGATAATTTTACGCCACGATTAGATCGTGACGAATCAGGCAGGGTATATCGAGTTTGGATTTCTAGCCAAACTGGAGAGGGAATCGATTTACTATATCAAGCATTAGCAGAACAGCTCAGTGGTATGATGACACGAGCCAAAATAGAGCTAGATGTTAAGAGTGCCCATATCCGTAGTGAAATATATGATATTGGCTATATCCACAACGAAAAGGTGGATGATTTTGGACAGTGGATACTTGAAATTAACGTCACTCACCACTATCTATCTAAATTATTAAACAAGAAAGGTGTTAAGCTGTTATGGGAACAAAGTCAGAAGTAGAAGAGATTGATTTAAAACTTGAAAGCGTTCCGTTACTACCCCTTAGAGATGTAGTTGTGTTTCCGCATACGGTGATGCCATTATTTGTCGGTAGAAAAACATCGGTTAATGCTATTACCCAGGCAATGGGTACCAATAAATACGTCTTCGTAGTTACTCAAAAAGATGATAAAGTTGAGAATCCTCAATTTGGTGACCTGCATGAAGTGGGTACGCTAGCAACCATCCTTCAAATGCTAAAACTGCCAGACGGCACTATTAAAGTTTTAGTGGAAGGTGTCAAACGTGCAAAAATTGAAGCGATCGTTGAGCTTGAAGATTATAGTGAAGTGCGCCTAAGCGATCTCAGCTTAGAAGATGACAACGAAATAGAAGTTAAAGCGATAATGAAATTAGCTTTAGAAAGTTTTGAAAAATACATAAAGCTGAATAAGAAAATCCCTGAAGAGGTTTTAAAAATGCTTAAAGATGTAAGCGATGTTGAGCGTTTCAGTGATGTTATTATTGCTAATTTATCTATAAAAGTTTCAGAGAAGCAAGCTTTATTGGGTGGAAATAATTCGCAAGCAAGGCTTGATAAAATCTTAACAGTCATTCAAAGTGAGATAGAAGTGCTCGATACAGAGCAAAAGATTCAATCACGTGTGCGCAAGCAAATGGATTCTAACCAGCGTGATTATTATTTGAATGAGCAAATGAAGTCGATTCAAAAAGAGCTGGGCCAAGCAGAAGATGAAAGTGAAATTGAAGAGTTACAGTTAAGCATTAATAAAGCGAAAATGCCTAAAGATGCTAAAGAGAAGGCACAAAGCGAACTTAAGAAATTATCACGCATGTCTTCTCAATCGTCCGATGCCTCTATCATTCGTACCTATATTGAAAATTTGTGTGACGTTCCTTGGAAAAAGAAAACTATTATCAATAAAGACCTTAAAAAGGCGCAAAAAATTCTTGATGATGATCACTACGGCCTAGACAAAGTAAAAGAGCGCATCTTGGAGCATTTAGCAGTGCAAACACGTGTTTCACACAACAAGGCTAATATTCTATGTTTAGTAGGCCCTCCTGGCGTTGGAAAAACTTCTTTAGGTGAATCAATTGCCAGAGCAGTTAATCGTAAATACGTGCGTATGGCTTTAGGTGGTGTTCGTGATGAGGCAGAAATTCGTGGCCACAGGCGTACTTATATTGGTGCCATGCCAGGCTCGATTATTCAGAAAATGCAAAAGATTAAAGTAAAGAACCCTTTATTTTTACTTGATGAAATTGAAAAAATGGCCAGTGACTATCGTGGCGATCCATCAAGTGCCATGTTAGAAGTGCTAGATCCAGAGCAAAATCATACGTTTAATGATCATTACCTTGAAGTAGATTACGATCTTTCTCAAGTGATGTTTGTAGCAACAGCCAACTCGTTAGATCTACCTCAGCCACTGTTAGACAGAATGGAAATTATCGAACTGGCAGGTTATACAGAAGACGAAAAAGTGCAAATTGCTAAGCGTCATTTGATTAAACAAGCCATGGAGGGTAACGGCATAAGAACGAGTGAAATTAACTTTAAAGATTCCGCTATTTTGGATATTATTCGATATTACACTCGTGAAGCCGGTGTTCGAGGGTTAAACAGAACCATCAGTACTATTTGTCGAAAAGTTGTGAAAGAGGTCGTATTAAAGAAGCGAAAAACTAAGGCAACCATTACTGATAAAAATTTAGAAAAGTATCTTGGTGTTAAAAAATTCCGCTTTGGTTTGGCAGAAGAAAATAATCAAGTTGGTGAAGTTACAGGTCTTGCCTGGACTTCAGTAGGTGGTGATTTATTAACCATTGAAGCAACGGCTTACAAAGGTAAAGGCAAGCTAAATTACACAGGCCAGTTGGGCGATGTTATGAAGGAGTCTATTCAGGCTGCTATGAGTGTCACACGAACTCGTGCTAAAGAATTAGGCCTTGCCGATGACTTCCAGGAAAAGCTGGATATTCATATTCACGTTCCCGATGGCTCCACCCCTAAAGACGGACCAAGTGCTGGTGCAGCAATGTGTACAGCGCTAGTATCTGTTTTAACGGGTAGAAAAGTAAAAGCAGATGTGGCAATGACCGGTGAAATCACACTACGTGGTGAAATCACTCCCATTGGCGGCCTTAAAGAAAAAATGTTGGCCGCACTTCGTGGCGGCATTAAGACGGTCATCATTCCTGATGATAACGAACGTGAACTCTCTGAGGTGCCTGAGAAAATTAAAGGCCAGCTGAATGTGATCAAAGTTAAATGGATTGATGAAGTATTGGATATTGCTTTAGAGAAGTAATAACACCCAATAAAAAAGGCGCTTTAAGCGTCTTTTTTATTGAAGTAATATTAGCAAGCTTAAGGGCGGATATAAGAATAACCTTGCTGTTGTAATTCTCCAATACGAACAACGCCAGAAGGCGTTTTTCCAACACCATCTGTTAGTTCTGGAAAGTGACCCGTCTTTTTCTTAAAGCCATTCATGGTGTTTTGACAAGCGCTAAAAGTAACATCATTCATGGCCATTTTTTCAACACGACTTGCATTCTTACTGCCAGTTGTTAGAATGCCTAAACCTGGGCCATAAGCCACAATTTCGATATCGACCTTACCAGCGCCATAGTATTTTTGTAAATTTGCAGCGTTGTTAAGCACAATTTTTTGTGTTCTGGCATCGTCAGTACTCACTTGAATGACGTATTTTGGATTGGCTGCTTGCACGTTAAAGACAAACAACAAAGTTACGATACTAAGTAATATTTTTTTCATGATTCTCCCCCAAGAGTTATCGTGCCTTTAATATTAAAGGCAAAGCTATTCTACCGCTTTTTGTAGTTTAGCGTAATAAAATCCATCAAAATTATGGATTGGGAGTTGTTGTATTCCTACAGAGGTTTTAATACCCCAATCTAAGTCTATTTTGGTTTCTTTAGCATCTTCATGAGACTCTAAAAATCGTGTTATTTGCTGTTCATTCTCAGTTTTTAAAATCGAACAGGTAGCATATAATAATGTACCACCAGGTTTAAGCATGGTCCATAAGTTTTCTAATATTTGTTGTTGCAAAGTAACTAGCGCTGCAATATCTTTGGGTTTTCTAAGCAGTTTGATATCAGGATGCCTTCGGATGACACCAGTAGCTGAACAAGGCGCATCTAACAATATTTTGTCAAATAATTCACCATCCCACCAATCATATTGTTGAGCTTGGCCTTGAATAACTTTAACAGAGCTAATATTAAAACGTTGAAGGTTTTCTTGCACACGCTCCAGTCTATACTCATCGCTGTCAATTGCTACAATAGAAGCTTTGGGCGCTAGTTCACATAAATGCGTGGTTTTTCCACCAGGAGCACTGCAAGCATCAAGAATATACTCATGATTTTGTGGATCTAATAAAGTAGCAGATAGTTGTGCCGAGCCGTCTTGAACATAACAAGCACCAGACTCAAATTCTGGCAAGTTAAAGACACTAGTTGCCTGATCTAAAACAAGCGCTTGAGGTGCAATTTTAATCTTCTGAGTGGTGATACCGCATTCACTAAGTTGTTGTTGATATTTATCAAGCTGAAAATCAGGATGAACGCGAATAGTCATCGGTGCCTGAGTATTGTTTTGCTTAAATATTTGTTCAAAGTCTTGAGGGTAGTATTGTTTAATTTTTTTAACTAGCCAAGTTGGATGTGATGCGTGTTTTTCACTTAGCAGCTTACCCTTATCTCGATCAATTTGCCTGAGTATGGCATTGACCAAACCCTTAGCCCAGGGTTTATCAATGGTATTGGCCACATCAACTGTTTCAAAAATACTGGCATGTGCTGCTATATTGGAATGCAGTATTTGATAGGCGCCTAGCAAAATAAGGCAATGAATATCTAGGTCTTCTTTTTTTAAAGAATGCTTAAGTAAATCAGTAACAATATCATTCAGTTGATGATAAAAACGAATGGTTCCAAAAACCAATGACTTGGTTAGTGAACTATTTTGATCAGGATAGACAAAGGCAGAAAGTGATTTTTTTTCTAAAACAACCCAACAAATTGCATCTAAAGCAACAAGGCGTACATTGCTATTTTCCAAGAGTTACTAGGATCTTGCTTAATAACTTATCAGCAGGCAAAAAGCCAGGTAAATGAGTGCCATCTGATAAGAAAATAGCCGGCGTACCTGTAACGCCTAGTTGTTTAGAAATGGCTAATTGATCGGCAACCGGATTATCACAATTAGGAGCGTCAACAATAGTGCCGCTATCATTATAATCATCCATAGCTTGATTTCTATCATCTGCACACCAGATTTTTTGCATCTTAGCTTGGGCCTTAGGGTGTAATGAAGCCAGAGGAGAGGCAAGATATTTCACACTAATACCTAAATCATTCATCTGCCCTATGCTGTTATGTAGTCGTCTACAGTAAGGACAGTCAACATCAGTAAATACATGAACCTGATATTTTTCATTTTGAGCTTTGTAGATAATTTTATCGCTATCTTTGATAGTATTGATGAGTGCTAATTTTAAGTTTTTGACTTTGCTACTTTTTTGAATTAAACTTCTAGTCTTTATATTGATCACATCGCCTTGAATTAAGTATTGACCATCTTCAGAAATCAACATAGAGTCAATTGGATTGTAAGTGATTACTTCATACACGCCTTTAAAAGGTGAATCGGTAATATCTTTTTTATCGATTCCATCAAAGAAGCGACTTAAATTTTGAATGACTTCATCTTTTGTGGCGAATGCTGAGTTAGATAAAAGTGCAATAACTAGTAATAGAGATTTAATCATGATAAAAATATAATGGAAAAATGAATAAATTTTACCTTTTTAGGTAGAATATCGCCAATATATTTTTTTATTTAGGAAGTGATGTGGAATTCTCATTAATTAATACACAAATACAAAAATTTGACGGCGATACAGTGGTTGTTTTTTCTAATTCAGAGGTCACTTTTAACGATGTCAATATTCAGCAATTGATAGAGTTGAATCATTTTGAATCAAAGCCGGGAGCAACGTTATTACTTAGCCTAGTTCAGGGCTTTAAGGCTAGTAAGGTGCTAGTTGTAGGTTTAGGTGATTTGCCAAATAATGCTAAAAATTACATCAAAGCATTAACAGCTGCAAGTGGCATATTAAGCTCAACCAAAACAAAGAGTGCTATGGTTGCTCAGGTTGATATTGAAAATTTCGATGAAAGCTGGACTCATAAAGTCTCAGCAAGAGTTCTAAAAGATGCCGATTATGAAATCCAGCAAGTGGGCGCGCAGGAAAAAACAGGTACTCTTGAAAATATTGCTATTCAATCTACACACAATGATGCTCATGAGCTACTTCAGGGCAGCTCTATCGCGAGTGGCATGAAACTTGCACGCCATTTAGGAGATCTACCCTCAAATATTTGTACGCCAACTTACTTGGCGCAAACGGCGCAAGACTTAGCTAAAGAGTTTGATCTTGAGTGTGAAATTTTAGAAGAATCTGATATGTCTGCATTAGGTATGGGTTCGTTGTTGTCTGTTTCAAAAGGTTCAATTGAGCCGCCAAAGCTAATTAGCTTAAGTTATAAAGGCGATGCAAATTCAAAGCCGATTGTATTGGTAGGTAAAGGTGTTACGTTTGATAGTGGTGGTATTTCACTTAAACCTGGCGCTGGTATGGATGAAATGAAATATGACATGTGTGGCGCTGCTTCTGTGATCGGAACAATGCGTGCTATTGCTGAAATGAAACCCAAGCTAAACCTAACCATAGTTGTTCCAGCTGTTGAGAATATGCCTGCACATAATGCTTCAAAACCTGGTGACGTGGTTACTTCAATGTCAGGGCAAACCATCGAGATTTTAAATACAGATGCAGAAGGGCGTTTAATTTTGTGTGATGCATTAACCTATGTTGAGAAATTTAATCCAGAAGTTGTGATTGACACAGCAACTCTAACTGGTGCAGTGATTGTGGCATTAGGAAAGCATCATTGTGGACTAATGGCTAATGATCAAGACTTAGCGAATGATTTAATTTCTGCAGGAAAGGAGTCTCTAGATACCGCGTGGCAGCTACCACTTGATGATGAATATGATGAATTACTTAAATCTAATTTTGCTGACATGGGTAATATTGGTGGGCGTGAAGCAGGCAGTGTAACAGCAGCTTGTTTCCTAGCCAGATATACCAAGAATTATCGCTGGGCACATTTAGATATTGCAGGTACCGCATGGGTAAGTGGCGCTAAAAAAGGCGCAACAGGAAGACCTGTGCCACTATTAACGCAATATATTCTAGACCGCGCTAAATAAGGAAATAATATGTCAAGTTTTGAAAATGTAGAAGTAATTAAAGCTGCTAATATTTATTTTGATGGCAAGGTGACATCGAGAGTTGTAGTATTCGCAGATGGCTCAAAAAAGACCCTGGGAATCATGATGCCGGGTGATTATGAGTTCGGAACTGATGAGAATGAACTAATGGAAATTCAGGCGGGAGAAATGGATGTATTGTTGCCAGGTGAGAATGATTGGCAGACATTTGCCAAAGGTTCATCTTTTAAGGTTGCTAAAGATTCAAGCTTTAAATTACAAGTGAAAGAAGTAACCGACTACTGTTGCTCTTATTTTTGAGCCTCTTTATCTAGCCAAACACCCAAGCCCTGGGCGCAGATTTCCAAGTCACCTTTAAATAATTTAATTTGTTGTTGCTCATCAAGTTCAACACCATGTTGAGTTGCGATATTAAGTAAATATTTAAGCAATGAGTCTTTAATAACCTTATGACGACTTTCCTCATCAGCTGATTTTTTAGCGATAGCAACAAAACCATTGATATGTTGGTTAAGCATGTCAGCAGATTCTTTTGTAAATTCTATCCTGTTGAAATGAGTTAAATAAGCAAATTTTGGCTTAAGCATTAGTAGTTTATTAACCGTACCAATCCAAACCTGAGGATCAAATTGTACGGGTGTCGTCGGTGGAAAAATCAACACACCTTGTTCAGTATCAAATTCACGATAACTCACTCCTAGTGTATCACCAGAAAAAATACCTCTAGACTGTTCATCCCAAATACATAAATGATGTCTAGCATGACCAGGTGTGTCGATAAATTTTAAAATTCTTCCACCTAAACTAATAATATCTCCATCTTTTGCAATAACAACTTTGTTTGATGGAATGGGGATTAGGTCACCTAAAAACTGTTTAAAGAATAATTCTCCATAGACACCAATCACACCAGCCCGCAATTTGGAAGGGTCAATTAAATGTTGAGCACCGCGCTCATGAACCAGAACATTAGCATTGGGCAAGTGTTTTATTAACTCACCAGCACCACCCGCATGATCTAAGTGAATATGCGTGAGAATAATATGATCAACGGCTTCGACCTCTATGTTTTTTTCTTTTAAGGTGGCTAATAGGTTGGGTACTGACAAGTAACAGCCAGTATCAACAAAGGCAGCTCGACCATTATGTTCAATTAAATAAGCAGCTACAAAATCTTTTCGCATATGCTCAGTATCAATACAAGTAATGTTAAATTCTAGTTCGTGATAAGTAGGTTTCATAATCTTATTTTAGATCAAAAAAAACCGCCCAATTGGGCGGTTTTTAACTGAATTTTTAGTCGTTTAGAAGTTGCCTTCTGCACCACCATCTTGAATTGCTGTAATGACACGCTTAACTTCTAGTGCTTTTTCAAGTAAGAAATCTGGCAATGGTGCACCACCGTAAATCATAGCATTCATGTCTAATGTGTACAACCATCTTTGACCCTCTTTGTCTTCAATAAGTGCTAAACGACAAGGTAGGTAAGCAGAGAATGCATCTGAATGATCAACCATTGTCATCGCAGTACGTGGAGAGCAATACTGGTAGATTTTTAAGAAACGTTGCTTTTCACCCGTTTGTAACTCAACCATTTCAGATAGAGGAAGCATGCCAACTGAACGAATACCCTCAGCGGTCGCAATACTTTCCATAGCTTCTTCAACATCTGCATTTGATACATCATCAGCTACTTTAACACGCACAATAGAGGCCATAGTGATATCACCAGTGTCTAATAATGTATTAGTCATTGGCATGTAGACTTTTTCCATTGCGTCTTCATGTAAAGTTGGTGAAACCATTTCACTGATAATTTTAGAAGTTACCCCGTATTGAACTTGTAATGTCACTGCGTAGTAAGCTGCAATCGCACCGATTGCGATTAATACCCATTTGATTAAATTAATTATTCCACCCATTTTTATCTCCTTTTTTTAGATTGTACATGCTTGATATGAATCATAGATTTTAGCACCATAGTTAACCATAATGTTAAAGATATAACACTATACAGACCTTAATCCATTAAAAACAATACTGGTTAAGCTAATAACGCCAACAATTTTTCCATTATCTAGTACTGGACATCTAGATAAATTGAAGTGAGTTAATAGTTCAGCACAGTAGCGAATATCCATGTGTGGATGAACCGACATGGCCGGCTTATTCATAATTTCATAAATATTGACGCGGTCTAATGCACGATCTTTAGCGATAACTTTAGAAGCAATATCGGCAATTAAGACGACTCCATATTCATCATAATCATGAGATTTTTCCACTAATAACATTTTAGTTTTTTTGTATTTCATATCAGTAAGCGCTTGCTTAACAGTGGTCTTACTGTCAACAATATCAACTTGTGTCCACATAATGTCTTTGACAAGTGTAGGTGTATTTTTTTGTGTCTCATTACTCATTATATTTTCTCCTCTATAGTCTGTTCTAATGCCTGAATTTGATGCATGACACCAACGGCATCTTCAACATCTATCTGAAAAGCAATACCCTCTTTAGAGTTTGCCTCAAAGTCACCTGCATCTGCAACACTTTCTAATATTTCTCTAGCAAGGTGTTGTTCTACAAGTAATAATAATACATCTCTGGGTGTTTCTAGACTTAATCCTAAAAATGTTTTAGTATGCTCAAGCCCTTCTCCTCGGGCTTGAGAGATGATAGTGGATCCTGTGGCGCCTTTTTTTCTAGTCGCCTCAAGAATTCTATCAGTTTTGTCGCTATCAACAAAAGCGATAATCAATTTAAAATGCATAAATGCCTCCTGTTATTAATTGGGTTTGTCATGGTTGAAAAAATGAATAATTTGCACATAAGCAAGGACACTCATGATGGGGAAAAGGGAGGCAAAAGCTATTAAACCAAAGCCATCAGTTAATGGATTTCGCCCATCTATAGCGCCAGACAATCCAAGCCCTAGAGCGGCAATAATAGGCACTGTAACAATGGAAGTTGTTACACCACCTGTATCATAAGCCAATGCAATAATACTTTTTGGTGAAAAATAAGTTTGGATTAAAACCAGTATATAGCCACCAATAATGAAATATTGCAGGGGAAGTCCAACAACAATTCTAAAGCTACCTAGTGCAATTCCAATGGCAACTCCAATGGCAACTATGACGCGTAATGCTTTAATCTTGATAAAACCACCTGAAACTTGATTAGCCTTAATAGCTACTGCTAATAATGATGGCTCTGCAATGGTGGTGGCAAAACCAATACATCCTGCAAAGATATAAACCCAATAGTAATCATACCAATTCAAAGGGTTGCTCACTAAATCATTTGATGTGAGTTGTATTGCCATGATTTTTCCAAGTGGAAATAATGCTTTTTCCAGGCCAATGATTAAGAAAGTAAGTCCAATCCAAACTAAAACAAACCCCGTAATAATGCGCTTTAAGTGCGGAATTTTTTGCTTTAAAATTCCTAGTTGAAAAATAAATAAAATAGCCGCAATGGGCGCTACTGCCAAAAATGTTTCTAAAAAATGATGCGGTAATGACATCATTGAAAGATACCAAATAACATGACAGCAATGATGGGTAACAATGAGGCAATTGCAATCATACCAAATCCATCAATGAGTGGATTTCTAGCACGGATACTACTACTCAGTCCAACCCCTAATGCGGTTAGCAAGGGAACAGTTATTGGCCCTGTAGTTACACCACCTGCATCATAAGCAATGCCAATAATAAAATCTGGTGCTAAGAGTGTCATCAGCACAACCATTAGATAGCCACTGATAATTAAGTATTGAATAGGCCAGCCTTTAAGAATTTTAATGACACCAATAACAACCGATAGTCCTACAGCAATAGCCACCGTATATCTCAAAGTTTGAGCATAATGATCAAGTTCGACATCAGAGGTTATGATGCCACCAAATTGGGCAACTTTAGCTGCTTCATTAGCCATAACTATTAAATCTGGCTCGGCAATTGTGGCGCCAAATCCAAGAGCAAAAGAAAAAACCAATAACCAAGTGATGGAGCCTTTTTTAACAAAAGAAAAGGCTAGCACTTCACCAATAGGAAATAAGCCCAGCTTAAGTCCATGGATAAAAAACGTAAGACCGATAAGTACAAACCCAGCACCTATGATAATATTGTCAATATCGGGAATGGGTTGTTGAATGACGATAATTTGAAAAAAAGCAATAACCAGCACAATTGGCGCTAAATCTTTTGCACTGTCCGTCAAATTGTGGGCAAATTGATAAAGCGTTTTTTTCATAAGTGTTATTTTATAGATGCACTGAATTATAATACTTGCACATGAATCGTATCATCTTAATTAATGGAAAAGATCAAACCAAACTGAGCGTATTTAATCGTCTGGTGCAATTTGGCGATGGCTTGTTCGAAACCTGTTTGGTTGTTGATCATAAATTGATCTTAGCAGAGGCGCACTTTAAGCGATTAGAGAAAGGTGCTAAGCGACTAAAGATATCACCAATTGCGCGTTCAGTTTGGATAAAAGAGATTGCTAAAGCTGTCTTTATGGCCAAATTAGATAATGCGGTGGTCAAAATTATACTGTCCCGTGGTGAAACATTCAGAGGCTATGGATATGATAAGTCTATCACTCCTACTCGTATTGTCATGGTCTCAAAGGCGCCTGATCTTCCAAAGGATTACACATTAAGTCTTTGCGATAGTGGATACGCAACGAATCAGATGCTATCTGAAGTTAAACATTGCAACCGTTTGGAGCAAATTCTTGCTCGTACAAATATTAAGACCCAAGAATGTATTATGCTTGACCCGCAAGCTCAGGTCGTTTCTGTTACTCAAGGTAATATTTTTGCTATCAAGAATGGCGTACTATTAACCCCGGGTTTAAATGAGTGCGGTATTGAAGGCACAAGACGACAAGTAATTATTGAATTGGCAAGAAAACTTGGCTTATCGGTAGAAATTTGCCGATTAAGTGTTGCAGAATTATTAGCCTGTGACGAGATATTTATTAGTAATAGTGTGATGGGAATTAAATGCATTAGCCAAATTAATGAACAGAAATATTCCCAGCATCAGTTTACTGATCAAATACTAGATAGTTTAAATGAGCACCTATCTAAGCCCGAAAATTCGATTGTATTAAAGCCTAAAAAAAGATTTTTTAAAAGCTGGCTGATTATCGCTTTGAGTTTGCTGGTTGCTTGGTCGTTTTGGGCTAACAAGATAAACACGGTCAAACCATTTGTTTATCAACTTCCTCAGGGTGCCACTATTCACTCTACCGCTAATAGTCTAAAACGCTATGGCTTAGTTAATTCAGCACAGTTTGTGGTTTGGACAGCAAAACTACTAAGAATTGATGGTGAATTAAAATCAGGCCATTACGATGTTAATTCGAATACAAGTGTTTTAAGTTTACTGGACGATTTTTCTAAAGCTCAAGTAGCCACTCGAAAAATTACCTTAATAGAAGGTCAAACTATTCAAGAGTATTACCAATTATTAAGTCAGAATCCAGCTTTAACTTCTCAACTTTCCTTTGAGAAAGTTTTGCGAAAGACGACTGCCAAAGCGCCCTATGATGGAAAATTTTGGCCAGACACATATCAAATTAATTATGCAGATAGCGTGTTGAGCGTTTTAAATAGATCGCATGCTTTATTACAAGATAAATTATCAAAAGCGTGGAATGATAAAGCTGAAGACTTGTTATTAAAAAATGCAGATCAAGCTCTGATACTAGCATCGCTGATCGAAAAAGAAACAGCTAACGATGCGGAAAAGTCAAAGATTGCAGGTGTATTTATGAATCGCTTAAAAATAGGTATGCGTCTGCAAACAGATCCAACGGTTGCATATGCTTTGGGAGATGCCTATACAGGTAAGTTAAACAAGAAAGATTTGTGGTTTAAAAGTCCATACAATACCTATCGACACAAGGGCTTGCCACCAGGGGCAATTGGCTCAGTTGGCCTAGAATCTTTACGGGCAGCCACGCATCCCTTGAAGTCTGATTATTTATATTTTGTGGCAAAAAAAGACGGTACCCATGCATTTGCAAAAACTTATAAACAACATCTTATTAATATCAAGAAGTATCTAAAATAAAACCCATGCAAAAAGGAAAATTTATCACTATAGATGGCGTTGAAGGCGCTGGTAAAAGTACACAAATAAAATTTATTTGTGACTATTTAGAGGCAAAGGGAGTTAACGTTGTTTTAACGCGAGAGCCCGGTGGAACTGACTTGGGTGAGAAAATTCGTGAACTATTACTCAGTACCACAACTAAATCAATGCATGCTGATAGTGAGTTATTACTTATGTTTGCAGCTAGAAATGAACACATTCATCATAAGATTATTCCTGCTCTTGAAAAAGGAGACTGGGTATTGAGTGATCGCTTCACTGATGCTTCGTATGCTTATCAAGGTGGAGGCAGGGGCTTAGATATTGAACGTATTGAGCACTTAGAGCATTGGGTTTTAAAAGGCTTTACACCTGATATGACGCTACTACTAGATATACCCGTAGACTTGGGTATGTCACGTGTTGAATCTAGAGGTGAGAAAGACCGTATCGAATTAGAAGAGCTAGATTTTTTTGAGCGCGTTAGACAAGCGTATATTGATCGTTCAGAAAAATATCCACAACGAATTAAGCTGATTGATTCTTCGAAATCTCGTGAGCATACCAGTGCCCAAATTGAGAAAATTTTAGAAATATTATGAATCTTCCTTGGCACGATCAGGCACTTTCTAAACTGCAAAAAATGATTGATCAGAATCATCTACCTCATGCACTACTTATTACGGGCACTCAAAAAATTGGAAAATTTGAACTCATGCAGCAATTGGTAGGTATTTTACTCAAGGATGATGCAATAATTAGAAGGGATAACATCCTCGAAGAGCTCAATCACCCAGTATTAATAAGACGCTCTAATTACACCAATATGATTTATTGTCGAGCAGGTGAAATTAACGAAAAAACTAAAAATCGCTCTAAAGATATTCGCATAGACCAGGTGCGTGCTTTTTGTGAGGCGCTAAATAAAACGGCTGATGATTTACAAATTGGCGTGATTTTTTATGGCGATCAAATGACTGTCAATGCGGCCAATAGTTTATTAAAAACATTGGAAGAGCCACGAGAAAATACATTAATTATTATCTTAGCGCATAATGTTCAAAACTTGCCAATGACTGTTGTTTCTCGTTGTCAAAATATTCATATTGCACCCAGCTTTGATGACAAAACTCAAGCGTGGCTTAAAGCGCAACTCAGCGAAACCCAAAATGCTGATTTTGATATTGCACAGCTGCTGGTAAATACTCATGGAGTGCCGTTTAAAGTGCTTAGTGAGTTAACAGAGGGTGGCTTTATTGCTTATCAAGCATATCAGAATCAATTGCTTAATATTGCTATTCACCCCTTAACTATTAATCAAACACAAATATTTGAAGGTAATGAACTGGAAGTATTACACTGTTTGCAAAACTTAATTATTGAAGCAATTAAGCTTAAAACAACGCAACAAGAAGGTGGATTGGTTGAACTTAATCAGTTGGCTGAGCGTGCAAAATCAGATTATTTATTCAAACTACTGGACGATGTGTATCAAGCCATTCGCTTGTCAAAAACCAGTGTCAACATCAAATTATTATTGGATAATATTTTAATTGTGTGGTCTCACATCACCCATTTAAAGCAATATCCACAAATAAGTTCAAATTATTAGGAGAAAATATGAGTCAATCAGATATCTTATTCGAACAAGCAAAGAAAGTTATACCAGGTGGGGTGAACTCCCCAGTTCGTGCCTTTAATGGTGTTGGTGGAAATCCAATATTTTTTACTCGAGGCGAAGGCTCTTATTTATTTGATGCAGATGATAAAAAATATATCGATTATGTAGGTTCATGGGGGCCAATGATTCTTGGCCATGCTAATCAAGTGGTGGTTTCTGCAGTTAAAGCGACCTTGGAAAATGGATTGGGGTTTGGTGCTCCAACTGAAATTGAAACAATTTTAGCCACCAAGGTTTGCGAGTTAGTTCCTTCTATTGAAATGGTGCGCATGGTGAGCTCTGGAACAGAGGCAACCATGAGCGCTATCCGTTTGGCTCGTGGCCATACTGGCAGAGATACAATTATTAAGTTTGAGGGTTGTTATCACGGCCACTCTGACTCGTTGTTAGTTAAAGCTGGCTCAGGTGCTTTAACTTTGGGTGTGCCAACCTCTCCTGGTGTGCCAGCTGATTTTGCCAAATATACGCTCACCCTTGAATACAATAACCTAGAGCAAGTTCGTGAAACTTTAAGCGAAGTGGGCGATAAAGTAGCCTGTATTATTGTTGAACCTGTTGCTGGAAATATGAACTGTATTCCACCAGTTGATGGTTTTTTACAAGGATTGCGTGAGGTTTGTGATGAGCATGGCGTAATTCTAATTTTTGATGAAGTAATGACAGGATTTCGTGTGGCATTAGGTGGCGCGCAAGAACTCTATGGCGTTACCCCTGATTTAACTACTTTAGGCAAAGTCATTGGTGGTGGGTTACCAGTGGGTGCATTTGGTGGTAAATATGACATTATGTCATCGATTGCGCCGCTAGGCCCTGTTTATCAGGCAGGAACCTTGTCCGGCAACCCAATGTCTATGTCAGCAGGTTTGGCCATGCTTAATGTTTTGTCAGCTGATAAGAATTTTTATCAAAAGCTTGGCGCTAAAGTTCAAATGCTAACTGATGGTATTTTGGCCAAGGCCAAAGAGCACAATATTGGCATGACAGCTAATTCTGCCGGCGGAATGTTTGGATTATTTTTTACAGACTCGACATCAGTAACTAACTTCAACCAAACTTCAGAATGCGATGTTGAAAAATTTAAGAAGTTTTATCATTTAATGCTGGAAGAAGGCATATATATGGCGCCTTCAGCTTATGAAGCAGGTTTTATTTCTAGTAGTCATTCTGAGCAAGATATTCAAGATACCATTGATGCAGCTGGGCGTGCATTTGCTCAGCTTTAATATTTTATGAATATTGAGGTTGTTGAATCAGAGCTAAAA
>CALBNC010000065.1 GCA_937896195.1 uncultured Gammaproteobacteria bacterium
TAATACTTGCACCTGGAAGGCTACAGTGGCCAGCACCATAAACAAACAATGTATCCCCTACAATAATATGACCCTCTAGTAAAAAGCTTATACCACCAGCACTATGTCCAGGCGTGTTAATGATTATGGCAGGGGTTTTCCCAATAAAAATGGTTTCATTGTCTTCAACAGTATCAGGCAAAGTTTCAATTTGCAGATAGGGAATTTCATGAATACCAGCGGTGACTTTCGCACCCGTCATTTCTACTAACTCATCTACCGCATTGGTGTGGTCAAAGTGCCAATGAGTTAGCCAGATATCAGTAAGCGTGTAGCCTTTATCTTGTATTCTGTTAACAAATAGTTGTGGATCCCAGGCAGGATCGACAATTGCACAAGTTTTACTCTCATGATCAAAGATAAAGTGGATGGAATCTTCTAGTGCGCCAATATGGTAAAGAATTTCTAGTGTGTATGTCTTCTCAGTAAAAGTTTTTATTTGTAGTTTCATACAATTATTTTACCAATAATAGCTTGACTAATTTAACTTCAGCATTATAATTTACCTCTTTTGCTACGAACCAAATTTTGGGGCTATAGCTCAGCTGGGAGAGCACGTCGCTGGCAGCGACGGGGTCAGCGGTTCGATCCCGCTTAGCTCCACCAGAAGTAGTAGAAATGTTATGTCGCCTTCGTCTATCGGTTAGGACCCCAGGTTTTCATCCTGGTAAGAGGAGTTCGATTCTCCTAGGCGATGCCATACTCTTAAACGGCTTGATTATAAAATCAAGCCGTTTTTTTTCGTCTATTAAAAATATTCAAGCGCTGTGTGTACTATTCTCAACTAAAATACTTGAGGTTGTTGTATTAACTCGTTGTGATTTAGAGAATGTAGAAGACGAGATATCTTCTTTTTAAAAATAAGAAAAATAGCATTGACTATTTGACGTTTTTTAAAAAGAAAAGATGTTGTTTTATATGCTTTATAAATTGTAACAGGTTGATATAATGACCTCATATTGTCGCGTTCGTCTAGTCCGGCCCAGGACCCCAGGATTTCATCCTGGTAACAGGAGTTCAAATCTCTTACGCGACGCCAAATTAGCTTTATTTTTCTTTTTTATTTGCGTCAAACCACTCAATTATTTCAATCATATGGAAAACCATACACGATGTCAAATTATTATAGTTATAATTGATTTTAGTTATGTCAAATTAAGGCGCAGGTGGTGTTATTATGAATATTAGATACACAACTTTATTAACGATTGTTTTCTTACTGTTGGTGCAAGGTTGTGCCAACACCTCAATAGACTCAATAAAACCTCAATACAATGCATTAAATTGCGACCAACTTGCAAATGAGAGAAAAGAAGTAGAGCAAAAATATAAAAAATATAGAGGGCAATATTCAGAAATAAAATCGATGTGGGATCATGGTAACAATGATTACCTTAAAATGCATAGAGTTACTGATGAATGGAAAAAAAATTACAATAATGCTCGTGATAGATTGAAAACTATAAAGAGCGTTATTAATCAAAAAGGATGTGGTTCTTATATAAAAGACAATAGTGAGTCACATGGTAAGGTTAATACAAATCCCATAGTTAATAGATGGTTATCAAAATCTAAGCCGGAATTGGCAGTAAAAAAACTAGACCCAAATAAGAAGATACTAAAAGTCAATCTTACAGGTAATTGGATAGGAACTTGGGTTAGCACAAATGGTAAAAATGGCGGCGAAGCAAGTGCAACATTTGTACAAGATAATGATAACTTAATGGGTTTATTTAGTATAAAAGATTCTCCTTGCTTAAAGTCAGGAACTGTTGAAGGTAGCGTTTCAGATTCTTATGCAAAGATGAATATTACTTCTGGAGAGCATGAAATTGTTTTAGATGCGTATGATGTATCTAGTAGAAGTTTTAAAGGGTCTTATATCACAACCAGAGGAAAATGCAAAGGAAGTAAGGGTGATATAGTTTTTATTACAAAGAACTAAGTAAAATACCGAGCATGAATTTATTAAACATTGTTATTCCAAATCGTCTTATTGGTCAGCGCATTGATAGCGCTTTAGCCACCATGCTGCCTGATTATTCACGTTCTAAGATTACCAGTTGGGTGC
>CALBNC010000066.1 GCA_937896195.1 uncultured Gammaproteobacteria bacterium
TTTAACGATTAATAAGGATTAGTTAACAATGATAAATAAAGTAATAAATCTTTCATGAGGCTACAAGCAGCTAATTATGCTGTTGGTTGATTCTGTGTTACATATACCTCTAAACTGCTAAATCTCTTGACATTTTTATTTTAATGTATATACTTATAAATATACACATATAAAGGAGTTGTAAAGATGTTGGCAAAAGTATTTAAATCTGGAAATTCTCAGGCTGTAAGATTACCAAAAGAGTTTCGCTTTAATGTATCTGAAGTAGAAATTTTTAAACGCGGCAATGAGCTGGTATTAAGGCAAAAAACTACTAATATAGCAGAAGCATTCGATATTCTTGCAGAATTAAACTCTTCTGAAGGATTTTTTGAAGAAATAAGAGTCGACGAAGCGCCACAAAAGCGTGAACAGTTTTGATATTGAAATATATACTAGATACAAATATCTGTATTTATATCGCTAAAGAAAATCCAATTCAAGTTCTTGAGAGGTTTAAAAGCTTATCGCCAGGTGTTGTTGGTATGTCACTTATTACTCATGCAGAATTATTATATGGCGCCGCAAAAAGTAACAACCCTAGAAAAACTAAACAGCTAGTCTCTCAGTTAACTGAATTGATCCCCGTGTTGTCTGTTGATAATAATGTAGCTGAACATTATGCCGATATAAGAGCGTCCCTTGCCAAACAAGGCAAGATTATTGGTAATAATGATTTATGGATTGCAGCACACGTTAGATCTAAAAATAAAATTCTTGTTACTAATAATGAAAAAGAGTTTTGTAGAGTTGAAGAGCTAACGGTTGAAAATTGGTGCAGTTAAGGGGTGCGTGCTTTATTATTTATAGTTTGATATGAAGATATTATGGATGACGTTTTTAAAGGTTATTGGGTGTAATGGAGTGAATCACTAACATGGTTAGTGACAATTGTTGAATGGTGAATTTTAAATGTTAAATTTGGTTGTAAATCTTTCTAGAATCAACAAGCAATTAATCATGCTGCTTGTTGATTCTATGTTGTTGGTGTCAATACTATTGGCATCATTTTCAATTCGTCTTGGATATTGGTATTTTCCACAGGATGATTTGATCTGGGTGGTATTGGGCGCACCGGTTGTTGCTAGTATTATCTTTGTGCGATTTGGCTTGTATCGTGCGGTGATTCGCTATATTGGCTTTAAGGCTTTGTGGACTGTGGTGCAGGCGGTGAGTTTGTATGCACTAGTCTGGGGTGTGATTGGCTTTATGGTGGCGGTGGACGGCATTCCTCGTTCTGTTATATTGATTAATTGGATGTTGTCTTTATTAGCTATTAGCGGGGTGCGGATTGCTGCGCGCTTTTTACTTAGTAATAATGTTAAATTTTCAATTTTCAATTTTGAATTTAATGGCAATGGCAATGGCAATAGCAATAGCAACGAGCGTAGAGTTTTAGTATATGGTGCGGGTGATGCTGGTGTTCAGTTAATTGGCGCACTAGCGCACTCTGATGAATATCACCCAGTTGGATTAATTGATGACTCTAAAGAGCTACAAGGGCAGTATATTAGCGGGTTAAGTGTTTACTCTGTAGATGCTATTGAGAAGCTTATTATTAAGCTTAAGGTGGATGAGATACTGATTGCTATGCCCAGTGCTTCTCGTGCTAAACGGCTTGCTATTATTTCTACATTAGAACCTTATCCAGTGCATGTACGTATGCTACCTGGTGTAGCCGAATTGGCACAGGGTAAGGTCAGTGTTGGTGATTTGCGTGAGGTAAGTATTAAGGACTTACTTGGGCGTGATTTGGTAGAGGCTAATAAAGATTTATTGGGTAAAAATATTACCGATAAGGTGGTGGTGGTGACAGGTGCTGGTGGCTCGATTGGATCAGAGCTTTGTAGGCAGATAGTATTCTTAGAGCCTAAGGCGCTAATTTTGTTTGAGATGAGTGAGTTAGCGCTTTATACCATTGAAAAAGAACTATCTAATATTGGCATTTACTCACTGGATATTTATCCGATATTGGGCAGTGTTAATAATAAAGCCAGGCTTGATAACGTGTTTAAACAATTTGATGTAGACACGATCTATCATGCAGCAGCGTATAAGCACGTACCAATGGTGGAGTTTAATAATACCGAAGGGGTGAATAACAATATATTTGGCACGCTTAATTGTGCACGAGCCGCGATTGATGCCAATGTAGAAACTTTTGTACTAATATCTACCGATAAAGCCGTGCGCCCAACTAATACCATGGGTGCGACCAAGCGCAGTGCTGAGCTGGTGTTGCAAGCTTTATCTGCTAATCAGACAGGTACAAAATTTAGCATGGTGCGCTTTGGTAATGTGCTTGGCTCTAGTGGCTCTGTTATCCCACTATTTAAGCAACAAATTAAAGTCGGCGGGCCAATAACAGTCACTAATAAAGATATTATTCGTTATTTTATGACCATATCAGAAGCTGTGGAGTTAGTGATTCAGGCAGGCGCTATGGGAACAGGGGGTGATGTATTTGTATTGGATATGGGTGAGCCTGTTCGAATTCATGATTTAGCCGTGAAGATGATTCATTTAAGTGGGCTAGAGGTCAAAGATGAATCTCATCCTGATGGAGATATTCAGATTAAATACACTGGCTTGCGAGCTGGTGAGAAGCTGTATGAAGAGCTGCTGATTGGTGACAATGTAAGTGAGACAGATAATCCACTGATTATGCGTGCACAAGAAGAGATGCTAGCTTGGGATGAGCTAAAGCCAGTATTAGACGAGCTAAGTGGTGCGATTGATAGTTGTGATCATGAGAGGCTGCGTAAACTTTTAATTCAAATAGTGCCAGATTTTAAGCCACAGTGCGAGATTAGTGATATTTTGTATGAGTTAAAGAGCGATGGCGTTTAACTATCTAAACTATAAATATTGACAACATTTTTATTAGGCCTCTAATAAAATACATTCTAATTATTTTATCTAAATAACTACTATGAAAGATTATCCCGTTACAACTACTGAGTCATTATTCCAAACTGCCATAGAGTGGGCATCTTTTCCAGGAGATTGGATTATCTCAACGCTCGCAGGTATGGACATAGGCGCTTATTTAGGTTTTGTTGAGTCAGATGTTGATGGTGTAATTTCAATCGCTATATCGGTAATTTTAACCCCTCTAATCATCTTTTTACTTATCTACCCTTTTAAAAACCTGGTTGATGTGATTTTGCACTGCATGAGGCACGAACTAAAAAAAGATAGAATTAAGTGTAAAACTGGATTTGGTGTTTTGTTGTTATTCTTGTTGGCCTTGGCGGTTAAGCAGTATCCAATTGAGCCTTGGATTCAAAATGGCTTGTTCGCTGCCTTTATAGCTTCATGGTTATTGTGGGTTTCACAGGGTAGATGGTTGAATAAGTAACAGTGCGCTCCTATATAATCTAATTAGTAATTAAGACAAATTCAGAGACCTGTAAAAATGCAGGTTTTTTAACAATTAACACAGGCTCTTTGGCCAATTTAAGGAGAAAAAATGACAATTAAAAAAGATGCAGTAGTTGAAATGCACTACACCCTAAAAAATGATGCTGGTGAGATAATTGATACATCGAAAGGCAAAGAGCCTATGCCATTTATTCAAGGACATGGACATATTATTCCAGGTTTAGAAAAAGCGCTTGAAGGATTAAAAATAGGCGAGACTTGTGATGTATCTATTGAGCCAGAAGATGCATACGGTGTTCATCATGAAGAGGCTATCCAAGAGATTCCAAAAGAAGCTTTACAAGGTATTGATAAGATAGAAATAGGCATGGAGCTTCAATCTCAAGATGAGCAGGGTAATCCATTTATCGTTCATGTTGAAAAGATCAACGAAGAGACGGTTACGATTAATGCCAATCATCCATTAGCTGGCGAAACACTACACTTTAACGTAAGCATTGAAAACGTTAGAGAGGCTACAAAAGATGAATTAGAGCATGGTCATGTTCATTCAGGGTCTTGTTCACACTAGTTAGTTTAAGCGCCAGATAATGAATCAAGAACACTCTTGTGTATTATGTGGCTCTAAAAAAATTCAACTTTATTATTCAAAAGAAAATTCGAGCTACTTACGTTGCTCAACGTGTGAATTAGTATTTTCACCAAAGCGTTTTCATTTAAATAATACTGACGAAAAATCTCGTTACGATTTACATCAAAATAATCCAGAAGACGAACATTATCGTGCGTTCTTGTCTCGGGTGTTTAACCCCGTTTTGGATTGCATTAATCCAGGCGCTAAAGGCTTAGATTTTGGCTCTGGTCCAGGGCCGACCTTATCACTGATGTTTGAAGAAAAAGGCTATGCGGTCGATTTATTTGATAAGTACTACGCCAATAATCCTGATATTTTTAATAATCAATACGATTTTATTACAGCCACAGAAGTGGCAGAGCACCTAGATGAGCCTGGAAAAGAGCTAAGTCGGTTGTTTAAGCTTTTAAACCCAGGTGGCGTGCTAGCAGTTATGACCAGCATACTAAGCCAAGAGATTGATTTTTCATCTTGGCATTACAAAGATGACTCAACACACATATGTTTTTTTAGCAAAAAAACAATGAACCACCTTGCTAAAAAGTGGAATGCACGAATTAAATTTTATAACAAAGATGTTGTCTTATTTTTCAAATAAACAACCTAGCTAAGTATTTAAATAGCAGCTTTATCTAAGTTTTCAACATAAAAATGTCCATAGAAGCGAATCCCTTCAGCATGATGTGATCTTAAAATACCTGCCACTTTAGTGCGTGCAGATTCTGTTAGAGCTGGAACGCTCACAATTGCATGACCCGCTTTTAAGCCTTTTTTAATTCGATTTAAATATTTTAATTCTTCACCTTGTGCAATAAACTGCCACTTTCGAATCAGCTTAGTCATTAATCCATGGCTACGTCCATCTGGATCAAGAAACTTTAACCCTTCTTTGCCAAATGATTGGTCAATATCAGCACTGTCAAATCCAGCTTGTAATAATTCACAGCAGACTTCATCAGCTTCCATTTTGCTATCTATGATAGCAACAACACGATTAGTCGGATAAGTCTCAAAGTTTTTTTTGGTATGAGCTAGCATTTTGTATCTCCTCTTTTGTTTAAAATTCTTCAATGTATTAATCATTGAGTGTTTCTTAATATACGCCTTATTGGGTGGCCTTAAAAATACTATAAGCACAACTATTATCAAACAATTAGGCGTATAGTTATAAAAGTTAATTATTTTTTATTAAAATTTCAATGAAAAAAATCTGGATTTTTATCGCTCTAAGTGGTGCATTAGCAGTTGTTATGGGTGCCATGGTTGCGCACATGTTAAAAGACATTTTGGAAGTTAAAGATATTGCTAGAATTCAAACAGCAGCCACTTACCAAATGTATCACACATTAATGATAGCCATACTGGCTGGGCTTTACCAATTCAAACCGCTTAAAATTATTCAACAAAGTGCATGGATATTTGTATTAGGCATTATCTTGTTTTCTGGCAGTTTATATTTATATTCGTTTAATCACTATCATCCTTTAGTATTTTTAACACCGATAGGTGGAATGTTGTTTATCGCTGGATGGTTAAACCTAATTAGAATGGGGTTTGTTAATTTTAGATTTTGAGTAGCTAAAAAAAATCCAATAAAAAAGCCTGCAACTGCAGGCTTTTTTATTGGATGCTAGAATGGATCTAGAAAGAGCCTTCCTTGGCACCTTCAATAATAGCATTCATTTTTTCAGCGACATCTGTTGCAGGGCCCAGTGCAGAATCTGGCAAATTCATAGCCTTCATGACGTCAACATTCATACTGATCATTCTAATCTTGCCATCTTTACCTTCAACGACAGCAATTCGACAAGGCAAAATCACAGCATACCTGTCATCAATATCGGCAATCTTGCCGGCCGTTGCTGCATCACAAATATTATGAATGGTTAAATGGCGATAAGGCTTCCCCGTTACATTGGCAATTTGTTCGCTCAATGGAAACATGGCCACATGCAAAATTGATTCATTAGTCGCCATCGATTTAATCGATTCATCCACTTCAGGGCCTGTAACGCCTTCATCAACTTCAGTTACTTGTACCATTTGCAAGAACATATCTGGTGTAATTTTAGCCGGCTCATCATTAGCTAGCGTATCAACAGTGTCCTGCATAGTGGCACCTGCGGATTTAGCAACGCCCATGGGATTAAAATTTTGATTCTGCCAATTACGATTATTATTAAATGGGCCAAAAGAGTTTGAACCAGTATTAAAACCAAACGGCTGAGAGCCGGTATTAAAACTAAAAGGGCGTGAATTATTAAAAGGACTAAAGTTATTATTGTTATTCCACGGCGTATTTGAGCCATTATTATTGGAAAATGGATTGTAATAATTGCCATTGGTATTATTCCAAGGACCCCAGTTTTGTGCGTGAGCAATCCCCATACTTAGTGTGCTCGATAGGGCTAGAACTGTCAGTAGTTTTTTCATAGTTTTCTCCTTTTTTGATTATATTATGATAAACCTAAAGTATAGCATTAACTAATCCTATATGTGATAATGGAACGTAATTATTTGAATAATAAATCCTAATGTTAAAACAACTTTTAAGTATTACCGCTTTATTTACAGTCCTAAATTCTCAAGCTGATATTGACATCATTGATGGCAACAAAATGCTAGAATCCGTTAACCAGCAAATTGTTAATATCAATACTGCAGAGCTGGACAAAATTTTGAATGAAGATCCAAACGTTGTCTTGATTGATGTGCGCACGCCTTTTGAGCTTAAAATTACAGGTACTATTAATCGTGGTCAAAATATTAATATTACGCGCGGCTGGATGGAGTTTCAAATTGCTGACCACGCCACCTCAAAAGACACGCCGATCATTGTTTATTGTGGACGCAACCTTCGTTCACCACTCGCCGCTAAAACGTTAGAAAACATGGGCTATACCAATGTTAAGAATTACTCTGATGGATTTTTTGCTTGGAAAGAAGAGTTAAATCCTGTCAGTATGAGCGATCATGAGCCGAGTAATATTTTGTATAGATTGCCAGAAGAAGTGGCAGAAAATGTCTATTCTGCCATTGGCGCCCCACAGCCATACACTTATGAGAATGCATACCATAACAACAACCTTTCGTTCATCGTAACCACTGACGGTGTTTTAGTATTTAATGCCGGTGGTAGCTATTTAGTGGCTAAAGCCATGCATGAAGAGATCAAGAAAGTGACGGATCAGAAGGTTAAATACGTGGTTTTAGAAAATTCACAAGGCCATGCAATCTTAGGTTCAAGCTATTGGAAAGAACAGGGTGCAATTATTGTCGCTCATGTAGAAGCCGACAAAGAGATTAAGCGCAAGGGTGAGGATATTTATGCTCGTGCTTTAAGCGTGCAAAAAGACAAAATAATTGGCACCAAAATTGTACGTCCAGATCTTACTTTTAAAGAAAAACTCAACCTACCAATGGGCAACACCAAGATTGAGCTAATGCACATTGGTGCTTCGCACTCACCAGATGATATTCAATTGTGGCTGCCAGAGCAAAAGCTACTGATTAGTGGCGACACTGCCTTTAATGAGCGCATGCTTCCAATATTCCCTCACACCAACGTTTCCGCTTGGATTGAAACTTGGGACAAGATCGAAGCTCTAGAACCAACCCTTATTATTCCTGGCCATGGTGCACCAACAGACTTAGCGACTGTTACTAAGTTCACCAAAGATTATTTGGTTTATATGCGTGCGCAAGTTGAGAAAATTCTGGATGAAGATGGTGGTTTATACGAAGCTTACAATATTGACCAGTCGATGTATAGAGACCGCGGAACTTATAGAGAACTACACAAGCAAAATGCTGAACGTATCTTTAAACAAATGGAATTTGAATAGTTATATTTAACCGTGGTGACAGGCAAGGCCTGTCACCCTAGAAATTTTAGGATTTTTTCCAAACCAAAACTCGATTATTAGCTGGCATTTCAATGTCGTCAGTTAGTATTAGGTTATGTAGTTTGGCAAGCTCATCTAGACTTTCAAAATCACGAATCGCGCTGAGTGGGTTTTGGTCTTTGAGCCACAGGTCAAAATTAGCATTACTTTGTGAAGTGTATTGCCCTTGATAGTTAAAAGGCCCATAAAGGATAAACACGCCGCCTTTATCTAGCACCTGTCCAACACCTTTGAAAAAATTAAGCACCATCTCCCAGCTCATGATATGCACAGTATTGGCAGAGTAAATAGCCTGATATTTATCTTCTGGCCAATCTAAATCTACGTTGAGCTCTAGCTCTTTTGGTGTGTTGGCTAGCTTTGCATCATCTATCCAAGCGCTAACACTGGGTAAATACATAGACTGATCGCTAGCTTGCCAAGTAAGGTGTGGTAATTCTTTGGCAAAATATACGCAGTGCTGTCCAGTTCCACTACCAACTTCTAGTACCGATTTTGCATTTAATAGCAAAGGCTTGATTACCTTTAAAATAGGATCTTTGTTTTGATCACACGCAGCTGAATATTGTTTCATGGCTAGTCTTTTTTGTAGGGGTTGTGAGTATTTACTTGCTTAATATAATGAGCAACATGCTCAGATTCTTGAGCGCAAAAGTGTTTAATTGGTTCTTTAAATGTATCATCTCTGATCCAATGCGCTGATTGAGTGAGCGTGGGTAAAAACCCACGAGCGACTTTGTGTTCACCCTGGGCACCGGGCTCAAAGACTTGCAGCTTGTGTTTAATGGCGTATTCAATACCTTGGTAATAACACGCCTCAAAATGCAAGTGATCGACTTGCTCAGAACAACCCCAATGGCGACCATAGAGATGAGTATCGCTTTTAAACATTAACGATCCAGCAACACATTCACCCTTAAAATCTGCCAAAAATAACAATATTTGCTCAGGCAAAGATTTGGCAATAGATTTAAAAAAGCCAAGATTAAGTGTTGGCGTACCGCTTTTTTCTAAGAAAGTTTGATTATAAAAATTTGAGAAATTTTGCCAATCAGCTTCTGAAGCACTATTTCCATCAAGCTTGCGAATAACAACACCTTGATTTTGCACCTTGGAGCGTTCTTGACGGATATTTTTGCGCTTTTTTGGCTTTAAATTCGCCAAAAAATCATCAAAATTGGCATAATCATCATTTTTCCAATGAAATTGACAGTCATTTCGGATAAAAAGCTCTTTTTCCTTAAAAAATTCAATCTCATCTTTAGGAAAAAGACAATGAAAGCTACTGGCGTTAATTTTTTCGCAAATTTTAAGAATGGCATCCAAAAGCAATGGAAAAACACGCTTTTCGTCACTTTTATTAGCTAAAAACCTTACGCCACTTGCTGGTGTATAGGGAATGGCAGAAGTAAGCTTTGGATAATAATTAAGGCCGTATTTTTCATACGCATTGTGCCATACATGGTCAAACACAAACTCGCCATAGTTATTGTATTTTTCGTACAAAATTGCTGCGCCGATTAATTGTTCATTCTCAGTGATAATCACATGCCTAGGAATCCAGCCAAATTTGCTGCCAACGCAATTATGCGTCTCTAGTGCTTCTAGAAATTCATGCTTGCAGAAAGGGTTATTATCAGTAATGAGCGCGTTCCACTGCGCGCGATCAATGCTACTAATTTGATCAATAATTTCAATTTTCATTGAGATGATATCGGGTGACAGGCCTTGCCTGTCACCCAGTGAATTATGGTTAAGTTATTCAAAAATTTTATCCATATCGGTATCTTTAATTGTTAACCCTTTATTATCGCCAAATACTTTTGAGGTTTGTTTGGCAAATATCTGATAGTCATTACGACTACCGATTTCACCAACTATGGCATTTAACTCATTTTTATTGCAAATATATTCACCTGATTCAGATCCTAAGTATTCAAAAATACTTGATTTAACCAAAGAGGTTTTAGGATTTATTTTATGATGTATGTAATTTAGATTGACATACACAGAGAGTACCGGCAGGCCGAAATCTCCATCAATCATATTGGCTTTAAATTTCCCCTGAAATAACGATCCAGACCTTTTATACTTGGCATTAAAATACATGGTGTGGCTGGTTCCGAGTTTTTGCATAAATTTTGAAATTCCATTTTCAGATTCTTGCTTTAGGATCAAATGATAATGGTTAGGGAGTAAGCAATAGGCTACAATTGAAACTAGCTTTTGTTGATCCAAGAAGTGGATTTTTTCACCTTTTCGTTTAAATCTTTGCGTTGTGAATTTGGTACCAGAATCATCAATATTTAAATCAGCTAGCCTATTTAAAAAGTATTGAATATCTTTGGTATCTTTAAATATAGATCGCTTATCCACGCCACGATTAAACACATGGTAATATTGATCTTCTACAAAGGTTATTTTTCGTATTGCCATGAAATTATCATAACATAAATACAGGGTGACAGGCAAGGCCTGTCACCCTGTATTTAAGCGCCAATCAGTTGCAAATAGCTGTGGTAGCGCTTGGGATTAATAGCGC
>CALBNC010000067.1 GCA_937896195.1 uncultured Gammaproteobacteria bacterium
ATTTGGTGGAGATGGCGGGGATCGAACCCGCGTCCGAAAACCTTCAAACAAAGAGTCTACATGCTTAGCTTGGTCAACTTGAGTTAGCCGCGCAGCACCCGACCATCAGGGATCTGCAAAGCGATTTCCGAAAGTTTTAACCGAATCATTTGGAACAAATAATCCTAGCGAGTCTGTGAGCGACCGCTACCCAAGAAGTACAGACAACCTCAAGGGAGCGGCTAGCTATGCAGCTAGAGCGTAGTTGTTTTCGTTTGCAACTATGTTTTTAAAGCATATTTTAACGAGTTATCTTTATCCTCGGCATGCGTCCTTGAGATCCAACTCCTCGTCGAAGCCATGTCATCCCCTGGAAATAGTATTATAACAGTTTTTTATGCTATTGTTACTCTTGCAAACTTACGTTTGCCGACTTGGTAAGTCGCTGTGCCTATTTCTGGCTCTAGATTTCTATCAGTAATTTTTTCACCTTCAATTTTAGCCGCCCCTTCTTTGATCATTCTAAAGGCATCCGAGGTAGAATTAACTAGGCCAGCTTCTTTGAGCAGATTAGCGATTTTGATGCCTGTATCAAAACTAAACTCCGGCATTTCATCAGGAATCTTGTTTTTGGCAAATCGATTAATGAAATTTTGCTGCGCTTGAGTTGCTGATTCGGCGTTGTGAAAGCGGGTGATAATTTCATCAGCTAGTCGGAACTTAATATTTCTAGGATTTTCTCCATTTTCAACTTCTATTTTCCAGTCAGCAATAGTGTTAAGTGATTCGAAACTAAGTAGCTCTAAGTATCGCCACATAAGCTTATCGGAAATAGACATAATTTTGCCAAACATATCATCTGGAGCATCATCGATGCCAATGTAATTATCGAGCGATTTTGACATTTTCTGTACGCCGTCTAACCCTTCTAAAATTGGCATAGTAAGAATAACTTGTGGCTCCATGCCAGCTTGTTTTTGCAGTTCACGCCCCATCAAGAGATTAAATTTTTGATCTGTACCACCAAGCTCAATATCTGACTCTAATGCAACGGAATCATAACCTTGTATTAAAGGGTATAGAAACTCATGGATAGAAATACTCTTGCCAGATTTGTAACGCTTGGAAAAGTCATCACGTTCCAGCATTCTTGCAACTGTATATTGAGAAGCGAGCTGAATCATTTGTGCAGAACTCATTTTGTCCATCCACTCAGAGTTAAATACGACAGTGGTTTTTTCCTTGTCGAGAATTTTAAAAACCTGAGTTTGATAAGTTTGAGAATTTTCAATAACCTGCTCTTGGGTTAGTGGCGGACGCGTGGCACTTTTGCCAGTCGGGTCTCCAATCATGCCGGTGAAGTCACCAATTAAAAACAATATTTCATGACCTAGGTCTTGTAATTGCTTTAGTTTATTGATGAGAACCGTATGCCCAAGATGAAGATCTGGCGCTGTTGGATCAAAGCCTGCCTTAATACGCAAAGGCTTGTTTTTGGCAAGTTTTTTCTTTAGTTCATCGAGTGGCAATATTTCATCAGTGCCACGCTCAAAAATGGCTAACGTATTTTCTGTATTCATTTTTTTAAATTAGGTTTATTGTCTAATGTGACCGTCACCAAGGACGATATATTTTTGTGAAGTTAAGCCCTCAAGGCCAACTGGACCACGTACGTGGAACTTATCAGTACTAATGCCAATTTCAGCACCAAAACCATATTCAAACCCATCAGCAAAAGCTGTTGAAGCATTAATCATGACAGATGCAGAATCAACCTCGGTAATGAAACGACGACCTGAGGTGTAATTTTCTGTAATGATAGATTCCGTATGACCTGAACCATGCTTCTCGATGTGGTCAATAGCATCAGACATGGAATTAACAATACGAATAGAAAGAATGGCATCTAAATATTCTGTATCCCAATCTTGTTCAGTTGCTGCAATGATTTGCTTTGAAAATTCCATTGTATGTTCACAACCTCTAAGTTCAACACCCTTGAGAGCGTATTCTGCAATAAGTTCTGGCAATACTTTGCCAGCAGCTGATGCATGAACTAGCAGTGTTTCCATGGCGTTGCAAACCCCATAGCGGCGAGTTTTGGCGTTAAAAGCAATTTTTATGGCTTTATCAGCATCCGCATCTTTATCAATATAGGTGTGACAAATGCCATTAAGATGTTTGATTACAGGCACTGTAGCGGTTTTGCTAATAGCTTCGACTAAGCCTTTTCCGCCTCGTGGAATGATGGCATCAATATATTCAGATGCTTGAACTAATGCATTCACTGCTGCACGATCAGTTGTGTCAATCAATTGGACACAATGCTCATCTAAATTAGCATTAGCTAGACCTTGTTTAATACACTGATAAAGTGCTAGGTTAGAATGAATGGCTTCTGATCCACCACGCAAAATAACAGCATTGCCAGATTTTAGACAAAGAGCAGCTGCATCAATAGTAACGTTTGGACGAGATTCATAAATAATACCCATTACACCTAAAGGCACTCGCATTTTGCCAACTTGAATGCCACTTGGGCGAAATTTTAAATCAGTAATCTCTCCAACTGGATCAGCCAATGCAGCAATCTGGTTAAGGCTTTCAATAATGCCGTCAATACGTTTATCGTCGAGTATTAGTCTGTCAAGCAAGGCATTATCTAGTTGATTGTTTTTTGCTTCATTTACATCAAGCTGATTAGCCTTAAGAATATCCTTTCTATTTAGATTAATTTGCTCGGCAATATTGATAAGTGCACTATTTTTTGATTTAGTGCTCGCTGAGCGCAAGGTTTTAGCGGCAATGCGCGCATTTGAACCTAGTGTGGTAATTAATTTTTCTATTGAGCCCATTGGTTTTTCCCAGCTAAATTTAATAAAAGAGTGTGAAGTTCATCCACTACATTGAGATTATCCATGCCTTTGATGGAGCGGTCAATACGTCCTAGTGATAATAATAGTTTTTGGAGGCGCTGATAAGGATGGCGTTTTAGAATATTGGTAATAACAGGCTTTCTTTTATTCCAAATACGGTGAGTTTGCAAAATAGAGTTAATGTCACTACCTTGGTGTATCTCAATTGACATGTTAATAATAGATTTCATTTCTCGATAAAGTGAGCTGCTTAATTGGATCGGCATAGCTGTGTTGTTAAGCAACGTACTATAGATTTTATTAACCTGAATGGCGTTACCAAATAAGGCTGCATCAATGAGCCCGTAAATGGTGTATTGAGATTGTTCTTGTGCCTGTTCAAGAAACTCTTGTGTATTTATTTGACCATCTGGATAAGTGATTTTTAGCTTTTGAATTTCCTGCATTGAGGCTAGTAAATTGCCTTCAGTACAGAATGCGATACTTTGGGCTACTTCCTTATTAGTCTCTAGCCCAACACCGGCCATGTGGTTACTAATCCAGCCAACTAAATGATCACTGGTTACTTCCCAATGTTGGACGACGCCACCAAATTGCTCAAGGGTTTTAAACCATTTGCTTTTTTGCTGTGCCATGTCGAGTTTTCCAGTAGAAACAACTAACAGAATATCGCTCGGAATGTTACTGGCCAATGCAGTTAAAGCTTTTGAGCCTTTAACGCCAATTTTTCCTGTTTTGAGTTTGCATTCAATAATGCGCTTAGGTGAGAATAAAGAGGTATTGGCAATTTCAGCAGTGATAAGGCCCCAATCAAAATTACCATCAATTTCAAAGCTGGCTTTTTCGTCAAAGCCGGTTTTTTTCGCAGATGATAAGATGGCGTCTAGGCTTTGCTCAATTAATAAAAACTCTGCACCAAAAACAAAGTAGAGCGATTCAAGCTTGTTAGATAGTTGGGAATTAAGCGATTCTGGCTTAATTCTCATTGAGTTTTGAAAGTCTTCTAATTAATTTCTTGATCAGTGTATTTCGTAATTGAGTGTAAGACTCTTCAATCTGCAGTCTGTCTGCTTGTGATGAAGTAATTTTGCTTAAATGTAGGCTGGCTTTTAAATCCTGAGCTAGTAGAAGTGTTTGATTAGCGCTATAAACTTTAACAGGAACACTTAAACTCAATGTATAGCTATTGACAACATTGCCAGATGTATAAGAAGAGGTTTGTTGCTTTTGTACTTCTGGACCTATCTGGATCGTTAGGTTTTGATTTGCACTTTGGTTAAACCTTGTTTTCAGTTCACTGGCAAATGCGTTAGATTTTTCACTAACAATAGATGCATTTAATGGTGTGTTTTTAATCGGGGTGTGAAAACCACAAGAGCTTAATAGGGCAGTTGTAATAATAAGAACTGATAAATTGATTTTTGACATGGTAAATAAGTGATTGACTTTATAGATGAATAATTATGACAGAATTTAGTTTTTTTTGTTGAAAAACCTTGAAAAAACGCCAACAACCCATATTTAAATTATCGATAGGGTATATTTAACTGTCTTTTTTTAATAATTTTAGTATTCGCCATGTTTAAAAATTTATTGTTGTGGTTAGTTTTAGGTAGTGTTCTTACTTCGATTTTTAGTCAATTTGAAGTAAACGAGCAGAAGAGTGAAGTCACTTATTCTCAGTTTATTCAAAGTGTTAAGCAAGGAGATGTTTCCGAAGTTACTATTGCTGGAAGTAGTATTTCTGGAGTGGGCGCTGGCGGTAACCAATTTTCTACTTATTCACCTGGTGATTTAGGTCTAATGGGTGATCTTCTCGATAACGGCGTTAATGTAGTGGCCAAGCCACCTGAAAAAGACGGATTCTTTAAGCAATTAATTATTTCTTTGGCACCAATTTTACTGCTGATCGCCGTTATTCTCTATACCATGAAAGGTGCTGGCGGCGCTATGGGCGGCAAAAACCCAATGAGCTTCGGTAAATCTAAAGCACGTTTAATTCCAAAAGACGAATCTAACACCACATTTAAAGATGTGGCTGGTGTAGATGAGGCTAAAGAGGATGTGGCAGAGTTGGTTGATTTCTTATCTAATCCAGGAAAATTTACTAAAGTTGGTGGCAAGATTCCTAAAGGTGTTTTACTAATCGGCCCTCCTGGAACAGGTAAAACCCTTCTAGCTAAAGCTATTGCAGGCGAAGCAGATGTACCATTCTTCTTTATTTCTGGTTCTGACTTTGTTGAAATGTTTGTTGGTGTTGGCGCGTCACGTGTACGTGACATGTTCGAGCAAGCTAAAAAAAGCGCACCATGTATTATTTTTATCGATGAAATCGATGCAGTTGGCCGTCAGCGTGGCGCTGGTATGGGCGGTGGTCATGATGAACGTGAGCAAACATTAAACCAGATGCTGGTGGAAATGGATGGCTTTGAAGGCTCAGAAGGTATTATTGTTATTGCTGCAACTAACCGTCCTGATGTATTGGATCCAGCGTTATTACGACCTGGACGTTTTGATCGTCAAGTGATGGTAGGTTTGCCAGATATTAATGGCCGTGATGCAATTTTAAAAGTGCACATGCGCAGACTTCCAATTGCTAAAAACGTAAAATCTGTCAATATTGCCAAGGGTACCCCTGGTTTTTCTGGTGCAGATTTGGCTAATCTATGTAATGAAGCTGCCCTTATTGCCGCAGGTAAGGACAAAGAGTTAGTTGGAATGCAAGAATTCGAGAGAGCCAAAGATAAGATTATGATGGGTGCTGAGCGTAAATCTATGGCAATGGATGAAGCTGAGAAAGAAATGACAGCTTATCATGAAGCTGGTCACGCTATTGTTGGACGTATTGTGCCAGAGCATGATCCAGTCTATAAAGTGAGCATCATTCCTAGAGGAAGAGCTTTGGGTGTGACCATGTTCTTGCCAGAAAAAGACAGCTACAGTATTTCTAGGCGCAAGCTGAATTCTCAAGTTGCCTCTTTGTTTGGTGGGCGCGTTGCTGAAGAATTGATTTATGGAAAAGATTCTGTTACTACCGGTGCCAGTAATGACATTGAGCGTGCAACAGAAATTGCTCATAAGATGGTTAAGCAATGGGGTATGTCAGATAAACTTGGCCCAATGGCTTATGGTGAAGATGATGGTGAAGTATTTTTAGGTAGACAAGTTACCAAGCATAAGCATATTTCTGAAGATACTTTTAAAGTTATCGATGATGAGATTCGCACTATTATTGATACTAATTATGCAGTTGCCACTAAAATTTTAAAAGAACACAAAGACATCTTAATCGAAATGACTAAGGCATTAATGGAGTTTGAAACCATTGATAGAGATCAAATCGATGATCTTATGGATCGTAAGCCAATTCGTGAAGCAGCAGTCATTGTTGACTCGGACGTCGCTTCGACTGAATTAGGCTCTGGTATTGAGACAGATGACACAAGTGATTATGAAGAGAAGCCACTTGATGGCAACCTTAAAATCGTATAAGCATAGTTTTTAGTCATTATGGCTATTCAAAAAACTCAAGTTTTAATCATGGGCATACTTAATGTAACGCCCGATTCTTTTTCTGATGGTGGGAAGTATCTTGATCTGAAGGATGCAATTTCCAATGCCCTGGATCTGATCGAACAAGGCGCAGATATTATCGATATTGGTGGTGAATCAACGCGCCCCGGGGCAAACTCAGTGAGCGAAGCTGATGAAATCGAGCGCGTCATACCTGTCATTAAAGCGCTATCCGCCAAAACTAAAACACCCATTTCAATTGACACCTCAAAACCTCAAGTGATGAAACTAGCGGTAGAGGCAGGCGCAAGTCTGATCAATGATGTCAATGCTTTGCAGGCTGATGGTGCTTTACAGATGGCCGCCTCTTTAAATGTTGACATATGTCTTATGCACAGACAGGGTCTAGCTAGAACCATGCAAGAGAATCCAAACTATGGCGATGTTATTGAAGATATCAAGCAATTTTTTGATCAAAGGATTGAAGCTTGTAAGTATGCAGGTATTAAAGCAGATAAAATTATTTTAGATCCTGGTTTTGGCTTTGGTAAAACACTGGCGCATAACTTAGAAATTCTACGTCGATTTGATGAATTTAAAAATCTAGGGTGTAGACTTTTAGCAGGACTCTCTAGAAAATCTATGATTGGTGCTATACTTAATGACAGAGATGTAAAAGGTCGTGCTATTGGTAGTGTAGCAGGCGCTATAATAGCAGTTCAAAATGGTGCTGACATTGTGCGCGTGCATGATGTTTTAGCAACAAAAGATGCACTATTGACATTACAAGCGGTAAATGGAGAGTAAATTGGCAAATTATTTTGGAACAGATGGTATTCGAGGTGAAGTAGGTATAGAACCTATTACTGCAGATTTCTTTTTAAAACTTGGTTGGGCTGTAGGTTCAGTCTTATCTGAAAAAGGTAAATCAAGTGTGGTTATTGGTAAAGATACTCGTGTGTCAGGTTATTTATTTGAATCAGCATTAGAAGCTGGATTTTTATCAGCCGGTGTTGATGTGGGTTTATTAGGCCCAATGCCTACTCCTGCTATTGCCTATTTAACGCAAGCTTATAATGCAACTGCCGGGGTGGTTATTAGCGCCTCACATAATCATTTTCAAGACAATGGCGTTAAGTTTTTCTCTGACAAAGGTCTTAAATTAAGTAGCGAAGACCAAATCAAAATTGAGAAAAAATTAGCCGAGCCCATGAAGAGTGTTAGCTCTGATAAGATCGGAAAAGCGTACAGACATGAGCAGCCATTAGGCCGTTATATTGAATTTTGTAAATCAACGTTTGATCGAAGCATTAGCTTGAATGGGCTTAATATCGTGATCGATTGCGCTAATGGCGCTACTTACCATATTGCTGAAGATGTTTTTTCAGAATTAGGCGCAAACATTACAGTTATTAATAACACGCCAGATGGCTTTAATATTAACAAAGATTGTGGTGCAACCGATACCAGGCATTTACAGAAAGTTGTCCTTGAAGCTAATGCTGATTTAGGTATCGCTTTTGATGGTGATGGTGATCGCTTAATGATGGTTGACCATAAAGGCGAACAGGTTGATGGCGATGAGCTGGTGTTTATTGTTGCAAAGGCTTGGCAGGCACAAACTAGACTGACTAATAATATTGTCGTCGGTACCAAAATGACTAATTTAGGAATGCGCCACGGTTTAAGAGATCTTAATATTGATTTTATTGAGGCAGATGTGGGCGATCGTTATGTCATGGAAAAAATGAAAAAGCATGGCTCTGTCTTAGGTGGTGAAGGCTCTGGACATATGATTTGTTTAGATAAAACTACATCGGGTGATGGTATCGTATCTGCAATACAGGTATTAGAGGTTTTGGCTAAGAGCGATTTTAATCTTAATCAATTAAAAAATGAAATGGTTAAATATCCTCAAGTATTAATCAATGTTAGAACCAACAAGTCAATTGATTTAGATAGCCACCAAATGCTAAATAAAACTATTTTAGAGGTTGAGAAATCATTAGGTGACGAAGGTAGAGTGTTAATTCGTGCATCAGGCACTGAGCCTCTCATTCGTGTCATGGTAGAGGCTAAAGACTTGAAGATTACCCAGCAAAGTGCAGAAAAGTTGGCCGATACACTCCGTTAATGATCTTTGACACTACCAGTCTTGTATTGGTTAGTTTAATTTTCCTATGGGCAGGATTTGTTCGTACTGGTTTAGGTTTTGGTGGGGCGGCACTTGGATTACCACTCATGCTGTTAATTGGCGGTAGTCCAGTTTATTGGTTGCCAATTATCGGCATACATCTTCTATTTTTTTCCTCTCTCACCTTGTTCAAATCTATTAAAAAGGTAGATTGGCGTTATTTAAAGCACTCATTATTATGGATTATTCCACCCACTTTAGTGGGTGTGGCAGGATTAATTAGCTTGCCTGATAAAATAGTGATTGTCTTTATTTATGCCATCACTATTTTTTACGCAATTACTTGGATTTTTAATCAAAAAATTAGTTCACATAAGCCTTGGGTGGATAAGTTATTGTTAGTCCTTGGTGGCTATGTAGCGGGCACTACACTAACTGGCGCACCATTAATTGTAGCGGTGTATATGCGCCATGTTACTAAAGAATATCTACGCAATACATTGTTTGTGCTTTGGTTTATATTGGTAAGCATTAAAATGGTAACTTTTATGGGTTTAGGTGTAGTTATTGACTGGGAGTTTTCTCTTGCATTGATTCCAATAGCAGCCATTGGACATGTGATTGGCATCAAGGCCCATCAAAAAATTATTGAAAATGATCAGGTCTTTAAAAAATGGGTAGGCAGTATGCTTTTACTAATCAGTTCATTCGGGTTATTGAAAGTAGTTTTGAGTTAAAATCAGTCATATGAATGAATATGTTTTAATTTTAGTTAGTACAATCCTGGTTAATAATTTCGTCTTAGTGAAATTCTTAGGATTATGCCCGTTCATGGGCGTTTCAAAAAAAGTTGAAACAGCTATTGGCATGGGCTTCGCAACAACCTTTGTTCTAACTTTGGCCAGCGTCTCTAGCTATCTAATTAATACCTATATTTTGGTGCCATTCGATATGGAGTATTTAAGAACTATTGCCTTTATTGTTACCATTGCTGGTGTCGTTGGTTTTACGGAATTAGTGGTTAATAAAACATCACCTGTCTTGCATCAATCTCTTGGTGTTTTTTTGCCATTAATTACAACAAACTGTGCAGTATTAGGTGTGGCACTTTTGAATGTGAACCAAGACCATGGATTTTTAGCATCAGCCGTTTATGGTTTTGGTGCGGCCATTGGTTTTTCTTTTATTTTGGTGTTGTTTTCAGCCATTCGCGAACGTATTGACACAGCTGACGTGCCTGCTGCTTTTAAAGGCGCGCCCATTGCATTGATTACAGCAGGCTTAATGTCTATGGCATTTATGGGATTTATTGGATTAGCTTAGTGATAGAATCAGTTGTTATTTTTTCTGGCTTGACACTCGTTCTAGGGTTAATCTTAGGCTATGCTGCCATTCGTTTTAAAGTTAAAGGAAATCCCTTAGTCGATCAAATTGACGCTATCTTGCCTCAAACTCAATGTGGCCAGTGTGACTTTGCAGGCTGCCGCCCTTATGCTGAGGCTTTGGCTAAAGGCGAGGCACAAATTAACCAATGCCCACCCGGCGGGCAAGAGGGTGCTGATGCATTAGCTGAATTACTAAATGTAGAAACTTTAGCGCTGAATGAGGAGCATGGAGAGTCCAAACCTAGACATGTTGTCTATGTAGATGAAAAGTTATGTATTGGCTGCACCTTATGTATTCAGGCTTGCCCTGTAGATGCATTTGTTGGTGCTTCAAAAGTAATGACAACAGTGATCGAAGATGAATGTACAGGTTGTGATTTGTGCATTCCAGTTTGCCCAGTTGACTGTATATATGTGAGAGAAATTAATCCAACTTTATTAACTTATGTACCAACAATTCCCGGAGAGGCTTTTGTCTAGTCAAACGTATCCAGGTGGCGTTGTGATCGCTAATCCTTATCCAGTTGATCAGGTAAAGATTATTCAGGCACCTTTGCCTAATAAGGTCGTACTCCCTCTTCAGCAAAGAATTGGCGAAGAGGCTAAGTCTTGTATTAAAGTAGGTGATAGAGTATTGACAGGACAAGTTATTGCACAAACAGAAGATCAGTTTTGTGTTCCTATTCACGCCTCTATCTCAGGTATTGTTACAGCAATTGATAAGCAAGCTATTCCTCACAAATCAGGCTTGAAATCTACTTGCATTAGCATTGAATCTGATGGTCAGGATGAGTGGATTAAAACCCAAGGCTGCGGTAGTGACTTCCTACATTGTGATAGACAAACAATAATTGATTATATTCAGCATTCAGGTATTGTTGGATTAGGTGGCGCTGGATTCCCATCGCATGCTAAGCTTAATAAAGCGATTGATTGCCATACTTTAATTATTAATGGCACAGAATGCGAGCCGGGTGTAATGTGCGATGATGCTTTAATGCAATACCATCCTAGAGAAGTGATTCGTGGTGTAGAAATTTTATTACATATTACCGGTGCCCAGCAAGCTATTATAGCCATTGAAAAGGACAAGCAAGAAGCTTACCAGTCTTTATTAATGTTTAATCATAATGATAGAATTAGCCTTACACAGCTGCCAACCAAATACACTTCTGGCGCTGAAAAGCTACTAATTAAGACGTTGTTAGATGTTGAAATCCCATCGGGTGGATTTGCAGCAGATAAAGGCATCTTGTGTCAAAATGTTTCAAGTGTTAAAGCTATTTTTGATGCAGTTATTGACCAGCGACCTTTGGTCTCTCGTATAGTGACCATCACCGGAGATGCGCTAACCCCAATTAATGTTGAAGTTAGATTAGGTACTTCTTTTGAACAGGTAATCAACTTAACTGATGTCAATAATCAGGCGCATGATTACCGCATGGGTGGCATGATGATGGGGGTTGATATTGAAACAACCCAAATGCCAATTTGCAAGATTACTAATTGTATCTTTGTTAATAATAAAACATTAAAGCAGCCCGCAAAAGAATGTATTCGTTGCAATACTTGTAATACTGTTTGCCCGATTGGATTATTGCCTCAGCAACTTTATTGGCATGCTAAAAGTGAAAATATTGAAAAATGCACAGATTACCATCTATCGGATTGTATTGAGTGTGCCTGTTGTTCTTATGTTTGCCCTAGCAATATTGATTTAGTCAGTTACTTTTCGTTTGCTAAAGCGCTGGATAAAAAACAAACAGCCGATCAAGAGAGAATCGATATTGCTAGAGACCGGTTTGAGTTTAGAGAGTATAGATTGGACCGAAATAAAGAAGAGCGCTCAAAAATGATGGCTGAGAAAAAACAAGCGCTGAAAGAAAAAATGGCCAAAGACAAAGAACAAGGTCTAGAACAAACAGATAAAATTGCCCAAGCGATGGCTCGCGTTAAAAAAACCAAGGAAGATAATGCATAGTACTGGTCTCAACACTAATCAAATCATGCGACAAGTCATTTACGCCCTAGCGTTAGGCGTAAGTGCATCTTATATATTTTTTGGTTGGGGTATTGTTATCCAAATACTACTTGGTGTTGTTTCGGCATTAGTTATCGAAGCGACTTTTGTGGCAATGCGAGGTCGTCCAGTGTTAGAGTCGATTAGTGATGGGTCAGCAGTTTTAACAGCAGTTTTATTAGCTATCTCTATTCCATCAATTGCGCCATGGTGGATTATTGTAGTTGGCGTTGCTTTTGCTATTATTTTTGGCAAGCAATTATATGGCGGTCTAGGTAGTAACCCATTTAATCCTGCCATGCTAGGATATGCTTTTTTACTAATTTCATATCCTTTACAGATGACCACCTGGCCCGTTGATTTTTCAGCATTTAGTCAGGCTATTAATATCATCTTTAATGCATTGAGTTTTGATGGTTTATCCGGCGCAACAAGATTAGATGAGGTAAAAATAGGCCTATCTTTGGGTAATAATCTAGCATCAATACAGGTGCATTCTATTTCACAGGCTTGGATTAATGCTGGATTTTTAGTGGGCGGTATTTATTTATTGGCACGCAAAGTTATCTTCTGGCATATTCCAATGGCTTTTATATCAGGTATTGTAGTGATGGCTTTGTTAGTTTTAATCTTTGATTCACAAACACATCTTCCAGTGCAAAATCATTTGATGCTAGGCGGCACTATGCTGGGCGCTTTCTTTATTGCAACCGATCCGATTTCAGCAAGTACTACGCCTAAAGGACGATTGATTTACGGATTTTTGATTGGCGTACTAATTGTTGTTATTAGAAACTATGGTGGCTATCCAGACGGCATTGCATTTGCCGTCTTATTAATGAATATGACTGTACCATTGATTGATCAATACACTCAACCTAAAGTGTTCGGCAGATCATGATTAAGGCAATTTTAAAATCTGGCATGCTGCTTTTGGTCTTTACCATGGTTAGTATTTTATTCGTCAGTTGGACGCAAGATACCACTCAGGAAAAGATTCAATATAATGAAGAGCAGTTACTCATCAAGCGCTTAGCTGAACTGGTGTCTAATTATGATAATGATATTTTGAAAGAAAAATACGATCAAGTGCTAACGTTACATGGCATTAAGCAAACAATTGGAATTTATCCTGCAAAGAGAAATGGACAAACTTTTGCTTACTTGGTAGAACATACTTATCCAAATGGATACAATGGCAGTATTCGCCTATTAACGGGAATTTCTGTTGACGAAACACTACTGGGTGTTCGTGTAGTAGCTCACAAAGAAACACCAGGACTTGGGGATAAAATTGAAACAAGAAAGTCCGACTGGATTAAACAATTTACTGGATTATCTTTATCAAATCCTACTCAAGATAATTGGAAAGTAAAGCGTGATGGTGGCGTATTTGAAGCATTTACGGGCGCTACTATTACACCTAGAGCTATTGTGACAGCTAGTTACCAGGTATTAGAACTATTTAACAAAAAATCCTTGTTAATCAAAGCTAAATAAATTATGCTCTTAAGTGAATTTGATTTTGACTTACCCAAGTCATTAATTGCGCAAAATCCGCCAGAAAATAGAACAGATTCTCGACTTTTAGTGCCCCGTGATTCGATTATAGATTCTCATTTTTATCAAATAGCTGACTTTATAAAACCAGGTGATTTGCTAGTTATGAATAACACACGGGTTATTCCTGCAAGATTATTTGGTTATAAGGCTTCGGGTGGAAAAGTTGAGATTATGATTGAACGTTTGCTAGATGAAAGTCATGTTTTGGCGATGATAAAAGCCTCTAGGGCGCCAAAAATTGATAGCTTTATTACCCTTGAAAATGGTGAAAAAGCTCAAATCATTAGTAAAGAGCATGGTTTTTATACTGTAAATTTTGAAACAGATTCGCTACTAGACTTGTTAGATGATGTGGGTCATATTCCTCTACCACCTTATATTGAGAGAAGTGATGATAAAACTGATCTAGAACGTTACCAGACTGTATTTGCCGAGCAAGATGGTGCAGTTGCTGCGCCAACGGCTGGACTGCATTTTGATGATGCCTTATTAAAAGACTTAAAAGATAAAGGCATTGACCATACTTTCGTAACCCTTCATGTCGGTGCAGGCACATTCCAACCTGTTAAGGCCGACAACATTACTGATCATAAGATGCATAGTGAGTATTTTGAAATTGATCAAAAAACTGTGGATAAAATTAATCAAACCAAAGCTAATGGTGGGCGAATTATCGCCGTAGGAACAACTGCGGTAAGATCTATGGAATCTGCTGCTAAAAGCGGTACGTTAGTTGCTACAAAAGAAGAGACGGATATTTTTATCTATCCAGGTTATAAGTTTAAAGTAGTTGATATGATGATTACCAATTTTCACTTGCCGAAGTCATCTTTGTTGATGCTGGTTAGTGCTTTTATTGGGCGTGAAAAAATGATGGAAATTTACCAACATGCCATTCATGAAAAATATCGATTTTTCTCCTATGGTGATGCGATGCTATTGCACAAAGTACAATAATTTATTTTCAAGTGGATAATATGATTTATAAAAATGAGCTAGTTAAAGTCGAAATTGAACCCAGTGAAATTCCCTGGGTTAAAGTATTTACTCAAAGAGAAATTAAAGAATTTAGCGAATGTACACTTGATGAAAAGTTAGAAATTTTTAGAATTATTGACATCACTGAAAAGACTATGCTGGAATATTTCAAAGCAGATAAGATTAATATCGCATCATTTGGAAACTTATTGCCACACGTTCATTGGCATATTATGGCGCGTTTTAAAACTGATAGTTATTTCCCGCAACCAATGTGGGGTGAAAAACAAAGACAAGCGCAACTAGATTTACCTAGTTTTAATGTGTTCTTTAAGCAACTAGCAGAGAGTTTATGAATCAGCTAGAAAATCAAGCACAACTAGACACACTCAAGCGTGAAAAAGAGGCAGTTTTAATTCTTTTTGGCGGAGCTCATTGCGGCGTTTGCCAAACTATTAAGCCACAAATTGATGAAAAATTTTGCCATAAATTTCCAGATTTAGAAATGGTTTACATTGATTGCGAGCAACTGCAAGAAGTTTGCGCTCAGCATGGTGTATTTTCATTACCTGTGGTGCAAGTATTTTTTATGGGACAAAAATTTATTGAAGAAGTTCGAGGTTTTTCGCTCTTAGCACTAGAACAAGAGATTAACAAAGTCTACGCTAAGATGAATGCTTAATTTGTTGTAATGCTGGCAAATCTAAGCCAAACTCTTTGGCTAACTGTAAAGTCCTATTGAGTCTTGCGGGGGCAGATCTACCCATGCAGCTGTGGTCTAGATCACCTTCAAAGGCTTTTATCATGCTTTTTTCTAGCGCTACCTGATCAAAATTTTTGCCTGTCAGTGAGCTTTGTAATTTAATAATATCGCTGGAAACTTCACGCATTAATTGCAGATGATGAGTACGCAAACTATCAACATTGGCCCCTGGCTCAATGGCCATCCCAGCTATGTTAGTAGTCAGAATATATAGATTTTTTAAGACTAATTCAAATACTAGCTGCGCTTCATCATCAAGCACATGAGCAGGAATATCAATCAGTATTAATGAATCTACTATTATTTGAGCTTTTTTTCCAAATACCGGTGAAGAGATTAGAACTTTAGAATCCATGCCTTTCTTTTTCTCAAACCAAACTGAGATAACGGTTGGATAAACAAAATGATAATCTATCCAGTCACGAGGCAGAAGCTCATTTTGCATCATGGCTACTCGGTCTTTCCAGGATTCTGGAATTTGCGCTAGTGCGGTTTGTAAGTCAGCTTCTCCAGTACAGACCAAAATAAGTTCTGGGTCAATACTACTAGCCAGTTTTTTAATATTAGTTTTTCTGGTAATTGGGTAGACAGGGTAATTATTTTTTAAGAAGGCGCGTGCAAAAACACTACCAAGTTCACCAATTCCTAAAATTACAATGGGTTTTTTCATTTTTTTATCTGTAGATAATTGTACTTTTTTCAATACTTATTATCTTAATATTTCCAAAAGAGTTGAGCCCATCATTGCTGGTGTAGGCGCTATGGCAACACCAACTGCTTTCAATGCTTTGATCTTATCTTCTGCTTTTCCAGTGCCACCACTAATGACCGCACCAGCATGACCCATGCGCTTACCCTTAGGTGCGCTTAAGCCAGCAATGTAAGAGACAATAGGTTTGGAAACGTGAGATTGGATAAATTCTGCCGCTTCCTCTTCAGCTGAGCCGCCAATTTCACCCACCATAATAATCGATTTGGTTTGCTCATCTGCTTCGAATAAGGCCAAACAATCAATGAAGTTCATGCCTTGAATTGGATCGCCACCAATGCCAATACAAGTACTTTGGCCTAGTCCTGCAATGGTCGTTTGATGAACCGCTTCATAAGTTAAAGTGCCAGATCTAGAGACCACGCCAACGCTACCGGCTTGGTGAATGTTGCCAGGCATAATGCCTAATTTACATTCATCAGGCGTAATTAAACCAGGGCAATTTGGGCCTACAAGAATAGAGTTAGAATCTTTTAGAATCGCTTTAACTTTAAGCATATCTTGAACGGGTATACCTTCAGTAATACAAGCAATAACTGGCATTTGCGCTTCAATTGCTTCAATAATAGAAGCATAGGCAAAACGTGGTGGCACATAAATCATGGTGGCCGTTGCGTTGGTCGCATCCATTGACTCTTTAACAGAGTTGAATACCGGTAAATCCAAATGCGTTTGCCCGCCTTTTCCAGGCGTAACGCCACCAACAAACTGGGTTCCATAAGCGATAGACTGTTTAGAGTGAAAGGTACCTTGTTTACCTGTAAACCCTTGAGTAATGACTCGAGTATCTTTGTTGATTAATACACTCATTATGCAACCCCCCTAGATAACGACACAATTTTAATGGCCGCCTGAGTAAGGTCTGCTTCAGTATGAATATCAGCAGTTGATTCATCAAGTAGTTTTAAACCTTGCGCAGCGTTGGTACCTTCCAAGCGAACAACAATTGGTAAATTCAGGCCAACTTTTTCAATCGCTTGTAAAATTCCTTCTGCGATTAAATCACATCGTACAATGCCACCAAATATATTAACCAAGACACCTTTAACATTTGCCTCAGTTTGAATGAGTTCAAAAGCTTTAGCAACTCTCTCAGCAGTCGTGCCCCCACCAACATCTAGAAAGTTAGCAGGCGATCCGCCATGGTGTTCAATAAGATCCATCGTTGCCATTGCCAGCCCTGCACCATTCACCATGCAGCCAATTGTGCCGTTAAGTGAAATATAATTAAGCTGATATTTACTTGCCTCATTCTCTTTTTCGTCTTCTTGTGAAATGTCACGCATTTCGGCAATATCTTCATGTCGATATAGGGCGTTATCATCAAAGTCAATTTTTCCATCAAGTGCTAACAACTGATTATCTGAGGTCGTTATTAATGGATTTATTTCAATAAGGCTAACATCTTTTGTAATAAAAATTTCATACAGCCCCATTAGGGTTATGACAAATTGATCTGCTAAAGTATTTTCAAGGTTTAACTGTGAGGCGATTAAAGCACAATCATTTGTGTTTAAAGCGCCCAATGGATCAACCCCAAACTTGATGATTTTCTCAGGTGTTTCTCTGGCTACTTTTTCAATATCCATGCCGCCTTCAGTAGAAGCTAGGACTGTAATTTTTTGAGTTTGTCGATCAATCAAAAGACCTAGGTATAGCTCGCGTTCAATATTTTGCCCGCCTTCAATAAGTACTTGGTTAACAGGTAAACCTTTAGCATCTGTTTGTGGCGTCACCAGGGTTGATCCAAGTAATTTTTCACAAGCATCTTCAGCGTCTTTGATTGAATGACATAAAACAACACCACCACCTTTGCCGCGACCACCTGCGTGCACTTGGGCTTTAGCCACCCAAATATTACCGCCTAATTCAGTACAAGCCTTGTTCACTTGGACAACTGTGGTAATCAGAGTGGCCTTAGGCGTTTGAATGTTGAATTGTCTAAATAAGCCTTTCGCCTGGTATTCGTGTATGTGCATGAAAAAGTGCGTAAAATAAGATGCTTGAATTTTACACTTATTAGGTTAAAAAATGGCAAATTACTCTACCAGTCAGTTTAAAAATGGCATGAAATTAATGCTTGATGGTAATCCTTGCTCTATTGTTAACAATGAAATTGTAAAGCCCGGCAAAGGTCAGGCGTTTAATCGTGTTAAATTTAAAGACTTGATTACTGGAAAAAGCCTAATTAAAACGTTTAAGTCGGGTGAATCGTTAGAAAGTGCTGACGTGATGGAGCTCGACATGCAGTATCTTTATAATGATGGCAGTGTTTGGAATTTTATGGATACAGAGTCTTTCGAGCAGCATGCTATCGATGATAGCTCTATGGATGATGCACGAGGATATTTGGTCGAGCAAGACATGTGTACTGTGGTCCTTTGGAATAATAATCCGATTTCAGTTACGCCACCTATCCATGTTATGTTGGAAGTTGTGGATACGGATCCTGGTCTTAAAGGTGACTCTGCTGGAACCGGTGGTAAACCGGCAACCATGAATACAGGTGTGGTTGTTCAAGTGCCTTTGTTTATTGGCATTGGTGAAGTCATAAAAGTGGATACACGCACTAATGAATACGCTGGGCGCTCATAACAATCATTTAAATGTGAAGTTTGAATTGTTAAACTTCTTTATTTTCAATCTGGCAACATGATAGCATTACAGAAAAAAGCCACCCTGTTTAAAAAAATTCGAGAATTTTTTGATGCCCAGGGCTTGACTGAAGTTCAAACACCGTCTTTATTAAACACACCAACAACTGATGTTTATATTGATAGCATTGCTGTAGTAACTAATAAAGAAATCGGCCAAAAAACTCACAAGTATCTGCACACCTCTCCAGAGCTAGAAATGAAAAAACTACTCTCGCAGGGTAGTGGTGATATTTATCAAATCTGCCAGGTTTTTAGAGATAATGAAATAGGCGAGCGCAATTTTAATGAATTCACTTTATTAGAATATTACCGCCTTGATTTTGATATTTACCAATTAATGAGTGATATATCAGCCCTACTTCGCCATTTAGGCATACATGATGAAGTGGTTAAAATGTCTTATGCTCAAGCGTTTAATCAATTTGGAAAAATTGATATATTAAATACAGATTTTGAATCATTAAAGCGTATCGCTTTAACACATGACCTCAATATTGATTTTGAATGGATTGAAGATCTACAAATGCTGTTATTTGTTCATCTAGTTGAGCCTTGTTTAAAAGATTTACCAGTGTGTTTTATCTATGATTATCCTTCGGAGCAGTCTGCGTTGGCAAGAGTTGATGGCAAGATTGCCCATAGATTCGAGTTGTATTTATCAGGTGTTGAGGTGGGCAATGGTTATGACGAATTGCAAAGCGCTAAATCGTACCAACAAGTATTTGCACGTGAGAATGCTAAGCGTCAACAGATTAACAAACCTTCTTTTGAACTAGATTTAGAATTTTTAGCCTGTTTGGAAAAGCCTTTGCCAAAGTGTTCAGGCGTTGCTATTGGGATAGAGCGATTAGCCTCTCAACTCTTTGCAACCTGACTAAAATATAGAACAATGATTAAATTTTTCTACCTTATTATTTTTCTTTATGCACCTGCTCAGGCCTTGCAAATCTTGGAGCCTGAAAGTGGCAATGAGGTGGTGGTTCAGCAGTTTAAAGTGCTTGATGAATCTAGCCAGTTATCAAATAATCTATTATTAACGAAGCTAGAAAAATTTGCCAAAAGTGGTGATGTTAGGGCGCAATTTAGTCTGGCTAATATTTATCACAATGGCATCGGCATCAAGACTGATGAAAAACTTGCGTTCTATTGGTATACGCAAGTCGCAGAACAAGGTTATGCAAGTGCACAGTTTAATATTGCAAATGGCTATTATCATGGTATTGGTACTACCCAAGATTTAACAAAAGCCCAAATTTGGTACGAGAAAGCCGCCGAACAAGATTTTGTTAATGCGCAATATAATTTAGCCGTTATGTATCGTCGTGGCGAAGGCACTGAAGCTGATAACGAGCTTGCTTTTTATTGGTATGAAAGAGCTGCACAATTAGGCTATGGGGTTGCACAATTAACATTGGCTAAATTATATGAAGAAGGTGTAGGCACTGAGCAAGATGACAGCTTAGCCCAAGTCTGGTATTTGAAAGCTGCCAATCAATATGACCCTGAAGCACAATTTCATTTGGCTGATTTTTATCATAAGCGTAGTCATTATGCGCAAGCGGTTTATTACTATCGTCAAGCGTCAGACCAAGGTTATGTTAATGCGCAATATGCTTTAGCCATGAATTTAATCTCAGGCACTGGCGTTATTAAGGATGAAATCCAGGCACAACAATTATTATTAGAAGCTTCTCAAGCAGGACATGCGAAAGCTCAATTACAACTTGGTCAACTGTTTTTAGCGAATGATCAAATTATTAAAGCAGAAAAATGGCTAACTAAGGCTAGTGCTCAGCAAGAGAGTACGGCAACCATTTTGCTAGAATACTTAGCAACTTTAGAGCAGTCTAAGCGCGATGATTTAGTGTTAGAAAAGCCAAAAACCGAAGTACCAAGTGTTGAGAGTGTCCAAATAGACTCAGCACCTACTCCTGTCGTTATTTCTGATAATGTATTAAGAGAGTTAGCTATTCAGCCAGCCCCGAGTTTGTCAATCATTATTCCCAATCAACAACAGATCTTAGATTCGTTAAATAGCAACGTAGATGCTATGAATAACGTGGAGAAATTAGTTGTTAGTGCACAACAAGGCAACCCGATTGCTCAGTATAACTTAAGCATACTTTATAGTATTGGTGAGCTGGTGGCTAAGGATGAGCGCAGGGCATTTTTACTCATGCAGCAGTCTGCCAATCAAAACATTACCCGCTCTCAAAATTCTTTAGCAATGATGTATGTCAATGGTATCGGGGTTACTCCAGATTATCAAAAGGCTTATTATTGGGCTAGCGTATCAGCGCGAAAAGGAAATACCGAGGGTAAGAAAATTTTGACATATCTGGTTGGAGGGTCTTTATAAAGTTATGCCAGATACGGAATTAAAATTTTGGGAAACACACAGTTTGGATGAGATGAGTCGCACACAGTGGGAGTCCCTATGTGATAGCTGTGGGCGTTGTTGTTTGCATAAGCTTGAAGACGAAGACTCGGGTGATATTTATTTCACGGATGTGGTTTGCCATTACATGGATGAAGAAACTTGCCAATGCCCGCATTATGATAATCGACAAAAATTTGTACCTGATTGCTTAACCATTTACCCAGATTGGGGTGAAAAGTTTAACTGGTTGCCAAATACTTGTGCTTACCGTTTATTGCATGAAGGAAAGCCTTTATTTGATTGGCATCCTCTGATTAGTAAAGATCCTCAGTCGGTTCATTTAGCAGGAATTTCAGTTCGCGGTCGAACATTTTCAGATGATAAAATTGACGAAGATGAAATGGAACTACATATAGTGGACTGGGTGAAATGATAAAAAAAATAATGGTTTTATTGTTGGTAGTTTGGGCGCAGTCAGTGATGGCTTTATGGCCGCATAAAAATATTTCCCAGGCTGTTTTTTCCACCTCTATCGTCGACAGACAGCCTGCTAAGATAATCACTGAAGCGGATGATTCTTTAGGTAAAATCTATTTCTTTACCAATATTCGACATCTGGCTGGTGACAAGATCAGGCATCGCTGGATTTATAAGGGTAAAGTTAAGGCTGAAATTAGCTTTGATATTAAAGGCGATCGTTGGCGTGTTTGGTCAAGTAAAAATATTTGGCACACGTGGACAGGTCAGTGGCGTGTCGAAGTGGTTAATCAAAACCATGAAATACTCCTGGTAAAAATAATTAATTTTGAAAAAAATACAGCTCATGAGGGCGCAAGGAAGAACAATGGATAAAGTAGTACTAGCCTATTCAGGCGGATTAGATACAAGCATTATTGTTAAATGGTTGCAAGACACTTACCAATGTGAAGTGGTCACTTTTACTGCTGATATTGGGCAGGGTGAAGAAGTTGAGCCAGCTCGCGCTAAAGCCAAAGCTTCAGGCGTTAAAGAAATCTATATTGAAGATTTACGCGAAGAGTTTGCCCGTGATTTCGTCTTCCCTATGTTTAGAGCGAATGCTATTTATGAAGGTGAATATTTACTTGGCACCTCTATTGCCCGTCCTTTAATCTCTAAGCGCTTGGTTGAAATTGCCAAAGAAGTGGGCGCAGATGCTATTTCACATGGCGCTACAGGCAAGGGTAACGACCAAGTCCGTTTTGAATTAAACGCTTATGCACTAGATGCAGATATTCAAATCATCGCACCATGGCGTGAGTGGGATTTATCATCTCGTGAATCGTTAATGAATTATGCTGAAAGTCATGGTATTGAAATTGATTATCAAAAGCAAGACAAAAAGTCTCCATATTCAATGGACGCAAACCTACTACATATCTCTTATGAAGGCGATATCTTAGAAGACCCTTGGGCTGAGCCAGAAGAAGACATGTGGCGTTGGACAGTGTCCCCAGAAAATGCACCAGATAAAGCAGAATATATTGAACTTACTTACAAACGAGGTGATATTGTCGCCATTGATAACCAAGCCATGAGTCCAGCGACCGTGATGGAAGTTTTGAATGAGCGTGCTGGCGCACACGGCATTGGCCGTGATGATATTGTTGAAAACCGTTTTGTCGGCATGAAATCACGCGGCTGTTACGAAACGCCCGCTGGTACAGTCATGCTTAAAGCGCATCGCGCCATGGAAAGCCTTACATTGGATCGTGCAGCAGCACACCTTAAGGATGAGCTTATGCCAAGATATGCCGAGATGATTTATAACGGCTTTTGGTTTGCACCTGAGCGTGAAATGCTGCAAGCAGCGATTGATCAAACCCAAGAAAGCGTTAATGGTACAGTTCGTTTAAAACTTTACAAAGGCGGTATTGCGGTCGTTGGACGCAAGTCTGATGATTCACTCTTTAGTGAAAAGATTGCAACCTTTGAAGATGATGGTGGTGCGTATGATCAGAAAGATGCGGCAGGTTTTATCAAACTTACCGCACTTCGCTTACGCCTAAAGGCTTTAAAGTAAGAAGCAGTAAGCTATTCTTAAAATTTCCGAAATTTTTATTATCAGCTTTAGGTTTGATTATTTTTAAGGTTTTATTGGCATAAAACTGCTAATTTTTGATAGATTTTTAGCTGTTATTAGGGTATTTTTGTCTTAAAAAAACATTTTAAGGCTTTTAAGAGGTGATTACATCTATAAAAACCTATTTTATATATAAATATGTTGCTGAATATTGGCCATATTCATTATTTTCTAAATTTTTCATTGTTTTTTTAGATAAAAAACAGAGGTGTTATGAATACCATATATATTAATAAAAAGACCATCGCCCCTTCAAAGATTGTTTGCGTGGGTAGAAATTATTATGAGCATATTAGCGAACTAAACAATGAAATTCCAGATCAAATGGTGGTGTTTTCTAAGCCCAATTCAGCCATTAGCAATAAGCTTAATTCATACCACCAAGAGTCTATTCATTACGAAGGGGAGTTGGCATTTGTCTTTGAAAATGGTCGATTTTCAGCAGTCGGTTTTGGTTTTGATCTAACTAAAAGAGGGCTTCAATCCCAGCTCAAGGACAAATCACTACCTTGGGAGCGTGCCAAGTCTTTTGATGGATCGGCAGTATTTAGTTCGTTCATTCCTATAAAAGATATTGATCCAACTTTGTCATTTACATTGAGTATTAATGGCATGATTGTTCAGCAGGGAAATCTAGAGCTGATGATCCATTCTCCTGAAAACATATTAAAAGAAATTCAAACTTTTATGAGTTTAGATGATGGAGATATAGTGATGACAGGCACACCAAAAGGTGTTGGCATATTAAAGCCTGGAGATATTTATCAGTCCTTGATAAGAAATGGCCAAGAGATTTTGTTAGAGCAACAGTGGACTGTACGATAGTAAATAAAAAAAATATGAAGCTCAATATAAGTCCTTGTACGGGGTTATAATTTTGTCTGATTTTTAATCAACAATTAATTACATGACTCAAAGCATTAAAGGCACTCAAACTGAGAAAAATTTACTCATTGCTTTTTCAGGTGAATCGCAAGCGCGCAATCGATATACTTTTTTTGCCAGCAAAGCAAAGAAAGAAGGGTTAATGCAAATTTCTGAAATATTTTTAGAAACTGCTAATCAAGAAAAAGAACATGCAGAACAGTTTTTTAAATATTTAGAAGGCGGCGATCTAGAAATTACCTCTTCATTTTCTGCCGGTGTTATCGGTACCACTTTTGATAATCTATTATCCGCTGCACAAGGCGAAGAGTACGAATGGTCAGTGATGTATCCAGCATTTGCAAAAATGGCTAAAGAGGAGGGATTTGACGACATTGCACAAACGTTTGAGTCGATTATCATTGCTGAAAAACAACATGATCGTCGTTATAAGGCTTTGGCTAAAAATATTGAAGAAGGTCGGGTGTTTAAACGCAATGACACAGTCACATGGCGTTGTCGAAATTGTGGATACTTACATGAAGCAAAACAAGCGCCAAGCATTTGCCCAGCTTGCAAACACCCTCAAGCATATTTTGAACTCTTAGGTGAGAATTACTAGATTGATTTTAGTGAGCACATAAAAAAAGCCCGATAATAATCGGGCTTTTTTGTATATGGAGGCCGGAACCAGAGTCGAACTGGTCTAGATGGATTTGCAATCCACTGCATAACCGCTTTGCTATCCGGCCAAGGTATAAGTGCAAAGAGCTATATATAAAAAAGACCTGATAAACAGGTCTTTTTTAGAATCTGGAGCGGGAAACGAGATTCGAACTCGCGACATTCACGTTGGCAACGTGATGCTCTACCAGCTGAGCTATTCCCGCAATAGAAAGGGGAATTATAGTGTTTTTTTCAAAATAGTCAAGGCAGATTCGACTTTAATTGTCAAAAGTCTTAACTCCTTCTCTTAAATAAATAAATCCAGACCAAAGAGTTAAAAGTGTCGCAGCCATAAGTAGTACTACACCAATTTCAAAACTAGGCAGTCCGAAGAATGGTTGCTGATAAAGTAAGAACAAAATGGCAAAAATTTGCACAAAGGTTTTGACTTTACCAATAGAAGAAACATTTACGCTAGATCTTTGCCCAATAGTACCCATCCATTCTCTTAATGCAGAGACTAAAATTTCACGAGAGATGATAATCAGCGCTGCCACGCTAATATACCAATGCGTATTTGAGGGATAGAAATCAACTAACATAACAAGGGCCACAGATACAATAAGTTTATCGGCAACGGGATCTAAAAAAGCGCCTAGTTGAGAAGTCATATTGAGCCTTCTAGCAAGATAGCCATCTAAGTAATCAGTGCTACTGATAAAGGCATAGGCGCCTGTTAAGCTAAAATTAATCCAAGTAAAGATTGGTGTATGTGTATAGGCAGGTTGGAAATAATAAAGAGCGACAAAAACTGGAATTAAGAAAATTCTAGAAAGTGTGATTATATTTGGGATTGTCATCATAGGTGTATTCTATCAGAAGCTGTTTATGCAGAATAATCTCGATGGAAATTTGATGGTGGGCCCGACTGGAGTCGAACCAGTAACCGCTCGGTTCGTAGCCGAGTACTCTATCCAATTGAGCCACGGGCCCATCAAGCCGGTAATTATCGCTAGGTTTTGGCAAAAGGTCAAGTTAAAAATGGTTTATTTTTGTAAAAGTTTAACCAGTTTGTCTAGTTGTACTATTCTAGAGCCTTTGATGAGTAAAGTTGCACCCTGATGATGTTGCAAGATGTGTTCAGCTAACGCTGTTTGGCTAGCAAAATGCTGTGCTTGATAATGCTTGGCTAATGGTCCAAATGTGTAAAAATTTGGGCTAATCTGCTGCGCTTGCAGGCCAATTTTTTGGTGTAGAGCAATAGTCTGCGTACCTAGCTCTGCCATATCACCCAGAACAATAACTAATTCGCCCGAAAATGTTTTCAAGGTTTCTAATGCAGCTGTTATTGAACTTGGACTAGCGTTATAGCTATCATCAATCAAGGTGAATTGGTCGGTATGAATAATATTTAAACGTCCATTTTCCGGCGTGGTGGACTCTAGTCCAGATTTAATGGTTTTAAGGTTAATGCCCAGAGCATAGGCACAAGCACTTGCAGCTAGTGCATTGTCGATATTATGCGTGCCAATAAGTTTTAAATTAATTTGAATTTGTTGTTGGTGAATGTTTAACGTAAATCTAGATTTTTTAACATCACTAGCAAACACATTACCTATTTTTGAGTTATTCAAATTTTGAACTGAGGCAGGTGTAAAGCTAATATCACCTTTGAATTGTGTTTGTGTATTAACAATATTTTTAGAATTTTTTGAGTAAATTTCGCCTTTGGCTTTAATCAAATTAGCCTTACTGCCAAATTCACCAATATGGGCGTCACCCGTGTTGGTAATCACAGCAACATCAGGCTTGACAATACACCTTAGATGTTCAATTTCACCTATATGATTAGCACCCATTTCGATCACGGCGTATTGGTGATGAGGCTTGAGTTTTAAGAGTGTCATCGGTACGCCTAAATGATTATTTAGATTACCCTGGGTTTTAAGTGTGGGTGCAGATAAATTTAAAATATTGGCAAGCAGATTTTTTGTGGTGGTTTTGCCGTTACTACCTGTAATTCCAACTATTTTTGGCTGGATGTTTTTCAAGTGATATTGGGCAATATCACTGAGTGCTTTTTGCGTATCTTTAACCAGTAAAACAGGTAAATTACTGACTATATTTTGACTAGCAATAATAGCCACAGCACCCATTTCTTCAGCTTTATTTATGTAATGATGTGCATCAAAATTTTCACCAATCAGTGCAAGAAAAATACCGCCATCCATGCGTTGACGCGTGTCGGTGTAAATATCTTCAAAAGCAATATCTTGAATATTGCTTGGATCAAGTTGTAGAACTTCGGCGAGTATTTTCGTGGATGATTTAAGCATTATTAGCAATGTCTATATCATTCATTGCAATGGTTTTATCTTGGTAATATTGTTCAGATTCATGGCCTTTTCCAGCGATGAGCAAGCATTCATTTTCTTTAAGTGTGGTAATGCCAGTTTCAATGGCTAATATTCTATCTTGAATAATATCCACCTCATAGCTATCATCAATACCATTGAGAATGTCATGGATGATACTAAGTGGGTCTTCTGAGCGTGGGTTGTCATCCGTTAGGATAATCGTACTGGCTAATTTAGAAGCGATCTTACCCATTAAAGCGCGTTTTGTTTGGTCTCGATCCCCACCACAACCAAATATAACTCGAATATTATGCTCTGGGTAATGTGTTTGCAAAGTGGTAATGGCCTTTTCTATGGCATCAGGTGTGTGCGCATAATCTACCCAGGCAAAGTGATTGTTAATTTTGTGCATGCGACCCATTGGCGGGCTTAGCTTGTCCAATAATGGAATGATTTGTGCACTGCTAAAGTTGCGTGCTTTTAATGCTTGATAGGTGGCCAAAATATTCATCAGGTTAAACTCACCTAAGAATGGCACTTCAAATACAAAGCCATCAAGTTGAGCAATGAAGCCATACTCAGTGGTTTTAATGTCATTAAAATCATTAAGAGAATAATTAAACTGTGGTTTTTCGCCAGCGGCGTGGCTAAACTCTACATAACTCGGATCGTCAGAATTTAGAATCACACTGTTGAGAGTATCGAGTTGAAAAAGCTTTAACTTTTCAGTTTTGTATTGCGCGAGTGATAAATGATAATCAAGATGATCTTGTGTGAAGTTGGTTAACACTGCTTGGGTAATATTAAGACCAGCAATGCGATTTTGAGCTAAAGCATGTGACGAAACCTCTAATGCAACGACTTTGATATTTTTTTGATAATATTCATCTAAAGCGCGATATAGCGTGATTATATCCGGCGTAGTTTGTTTAGATGTTTGTGAATTATTAGTAATACCTAGTGTTCCAATTAAGCCACTTTTTTCACCTAATTGATTAAGTGTTTGCGAGATAAAGTGAGCCACTGAGGTTTTGCCATTAGTACCAGTTACACCGATTATTTCTACGTCACAAGCGCTTGAGTAAAAAGTTTTTGCAAGGCTAGGTAGGTGCTTTGACAGATTATCTATTCGAATAGTAGGAACACTACAAACCGTTTCTTTTGAATCTATCAGTACGGCGACACAACCTCTTTCAATTGCTTGATCGATATAGTCTATACCATGGCTATTTTCACCTTGTAAAGCGATAAAAACGTCCCCAGGTTGAATTTTGTGTGAGTTTAGACATAAGCCTTCCACGGTTAAATCAAATTCAGTGGCAGCGATGTTTTGGAGTAGTTGGTTAATTTTCATGGCAATATTATAAGATTTTTTGCAACTTATACTAAGATGAATCGAAAATATACCAATATTTTTTTTAAAAAGCAGCTCAATTCTTTTTTTTGTTTTATACTAAGCTCTTGATTAGCATTTTTATAGACTATTGTTACTTTATTTAGATTGAATATTGTATAAAATCTTAGTCATTAAAATTTAAAAATTATTGTTTTCCTAGGAGGGAGTATGTCGTTAACACGTAGAGATTTCATTAAAGTTTTGGGTGCTGGTTCAGCAGCAGGTTTGATTAGTGGGTGTGGTGGTGATGCTTCCGCCAAGTTTGCTTCACAAGATAATATGTATGAAGTAGCTAAAACGGGTAATGCTCGAATTTTGCATATCACTGATACGCATGGTAATTTATTACCTAATTATTTCCGTGAGCCAAACGTAAACCTCGGCTTTGGACCTACCTATGGTCAACTACCACACGTTGTTGGTAATAAACTTCTTGAGCAAATTGGTGTTAAACCAGGTTCACCTGAAGCGTACGCATTTACTTATAATAACTTTGAAGAGCTTTCTAATAAATATGGAAAAACAGGTGGTTTTGCCCAAATTAAAACGGTTTTAGAGTCTTTGCGTGATAGCGCAGGCGGCATACAAAATACGTTAACTATTGATGGTGGAGATACTTGGCAGGGTTCAGGTACATCACTTTGGACTCGCGGTGCTGATATGGTTGAAGCGTGTAATATGCTAGGTGTTGACGTGATGGTTGGCCATTGGGAGTTTACTTATAAGGAAGAAGAGACACTGAAAAATATCGGCTTCTTTAAAGGAGATTTCTTAGGGCAAAATGTTCGTATTCTTGAAGATGCTTTAATGGGTGACAAATATGCCACCATGACTGAGAAATTTGATGGTAACGGACTTTATAGTGAAGATGATGCGATGCCATTCAAGCCTTATGTGATTAAAAATGTAGGCGGTCATCGTATTGCAGTGATTGGTCAAGCCTTCCCAAGAACTTCTAATGCTAACCCGCAAAAATACTTTTTCCCAGATTGGTCATTCGGTCTTCGTGAAGACGAAATGAGTGAATTAGTTGCCGATATTCGTGAAAATGAAAAGCCAGATGCAGTAATCGTGGTTTCTCATAATGGTATGGATGTAGATATTAAGATGGCATCACGTATTGTTGGTATTGATGCTATTTTTGGTGGTCATACGCATGATGGCATGCCAAAACCTATTGAAGTTAAAAATGCAGGCGGTATTACAGTGGTAACGAATGCAGGTTGTTCGGGTAAGTATATCGGTGTCATGGATCTTGAAATTAAAGATCATAAGATGGTTGGCTATAACTACAAGATGCTGCCAATTTTGACAAACCTCATTAAGCCAGATGCAGCTATGGTGTCGTACATTACTAAAATGCGTAATACTAAATACGATAAAAATGTTGTTGAAGCTCGAAGCTCAACTATGTCAAACAATCCAGATCGTGTGGGCAAAACTTATGATGAAATCCTAACTGAGAAACTTTGTTCAACGACTCAAACCTTGTACCGTCGTGGTAACTTTATGGGTACTTGGGATCAAGTATTGGTTAACTCTTTACGTGAAGAGCACGATGCAGACTTTGCCATGTCGGCAGGTGTGCGCTGGGGTACTTCTGTACCAGCAGGCCATGATGTTACTATGGAAGATTTAATGACCAATACATCAATGACTTATGGTGAAACTTATGTGTCTGAAATGAAAGGTGCACAGCTTAAAGATGTACTAGAAGGTATTGCTGAAAACTTATTTGTACAAGACCCATACTTACAATCAGGTGGTGATATGGTTCGTATGGGTGGTATGGATTACACCATTGATCCAGCCGCTGGACTGGGTAATCGAATTTCAGAAATGAAAGATGATGCAGGCACGGCTATTGATCCAAATAAGTCGTACAAAGTTTCTGGTTGGGCGCAAGTTGGCTCAGTGGGCAATGGTCGCTTAATGTGGGATGTTGCTGCAGACTACTTACGCAAACAAGGCACGTTGGATTTAAAGAAAGTAAATCATCCAACTATTAAAGGTGTTAAGACTAATCCTGGTATTGAAAATTACTCTGGAGAGTTAATCTAAATCTGGATTTAAATTATTATAAAAAACCCCGCTAGACGGGGTTTCTTTTTATTAGAAGAGCTTGATGAAATTATTATTTTTATTACTATTATTATTTACTAATATAGCTACACAGGCGGACGTCGTTAAACCTGCCTTGGTAGAAATTTCTATATTTGAAAATAAAACACTTGAGGTGAGAATTGATTTAAGTCTTGAAGCGGCGATGACAGGTATCGGTACGCAATATAAAAATACCACAGACTCTCCAGATTCAGCTCGCTATGATGAATTGCGAGCGCTTGAGCCAAATAATTTACGTCAAAAATTTAAAAAATTTGAAACTGAGTTTTTAAATAGCCTTCAATTAAAGATTAATAGCGAGCAACAATCACTGAGTTTAACTCAGGTTGATATTGATATTGTTGGGTATAAAAAGCGACCTAGAAAAACCACGCTTACTTATACAGCAAAGCTTACTGAATGGCCTAAAGCGCTCTCTTGGCAGTATGGAAAAATCCATGGAGATAGCGCCTTACGCTGGCAGATATATCAAGCAAATGAATACAATTGGAGTCAGTGGCAATGGCTACGTGGAGGCGATCCTAGTGGAGTGATTCATATTGACCATCCAGAGTTTCAAAGTGATACACAGCGTTTTTTCCAATTTATTAAAATCGGCTTTGATCATGTTGTTCCGTTGGGGTGGGACCATATTTTATTTATTATTGGTATGGCGCTTTCATCTTTATTGTGGCGTCGATTGTTGATACTAGTGAGTGCTTTTACTTTAGCACATACGCTAACACTTGGTCTGGCCATGATAGAAGTGTTGGAGGTATCAGCAAGGCTTGTTGAACCGCTAATTGCCTTTTCTATTGCTTATGTGGCAATAGAAAATCTATTAATTAAGCAATCGATTAAACGTAAAACTGTGATTGTTTTTTTATTTGGACTGGTTCATGGACTGGGCTTTGCCAGTATGCTTCAAGAATTTGAGTTATCACCTGAATCATTCTTATCAACGCTCATAGGTTTTAATGTGGGCGTTGAATTGGCACAAGTCATGATTGTGACTGTTGTGGTTATGTTGCTACTAAGTTTACGAGCCTTAGGGCGGAATTATCGACAGCTGGTTGTTATACCTGTTTCAGTCTTAATTGCACTCATTGGATTTTGGTGGGGTTTAGAGAGGCTGTTTGGCTAGATGATTTTGGCTTGCATTAGCGTGTGTGTATTAATCGCGCCTAAGACCTGGTTGTTCTCATCAACCACAGGTAGAGAATTTAAATTAAACTCATCCATTATCTGAACAGCAGCCATAGCAGGCTTGTCTGCAAGAATTGTTTTACAATTTGACACCATTACTTCTTTTATACGCAGACTCTGAATGTCAGAATGTGTTTCTAATACACGACGTAAATCGCCATCTGTAAAGATACCTTCTAAATGATTATTGTCTGTGATTAGAACCATACCTAGTGCCTTTTGACTCATCACAAGTAATGCATCTAGTAGTTTGGTATCTGCACTAACCATTGGAATATCGTCACCAGTTTTCATAATATTATGAACAAATGTCAGCAACCTTCTACCAAGCGCACCCGATGGATGAGATCTGGCAAAATCATCTGGACTAAAGCCTTTATTAGTGAGAATACTAACGGCTAATGCATCGCCCATGGCTAGAGCAACGGTTGTTGAAGAAGTAGGTGCTAAATTATGTGGACAAGCTTCTTTTTCAACACTAACATTTAAATGAACATCACTAATTTGCCCAATTGAAGAGTTTTGATTGCCAGTCATACTGATAATAGACACACCTAAACGCTTAATAACGGGAACAAGCGTCATGATTTCATCAGATTCACCTGAATAAGAAATACAGATGACTACATCATTTTGTTCAATCATGCCAAGATCACCATGTCCGGCTTCACCAGGATGTACGGCAAACGCAGGTGTTCCAGTAGAGGCAAAAGTTGCAGCAATTTTATTGCCAATATGGCCAGATTTACCCATACCAATTAAAACCACTTTGCCTGTGCAATTTTGAATGAGGCCACAAGCATCAATAAAACCCTGATCAAGTTGTTCGGCTAGCTGAGTGACGGCGTGCGCTTCAATCAAAATAACTCGTTTAGCGGTTTCTAATAAGGTGTCAGACATAATTAACTTTGATAATAAATATTGTTATTAATTTTATCAATTATAAAGCTCGATGAGTAACAAAAAAATTAAAGATAACTAACCGATTGACTCATATTAGATAAGTATATTTTGCATTGTAATTATTCAATATAATAAGCTGATGGCAGTCTGCGACTCAAAAAAAGTAAAAGGTAAATTATGCTTTCTAAAGAAGAACTAACCGAATTCTTAAAATCAGAATTCCCTCAAACAAAATGCTCCGTTGATAAAGTTGGAAATCGGGGTGCTAGCGTTAGACATAAAGTTGGAATTGATGAATTGCGCCCTGGTGGTACAGTCTCCGGCCCAGTTATGATGGCTACCGCAGATGTTGCCTTATACATAGCAATTCTTGGTGAAATTGGACTCGTACCACTTGTCGCAACTACAAATTTAACTATTAATTTTCTTCGTAAACCCCTATCAAACAAAGACATTATTGGTAAGTGTTCATTGATAAAGGTTGGAAGATCTTTAGTTGTTGGCGAAGTTACTTTGTATTCTGATGGCGAAGTAGAGCCAATAGCCCATGTTGTTGGCACCTACTCAATACCGCCACAAAGAAGTTAACAAGATCCTCATCAGGTAAAAAGATAAAGATTTGCTCAAGGTATACCTTAAATTGAATAACAATATGTTTATCAGATTTCAAAGGTGTGCCAAACATGAGCAACTTTACAATAGATATAATGTTTTATTTTATAAATTATGAAAGTCAATGAGTGACGAAAAAGTTAAAATTTTATTCGTATGTATGGGCAACATTTGTCGATCCCCAACTGCTGAAGGTACCTTTAGGTTACAAGTAAATAGGCGCGGTCTTGAACATTTATTTGAAATTGATTCAGCAGGGACGCATGCTTATCATATAGGTGAGAAGCCAGATTCAAGATCACAAATAGCGGCAACTAAGCATCAGGTTGATTTATCTAGTCAGCGAGCGCGCCAAGTTCATGAGAGTGATTTTTATTATTATGATTATGTCTTTGCTATGGATGAATCTAATTTGGCCAATATGAAAAATATTTGTCCTAAGGAATTTCAACATAAGCTGTCTTTGATGCTAGATAACATACCAAACAATAAAACAAAAAGTGTGCCTGACCCATATATTGAAGGGCGATTTGATGACGTATTTGAAATGCTAAATCGCGCCAGTAATTTTTTATTAGACAGCTTATCGAAAAAGGCCTAAAACTTGTTGACATAAGCGCCCCTAACACAGTATAATTCACCCCTTTATTGCCCCCGAAAAAACAACGGGGGGCTGTAAGTTACTTAAATTAAAAGAGATTTGGAGAAATAGCGATATGTCAACAGTTAATCAATTGGTACGTAATCCACGTAAAAAGAAGGTTGTTAAAAGTGGCGTGCCAGCATTAGACAGCTGCCCTCAAAAACGCGGAGTATGTACTCGTGTTTATACAACTACACCTAAGAAGCCTAACTCAGCATTACGTAAAGTTGCTCGTGTAAGGCTTACTAATTCAGCTGAAGTTACTACTTACATTGGTGGTGAAGGTCACAATTTACAAGAACACTCAGTGATTCTTATTCGTGGTGGTCGTGTTAAAGATCTACCTGGTGTTCGTTACCACACAATTCGTGGAGCGTTAGATACCGTTGGTGTTGATGGCAGAATGCAAGGTCGCTCTAAGTATGGTACTAAGAAGCCTAAGAAATAACAACAATATATAAAACAAGAGAAACCCTATGAGAAGAAGATCCGCTCCTAAAAGAGAAATCCTACCAGACCCAAAGTTTGGTGATTTAGTATTGGCTAAGTTTGTAAACATCTTAATGTTAGATGGTAAAAAATCAGTAGCTGAGAAGATTGTTTATGATGCGTTAGATACAATTGAAGCTAAAGGTAATGCTGAGCCAATTGAAGTATTCAAACAAGCCCTAGAAAACATTGGACCAATGATTGAGATTAAATCTCGCCGTGTTGGTGGTTCAACTTACCAAGTACCGATCGAAGTAAGATCTGAACGTAAAATTGCTTTAGCAATGCGTTGGATCATTGAAGCATCACGTAAGCGTGGTGAGAAAGGTATGAAGCTTAGATTAGCAGGCGAAGTATTAGACGCGGTTCAAAACCGTGGAACTGCATTTAAGAAAAAAGAAGACACTCACAGAATGGCTGATGCTAACAAAGCGTTTGCACACTTCCGCTGGTAATCGAACATTTAGATTTAAGGATTTAAGAAAATGGCAAGAAATCACCCACTTAGTCGCTACCGTAATGTCGGTGTTATGGCGCATATTGATGCTGGTAAAACCACTACTACTGAACGCGTACTTTTGTACACAGGCCGTACTCACAAAATTGGTGAAGTACATGACGGCGGTGCAACCATGGACTGGATGGAGCAAGAGCAAGAACGTGGTATTACCATTACTTCTGCTGCAACTACTTGCATGTGGAAAGGTATGGACAAGCAGTTTGAAGAGCACCGTATTAACATTATTGATACTCCGGGACACGTTGACTTCACCATTGAAGTAGAGCGTTCACTTAAAGTATTAGACGGCGCTTTGGCTTTATTCTGTGCGGTTGGTGGTGTAGAGCCTCAATCAGAAACAGTTTGGCGTCAAGCTAATAAATACAACGTTCCAAGAATTGGTTTCGTTAATAAAATGGACCGTGCAGGCGCAAATTTCTTGCGTGTTTGTGATCAAATTAAAAATCGCCTAGGTGCAAGCCCAGTGCCAATGCAAATTGCAATTGGTGCTGAAGAAGACTTTAAAGGTGTTGTAGATTTAATCACTATGAAAGCCATCTATTGGAATGAAGAAGATCAAGGTGCTACATACGAAGCTAAAGATATTCCAGCAGAGCTACAAGACCTAGCTGAAGAAAAGCGTGAATTCATGATGGAAGCAGCAGCTGAAGCCACTGAAGAGTTAATGGAAAAATACTTAGAAGAAGGTGAATTATCTGCTGACGAGATTAAGGAAGGCATTCGTACTCAATGTATTGCTAATCAAATCATTCCAATGTTTTGTGGTTCAGCCTTTAAAAATAAAGGTGTTCAGGCTGCATTAGATGCAATTATTATGTATATGCCATCTCCACTTGATGTGAATCCAATTGAAGGTATTTTGGATGATAAAGATGGAACTAAAGCAGCACGTCCAGCTTCTGATGACGAACCGTTTGCAGCATTAGCATTTAAAATTGCAACTGACCCATTCGTAGGTACACTAACTTTCTTCCGTGTTTATTCGGGTGTTCTTAAAGCTGGTGATTTCGTATACAACTCATCAAAAGGCAAAAAAGAACGTATTGGTCGTATGGTGCAAATGCATTCTAACGAACGTGATGAAATTAAAGAAGTCCGTGCCGGCGATATCGCTGCTGCTATTGGACTTAAAGATGTAACAACGGGTGATACGTTGTGTGACATGAATGAGAAAATTGTTTTAGAAAGAATGGACTTCCCTGAGCCGGTTATTGCACTTGCTGTTGAGCCTAAAACTAAAGCTGACCAAGAAAAAATGGGTATTGCTTTAGGTAAATTAGCAGCTGAAGATCCTTCTTTCCGTGTCTCTTCAGATGAAGAATCTGGGCAGACTATTATTGCTGGTATGGGTGAGCTTCACTTAGATATTCTTGTTGATCGTATGAAGCGTGAATTCGACGTTGAATGTAACGTTGGTGCGCCACAAGTTTCTTACCGTGAAGCAATTACAACTTTAGTTGAACATCAACATAAGTTCGCTAAGCAGTCTGGTGGTCGTGGACAATACGGGCATGTTTATTTACGTATTGAGCCTCAAGAACCTGGTGCAGGCTATGAGTTTGTTGACGAAATTAAAGGTGGTGTTATTCCTAAGGAATACATTCCTGCAGTTAACAAAGGTGTTCAAGAGCAAATGGAAAACGGTGTTTTAGCTGGTTTCCCTCTAGTTGACATTAAAGTGACTGTTTATGATGGTTCATACCATGATGTTGACTCGAATGAGATGGCGTTTAAGATTGCAGCTTCCAAATGTTTAGCAGAAGGTGTTAGATTAGCTAACCCTCAATTACTTGAGCCAATGATGGCTGTAGAAATTATAACTCCTGAAGAATACATGGGTGATGTTATGGGTGACCTTAATAGACGTCGTGGTTTGGTTGGCGCTATGGAAGATCTGCCAAATGGTAAACAATTGAAAGCAGATGTTCCATTAGCAGAAATGTTTGGTTATGCAAATGACCTTCGTTCAGCGACTCAAGGTCGTGCTAGTTATTCAATGGAATTCTCAAGGTATACGGCAGCACCGAAGAACGTTGCTGATGACGTAATCGCAAAATTGAACAAATAATAAAAAAGCAGTAAGGAGCATACAAAATGTCAAAAGAAAAATTTGAAAGAACCAAGCCACACGTTAACGTGGGCACAA
>CALBNC010000068.1 GCA_937896195.1 uncultured Gammaproteobacteria bacterium
TTATGAAAATTTTAGGGGTTGACCCTGGCTCAAGAATCACAGGATTTGGTTTAATTGAAGCTCAAAAGCTTAAATTCACCTATTTATCCAGTGGCTGCATTCGTACCAAGGGTGAATTGACAGACCGCATTACCACAATCTTTTTAGAAATTGATCAAGTGGTTAAAAAATATCAACCTGATGTGGTTGTTATTGAGCGTGCCTTTATGCGCCCCGATAGACCAAACCCTGATGCTGCGATTAAATTAGGCCATGCTAGAGGTGCAATTATTTCTGCTGCTGGGATGAATGGAATTGCTATGGTTGAATATAGCCCTAACCAAATTAAGAAAGCAGTAGTTGGAAAAGGTCATGCTGCTAAAGATCAGGTGTCTTATATGGTGTGTGAGGCTTTAAAGCTTAACAAGGCGCCCCAGGAAGATGCAGCCGATGCATTAGCTGGTGCAATATGCCATGCTTATCATTGCCTTTAGCATTTACTAAAGTAGACTTTAATTTTTCCAAACCCTTCTAGAGGGTCTACTGTTTCATGAAGCTTTGCGAGAATTTCATCGCCACTTTGCCCAGACTCTAGACAGCTTAATGGTAAGTAAAAATCTACGTGAATTCTACTTTCTAGGTAGTGCAATTGGATGCGCTCAATTTCACCATCACATTTGTTGTTAAACAAAGCTTTTGTTAAAATTCCCAATGCTTCAGCTCGCTCTGGAAGAGCTTCGTAAGGCTCTACGGTTTCATCATCTTCAGGGTCGATATGGACAGTCACATCGTTAAGGTTCTCTAAGCACTCTTTAGCAACACGCTCAACACTCACGCTTATTATATGGCCTTCACTCACACTTAGGAACGGATCAACCTGAACATGTACATCGCAAGATATTGTATGACCAATTTTGCGAGTACGTAGTGAATGCACACTATTAACCCCACTAATTCGACCAATAGAGCCCCTAAGTTGCTTAACTTGATCAGTATCAATAGAAGAGTCTACTAGCTCTTTAGTTGCACTTAGCCCCAACTTCCAGGCTATATAAATAATCATGAATCCAACTACAACAGCCGCAACACCATCTAAATATAAATAGCCATTAAGACTACCCAAAATACCAATAAAGACAACTACTGAAGAGAGGGCATCTGAGCGATGATGCCATGCATTAGCTGTAAGCATGTCAGATTTATAAGTACTAGCAACTTTTAAGGTGTACCAATATAAGGCTTCTTTTGAGAAAATTGATAAAGCAGCTACGCTTAGAAGTAGGGTGTTATGTGAAAGTTCACTAGGATTGAATAATCGTTCAAAAGCACCATAAATAATACCAACACCAATAATCGCCAAAATAATCGCTAATCCTAACGTTGCGACAGTTTCGAATCTTTCATGGCCATAAGGATGTTCATCATCTGCTTCTTCTGCTGAATGTTTTGCAGCATAAAGCACAACGCCATCAGATAATAGATCTGAAAAAGAGTGGATGCCATCTGCAATTAAAGCGCCAGAATTACCTAGTACGCCAGCTATAACTTTAAAGATGCCTAATGCGAGATCAATAATAGCACCAACTAGGGTTACTTTTTGACTGGCTTGAGCTCTTTCTTTTGTATTCATATTTTTATTAAGGTTGTATTGTAGGTTTGTTACTCATGATTATAAAGATGTACTGGTAATACTTATTTAAAAATTTTGAAAATTTTAAGAATGACTTTTTATAGATGTATTTTTACTTGTTATTTCTGCTATTATTAATTGAAATACCTTTTTTATTATCAATAAATCGTTTTAAATAACCCTTAATTAGTTTATGTTTGCATTTTGCAAATGATAACGAGTATCATTTGCAAAATTATTGAAAAAAATCATTATTAATATGAAAATACTCTCAACCCTTTGCACAGGTCAAAATGTTTTAATTAATAGAATTAATGCATCGGCTGATAAAAAGATTAAATTATTAGGATTGGGTGTTAGTGTGAACACGAAAATTTCAATTCTTAAAAATCGTGACGGTGATGTGGTTATTGCAATAGGCAATGCTAGAATTAGTTTGGGCAGGGGTTTGGCTAGCTTAATAGAGGTTGGTGAGGTATGAGTTTTAAAAAGATAGCCTTAATTGGCAATCCTAATTGCGGGAAAACCACCTTATTTAATATTTTAACGGGTGCAAAACAGCGAACTGGTAACTGGCCTGGAGTCACAGTTGAGCGTAAAGAAGGCCAGTTTTGTGTTGATAATAATAGCTATCTAATCGTTGATCTTCCGGGCGTATATTCCATTGATGACAAAAAATCATCTCTGGATGAGCAGCTCGCTAGAAATTTCGTACTTGATAATCCTGATCATCTATATTTTAATATTGTTGATGCCTCAACTTTGGAAAGAGGATTGTACTTAACTACGCAACTTAGAGAATTGGGCGTTAATGTCGTGGTGTTGTTAAATATGATGGATGTGGTGGCTAAGCGTGGTATGAAGATTGACATTGAGGCGCTTAAAAAATCATTTAGTTGTGAAGTTATTCCTGTGTCGCTTAAGGAACAACTTGATTTAAGCATTTTTGTTAATGTGATTAATGGTTATCAAAATTTGGATAAATTTGAAATCCAGTATTCAGCTGCTGAAATTTCTAAATTAAATGGCGATAGCAAAGCTGTTGAATTGTTAGAGGCTGAAACCCGATTTGACACGGCAAATACAATTGCCACATCAGTAGTTACTCATGCTGTAAGTTTTAAGAAAACTCTATCTGACCAGATTGACAAATGGATGTTGGGTACCTGGACGGGTATTCCAATTTTCTTAATAGTTATATACCTATTGTTTTTATTTAGTATTAATTTTGGCGGCGCCTTAATTGATTTCTTTGATATGGCTGCAGGCGTTATTTTTGTCGATGGGGTGCGTGCTGTTTTGTCAAGTATCAATATTCCTGAATTTATACAAGTAATAGTTGCTGATGGCGTAGGCGGCGGCATTCAAGTAGTGGCAACCTTTATTCCTATAATTGCTTCTTTATATTTATTCCTAACCTTGCTAGAAGAAGTGGGCTATATGGCGCGCGCCGCATTTGTAATGGATCGGTTTATGCGCCGCATTGGACTTTCTGGCAAGGCATTCATTCCTTTAATTGTGGGCTTTGGCTGTAACGTACCAGGCATTATGGCAGCTAGAACACTTGACTCTCACAGGGAAAGAGTGACAACGGTCATGATGTCGCCGTTTATGTCATGCGGCGCAAGGTTGGCAGTATATGCCTTATTTGCTGCGGCGTTTTTCCCGGTAGGCGGGCAAAATATTGTTTTTGCTTTGTATTTAGTCGGTGTTTTTTTTGCCATTTTGACGGGATTAATTTTAAAGCGCGCTTTTAAAGATGATGAAACCAGTGATTTTTTAATGGAATTACCTGGTTATCAATCGCCCTCGATAAGAAATCTGAGCATTAACACCTGGAATAAGTTAAAAGGCTTTGTACTTGGCGCTGGCAAGATTATTGTAGTGGTAGTGACTCTAATTAACGTGGTTAATAGTATTGGTATGGACGGTAGTTTTGGTAATCAAGACTCTAAAAACTCAGCGCTCAGTGCCTTGGCACAAACCATTACTCCAGTATTTAAGCCGATGGGCATTCATCAGGATAATTGGCCGGCAACGGTCGGGATTGTGACGGGAATATTGGCTAAAGAGGTTGTTGTGGGTACACTTGATTCTTTGTATTCTGGCATTGATTCAGAGGTAGATAATTCGTTAGAGATTGCTACTGAGTATGATTTACTGCAAGGTCTAAGAGGTGCCCTAGCGACTGTCCCAGTTAATTTAGCCGCTGCACTAACCAGTATATCTGACCCATTGGGTTTGAGTGTTTTAGATGACACACATTCTCAAGATTTGGCCGCTAAATCACAAGAGGTTTCCATAGACACTTTTGGTGCTATGGTTTCGCGTTTTGATGGAAAAGTTGGCGCCTTTGCATACTTGTTATTTATCCTATTATATTTCCCCTGTGTGGCAGCGCTTGGCGCCATGACTCGTGAAGTAGGCAGAGGCTGGGCAACCATTGGTGCATTTTGGTCAACTGGTTTGGCTTATGTAACCGCTGTTATGTTTTATCAAGCCATGACTTTCTTTCAACATCCGTTAAGCTCAATATTTTGGATTGGCTTTAGTATTGTATTATTAGGTGTGTCAATTTATATGCTCATGCATTATGGCAAAAAAACAGCCGCAACAACTATCCCCGTCACCACGCTTTCCGGCTGTCGACATTGTGAGGATTGATTAATTATACTGATGGTTAAATCTGTATAATATTGAGAATCATTCCTATTAAGATTAACAAATGCTGGCAGTTGACAATTTATCGATTATTTATAATAATAATAAAGTACTAGATGGGTTTAATTTAACCCTTGAGCAGGGTGAAATTTTCGCGCTATTGGGCGATAGTGGTAGTGGCAAAAGCTCAGCTCTGCGTTTTATTGCAGGACTTGATAGTACTGACTCGGGTAGTATTCAGCTCGATGGTCAGCAATTGTCTAATCATGGTAAACATCAAGTATCACCTGAGGCCAGAGGTATTGGCATGGTATTTCAAGACTATGCTTTATTCCCACACATGACTGTTGAAAAGAACATTGCATTTGGTATTAGTAAACAGCCTAGGATAAAACAGAAAAAACGTATAAAAGAACTACTGACTTTAATTGGCTTGGAAGGCATTGAGCGAAAATATCCTCACCAGCTGTCAGGTGGAGAGCAACAACGTGTTGCTTTAGCTCGCGCATTAGCCCCCAGCCCCAAATTACTTTTATTGGATGAGCCGTTTTCCAGTTTAGATAAAAATCATCGGGTTCAATTAGTGGCGCAAGTTCGTGATATCTTAAAGCAAACCAATACAACTTCTATTTTGGTGACACATAATGTCTCTGAAGCAAATACCCTTGCTGATAAAGTTGGAAAAATACTTAATAAGCGCTTGACTATTAAATGAGAATAGGTATCATTAGCAATTGATAATAATTATCATTTATAAATAATCAGGAGAAAAGTACAATGAATAATAAAACATGGGTTTCATCAGTAATCATGCTGTCAGTAGTATGGGTGTCAAGTATGTCGGCAGTGCAAGCGGCAAGTGACGAATCAGTGACTGTCTATAGTTCTAGAGAAGAGCATTTAATTAAACCATTATTTCAAGCATTTACCCAGGACACAGGTGTAAAAGTTAAATATTTAACAGGTCAGGATGGCTCGCTGATTGAGCGCTTAAAGCTTGAAGGTGTTAATACACCAGCTGATATGTTTATGACAGTTGATGCGGGCAATCTTTGGTATGCTGGCTCACAAGATTTATTTCAAAGCGTTAAAACAGATACTATAAAAAATAATATTCCCGCCCATTTGAGAGATCCACAAGGATTGTGGACAGGGCTATCGGTGCGTGCACGAACTATTGTTTATTCAACTGACCGCGTCAAGCCCTCGGAATTATCGACTTACGCAGACTTAGCGCTACCTAAATGGAAAAATCGTTTATGCCTTAGAACCAGTAAAAAGATTTATACCAAGTCGCTAACTGCTTCGGTTATTTATAACCAGGGCAAGGATAAAGCAGGCGATATTATTAGCGGCTGGGTCAATAATCTTGCAGCAACCCCAAATGCTAAGGACTCGCATGTTATGAATGCCATTCTTGCAGGGCAATGTGACGTGGGCTTAGTAAATACTTACTACTATGGCCGTTTAATAGAAAAAAATCCAGATTCAGCGTTAAAATTATTTTGGGCAAATCAAAAAACCACGGGCGTACATGTTAACATTTCAGGTGCTGGAGTGACTAAACATGCATCCAATGTAGCGGGTGCAATACGATTGTTAGAGTGGCTGTCGTCTGACAAGGCACAGGCTATTTATGGTGCACTTAATAAGGAATATCCTGCCAATCCAAATATTGCTTTGGATGAAGTGGTGTCAGCCTGGGGGTTATTTAAACAAGATAAAATGAACCTTTCACAAGCAGGCGTATTGCAAGCTGAGGCGGTTAAATTAATGCAAATTAAAGGTTATAGATAAGCTTAGCTTAGCGAATTCAAACAAAACCCAAGACTTTTAAAGTCTTGGGTTTTGTTGTTTTTTAAAATGAATAATAAATAGAGAGATATTTTGGATAAAAAATGCTTTATATCAAAGCTGATGATGGGTCTGCTGGCCCTAGTAGTAGCAATGCCAATTATTGCGGTAATGCTGTCTTGGTTGCTACCTGAACACGAGCTTTGGACGCATTTTTCTGAAAACTTATTATCGAGTTTGATTGGCTCTACTGCAATCTTATTGTTGGGTGTTGGTATTGGTGTGACTTTATTAGGAACAGTATTGGCTTACCTGGTGGTTATGGTTGAGTTTCCAGGTAGAAAGTGGCTTGAATGGGCGTTGTTTTTACCTTTTGCTATTCCTGCTTACGTGTTGGCGTTTGTTTATTTAGGCGTATTTGATTATTCGGGCTATGCACAAGTATGGATGCGCGAGGCATTAGGTTTGCCAGGGTTTGATATTCGTGCTGGCTCATGGGCAATCATCCTTACTTTTGTATTGGTATTTTATCCATATGTTTATATGATGACTCGCGCCTCATTTAAGCGTCAAAAAATTAATTTAATTGAAGCGGGAAAGTTGTTAGGTGCAGGGCCCTTTAAGGTTTTTTTCAAAATTTCACTACCTTTGGCTAGGCCGGCTGTCGCAGCCGGGTTGTTGGTCACATTAATGGAAACTTTAGCAGATTTCGGCGTAGTGAGTCTGTTCAACTATGACACGTTCACCACGGCGATTTATTCTGCTTGGGGTGATTTTAGATCGATTGAAGTTGCTGCGCAGTTGGCTTCTTTGCTGGTATTAGTGGCATTTTTTCTTATTTATTTTGAAAAGAGGGCTAGAGGTCAGGCTAAGTATTATTCGGCCAATGTTTCAAATATCAGACCATATCACCCCAAAGGCTCAGTTGGTTGGCTGATCACTTTATTTGTATTTGGCATATTTATGCTGTCGTTTGCCATGCCAATGTTGCAATTGTCTATCTGGGCATGGGGGGCTTTTGCTGATGAGTGGAGTGACAACTATATTGATTTACTTATTTCAACCTCTAGCTTGACTATTATTGCGGCAATGATTACCGTTATTATTGCAACTACGTTAGCGCTTCCAGGGCGCTGTAAAAGAGGTAGTATTTGGCTTAAGGGAATGGTTCGATTAGCAACCCTAGGTTATGCACTACCAGGCTCAGTAATGGCCGTGGGCCTGCTTTATGGTATTAATCAGATCTCTGTAGTTAACGTTTACTTTGGTGGTGAAAGTATTAATCATATTATCTACGGCTCAATATTTTTATTATTATTTGCCTACGTATCGCGTTTTATGGCAATTGCCTATAGCTCGATTGATGCTAGTGCTCAGCAAATTAAACCTGTATTTACCCAAACGGCCCGTTTATTGGGCGCGTCGCGGATGCGTCTTATTTGGCAAGTATATTTGCCAATGATGATGCCTGGTATTTTGGCAGGTGGATTGCTAGTTGCTGTTGATGTGATGAAAGAGTTACCAGCTACTTACTTACTGCGACCATTTGGCTGGGATACCTTGGCAATTCAAACTTTTGAACTTAGCGCTGAAGGCTTGTTTGAACGAGCTGCTGTGCCAGCACTAATGATGGTGGCGTTTGGCGCGCTAATAATGATGGTTTTTCGCTACCTGGATAAAAAATCTTACAAAGCCTCTTAAGTCAGTAAAATACCTTTAATTATTAAGGATTTATTGTTAAGTATGAGTCAGTCATTATTAAACATAGCAGGGGTATCTTCAGCATCAATCAATGCCGGTATTAAGAATAATAACGCCTTAGATTTGTCCGTTGTATTGTTAACACACGGAACTACAACTGCAGGCGTATTTACTCAAAATGTATTTTGCGCCGCACCTGTTGTGGTTGCAAAAAACCATCTTCAGCATTCTCCACTTGCACTGCTAATTAACAGTGGTAATGCCAATGCCGGAACAGGCACTCAAGGCATGGAAAATACAGTTAAAACTTGCGCCATGTTGGCGAGCGAGCTGGATATTAAGCTTGAGCAGGTGTTGCCATTTTCAACTGGGGTAATTGGTCAGCAGTTGGATTTGTCAAAATTTGAATTAGGTATCCCTCAAGCGGCCTCTGAGATATCACCTAATAATATCGCCCAAGTAGCCAAAGGAATTTTAACCACCGATTTAGTGGAAAAAACTTACTCCCAAGTATTTCAAGTAAATGGCATAGCGGTAACAATTAGCGGTATTGCTAAAGGCTCAGGCATGATTCGTCCTGATATGGCAACCATGCTGAGTTTTATTTTTACCGATGTCCAAGCTGAACAAAGTCAACTACAAGAGACTCTTACCAAGGCCACTAATCAATCATTTAATCGTATTACTGTCGATGGCGATACCTCTACGAATGATGCTTGTACGCTCAGTGCAACAGGTGCAAGCGGTGTTAATCTTGTGGATTGCAAAGATGAATTTCAAATTGCACTTAATGAAGTAACCAAATCTTTAGCACATCAAATTATTAAAGATGGTGAAGGGGCAACTAAATTTGTTGAGATCCGCGTTAAAGGCGGATCGAGTAATGAGGATTGCTTAGAAGTGGCTTATACAGTCGCACACTCTCCTTTAGTTAAAACAGCCTTATTTGCAAGTGATGCAAATTGGGGTCGAATTTTGGCAGCGGTTGGTAGGGCGAACATCAAACAGCTAAATATTGAAGATATCAATATTTATTTGAATCAGCTTAGTATTGTTAAGTTAGGTGAGCCAAGCCCAACTTACACAGAAGCTTTAGGCAGTGTTGAAATGCAAAAGACAGATATTGTAATTACCATTGAAATTGGCAATAGCAACATACAAGAAAGCGTTTGGACTACTGACTTTTCTTATGATTATGTTAAGATTAATGCTGAGTATCGCACATGAGTGTTTACCGATTATTGATTTCTTGCCCAGACACACATGGATTGGTTGCTATTGTGAGCCAATTTATTCTTGAATACAATGGAAATATTAAAGAGGCGCATCATCATTTAGATGAGCAAAATCAACATTTCTTTATGCGTATCGAGATCGAATCAAACTCTATTACTTGCTCTTTGAATGACTTTAGAGATGCGTTTTCAGTTTTAGCCGATCAGTGTAATATGGTGTGGCAGCTTAGTGATGCAACGCAGCTTAAACGTATATTGATTATGGGGTCTAAGGCTTCACATTGTGTGGCAGATCTTTTACATCGAGGGCATGAGGATGAACTTGAAGGTGAAATTGTAGGTGTTTTATCCAATCATGACAGATTGTCAAAACTAGCCAGTTGGTATGACGTGACGTTTAAAAAAGTCAGCATCAACCAGGATACTAAAGAGACTGACACAAACAAGATGATGAAAACAGTCGATAGCTTTAATCCAGATGTTATTGTGCTTGCGCGTTATATGCAAATCATTCCAGAAGAGATGTGTGCTGAATATAGTGGTAAAATTATTAATATCCACCATTCTTTTTTACCATCTTTTGTAGGCGCCAATCCTTATAAGCATGCAGCTGAACGAGGTGTAAAACTAATTGGTGCTACTTGTCATTATGTGACAGCTGATTTAGATGAAGGCCCGATTATTGAGCAAGATGTAGTTCGTGTTGACCACGCAGACAGAGCTGATGATATGAAAAAAATGGGCCAAGATGTTGAAAAAATCACACTTGCCAAAGGCTTGAAGTATCATTTAGAAGATCGGGTATTAATTTGTAACAATAAAACGATTGTATTTTCTTAGTGATTATTTTATTTAGTTTTTTTTGTGAATAAGCCACTTAGTTATTAAATTATATTTTTTCATTCAAAATACTTGAAAGACAAAAAACGACCCTAGATAGTTCGAAAGGCAGAAATTACCTAACCATTTATTGTTTAGTAACGTGAAATTTATTTATTATTAATTAGGAGAAAAAATGAACATTCGTCCCCTTCACGACCGTGTGG
>CALBNC010000069.1 GCA_937896195.1 uncultured Gammaproteobacteria bacterium
TAAACCTAAAACCCCCAATTATTTGTTTAATAGTTGGGGGTTTTTTGGTTTATAATTAACGGTTAATTAAAAAGGTTATTATGAAATACAATAAAAAGTCAAAATTAAAGCTAGCAACTGCAGCTCTGTTAATGGGTGGTTTGTTTAATGCTCAGGCATTTAGTCTGAGTGATTATTTCCCTAAGGACGATGCGAATGACGACATGGCGCAAGAAGCGCCTGTGGAAAATGCAGCTCCTACTACCCAGCAGGCAAAGCCAGCTGAAACATACAAAATGGGCCGCGCTGAGCAATATGATCAATGGATATTGCAATGTGCAGAATCAACCACCAGTGGTAATGAAAAGTGTAATTTGATTCATCAACTTGTTAATGACAAAAAACAACAGATTGTCAAAATCGAAGTGCTTAAACAAGGCGCTAACAACATGATGTTGTTCCACTTGCCAATGGGTACGTACTTGCCAGCTGGTGCGGTGCTAATTGTCGGCGAAGGTGCTTACAAAATGCCAATAACAGTTTGTATGCCAGCAGGCTGTAAAGCCAAGCTACCCCTTGATTGGAATCTTAATCAACAGCTCAAGCGAGAAGACAAAGCCATTGTGCAGTTGCTCAATGTTAATCAAAAACAAAAAATCAATATTGAATTTTCCTTGATGGGATTTTCAAACGGATCTAAGGAGATAAAATGAATCCAATGTTTTACCAAAAACCAATCGTACTTAACGAAGCAGCACACAAAGACTGGAAAATTGAGCCTGTTCAAGATTACAAATTTGCCAAAAAAACCAATTCTGTTTATTTGATGAGTGCTGAGTTTGTTTTAGCTTCAAAAGAATATCCAATTGTTTTTGCACGCAACAACGACGTGGTAACACCGATCGCTTTATTAGGTGTTGAAAACGACACTAATAAGTTTGTAGTACCAAAAGGTGGTTGGGATGCTGATTATATTCCTGCGTATGTACGTCGTTATCCTTTTATTCCTGCCGCTAAAGAAGGCTCTGATGAGCTAATGCTGTGTATTGATGAAGATTACAAAGGCTTAAACAGCAAAAAAGCCAAACTACCTTTGTTTGAAAAAGATGGCAAGCCTAGCGCTATTACTCAGCAAGCCATTAATTTACTACAAAGCTACAATACAGAAAACAAAGTAACCATTAATTTTTGCCAGCAATTGGTTGACATGGACTTACTTGAAGAGGCTCAAGTTGAAGGTGCTACACCTGAAGGTACGGCAATTAAATTTGGTGGTTTTTTGCGTATTAGCCAGCACAAATTTGGCAAACTTACCGCTAAGCAAGTTAAACAGCTATTTGATTCGGGTGCTTTAGAATTAATCTATGCACATTTCCAATCATTAGCTAATTTAAAAGACATGCTTTAAGTTGATCTTTTAATGCGCTAGCTGCTTTAAGTGGTTGGCACATTAGAACAACTTGTTGTTATGATTTTTTATTATTTAAAGACCAAAAAGCCATTTTTTAAATGGTTTTTTGTCGTTCTATTGTTTATTTTTTTTGGTGCTTGTGGTTCAAGTCGTTCGATTGAAAATCGGATTATTCATGCTGATAGTATTATTGTCAGCAGCCAGCTTACACCGCTGTCGATAAAAACCCCATATTTTGCCTTACAAACGGCTTATAATTTTTCTGAGCCTATGAGCTTGCTTACTGTTTATATCGAGGGAGATGGGCGATCTTGGGTGTCGCGTAATCAGCTTTCAAGCAATCCAACTCCGATTAACCCGTTGGCGTTGCATTTGGCTTCAATACATGCTCAAAAACAAGCCAGTGCAAGTGTTGCTTGGATTGCACGCCCGTGCCAATATCAACCAACCAAGGGTGATATTAATTGTGAATCAAAATATTGGTCAAGCCATCGGTTTGATGAAAAAGTGATTGAATCTACCAATGTTGCCATTGATCAGCTGATGCAAAAAAGCGGCGCTACAAACGTACGATTAATTGGGTTTTCTGGTGGTGCGGCAGTGGCTATTTTGGCAGCTGTTGAGCGAGACGATGTTGAGAGTATTGTAAGCATTGCTGGCAATCTTGATCATCGTCAGGTCAATGAGTTTCATGGGGTTACGCCATTACGAGGATCACTCAATCCAAAAGATGTAGCAACACAGCTTGCATCAATACCACAAGTGCATTTTGTGGGAGCGAGTGATAAGGTCATTCCCAGTGTGGTAGTTGATGATTTTATTAAAGTGCAGGCGAATGACTGCGCTCAAAAAGTGGTTGTAATCAATGCAGGGCATATTGATGGCTGGATAGATTATTGGCCAACAGTTGTCAATGGATTAGATGACAGATTATTGTGCTCTAAGTATGAGCTGTCTATTTCTTTTTAAGATGATTGTTCACTGCTTTTGCTAGCAAATCTCAAAATCCCTGCTATTTTGTTTAGTAGCGCTTTGCTGTTGTCAGGCTGTGGTGGTGGTGGCGGAGGTGGCAGTAGTGCAAATGTTGCGCCTGACACGCCGGTATTAGTTGCAGCTGATTATCGAACCACTGAGTACAATACCCAGTACGGATTGGGCAAAATTAATGCTGATGATATTTACGCTGATGGCTATAGTGGCAGCGGGGTGGTGGTTGGTGTTATTGATACGGGTGTTGATATTGATCATCCTGATTTGGTGGGTAATATTGCCAGTGGTGGTTATGATTATGTAAGTGGTGATACTGATGCCAGTCCTACTGGACAAGGTTCTGGCATGAGCCATGGTACACACGTTGCCGGCATTATTGCTGGCATGAAAAACAGTGTTGGCATGCACGGTGTGGCTTATAGTGCAAAGATACTACCGCTACGGGCTGGTGATTCTTCAGGCTCTTTTGCT
>CALBNC010000070.1 GCA_937896195.1 uncultured Gammaproteobacteria bacterium
GGGTGGTATGGGTGGAATGATGTAAAACACCTTTACTTTGGTAAACAAAAAAAGCTCCGTTTTACGGGGCTTTTTTTTGGTATGATACTGAGCAAATATAATACCCAACCTATGAAATATGAGTAATTACGATTCCTCCTCCATTGAAGTTTTAACTGGCTTAGAGCCTGTTAGAAAGCGTCCAGGTATGTACACTGAAACTGAGCGACCGAATCACCTGGCTCAAGAAGTTATTGATAATAGTGTGGATGAAGCAGTTGCAGGACACGCAAATAAAATTAGCGTTGTTCTGTACAAAGACGGCTCTCTTTCTGTAGAAGATAATGGTCGAGGAATGCCAGTTGATATACATAAAGGCGAAGGTCAATCAGGTGTAGAAGTAATTTTGACTAAATTACATGCTGGCGGTAAGTTTTCAAACGATTCTTACCAGTTTTCTGGTGGTTTACATGGTGTGGGTATTTCAGTGGTTAATGCCCTATCTACTTTGGTTGAGATTTGGATTAAGCGTGATTCTAAAGAGCATTATATTAGCTTTGCAAGTGGGTTTAAGAAAACTGAATTAGAGGTTCTTGCAACAGTTGGCAAGCGTAATACAGGTACCAAAGTTAAATTTACACCAGATGCTCAGTTTTTTGATACGGTTAAATTTTCAGCTTCTAAACTGCGTCATAATTTACGCTCAAAAGCTGTTTTATGTCCAGGATTAGAGGTTAATTTTTATAATGAAATTGACGATACAACTGATAAATGGATGTATCAAGAAGGTTTAAAAGATTATCTTGCAATGGCTTTAGATGGACTTGATAATCTACCAGAAAAACCTTTTGTGGTAGATTTTGCTTCAGATGAACAGCAGCTTAACTGTTCACTTGCCTGGACCCAATACAATACCAATGTCGTTGCAGAAAGCTATGTCAACCTCATTCCTACTATTAATGGTGGTACTCATGTTAATGGATTGCGCTCAGGTTTAACAGATGCACTTAAAGAGTTTTGTGAGTTTAGAGATCTAATCCCAAAAAATATTAAACTAACTCCGGATGATGTTTGGCAAAGAATTGCTTATGTGCTTTCAATCAAGATTTTAGACCCTCAGTTTTCAGGTCAAACTAAAGAAAGACTTTCTTCTAGAGAGTGTGCAGCTTTTGTCGCTAACGTTGTTAAAGACGCCTTTAGTTTGTGGCTTAACAAGCATACCGATGTTGCCGAACAAATCGCCCAATTGGCAATCTTAAATGCACAAACGCGCCTTAAGACTAATAAGAAAATTATTCGTAAAAAGATTGTTAGTGGCCCCTCCTTACCTGGAAAACTTTCTGATTGCACCAGCACCGACCTAACCCAAACCGAAGTGTTCTTAGTGGAAGGTGATTCAGCTGGTGGCTCTGCTAAACAAGCTCGAGATAAAGAATATCAAGCTATCTTGCCGCTCAGAGGTAAAATATTAAACACTTGGGAGGTTGATTCTGATCAAGTCTTATTTAGTAATGAAATTCACGACATTAGTGTTGCTATTGGTCTAGAGCCTAATTGCCAAGATTTGTCTAATCTTAGATATGGAAAAATATGTATCTTAGCTGATGCCGACTCTGATGGTGCTCATATTGCCACACTTATTTGCACCTTGTTTGTTAAGCATTTTCCAAAATTAGTTAAAGAAGGGCATATTTATGTTGCCATGCCGCCTTTATATCGTGTCGATGCAGGCAAGCAAGTTCACTACGCTCTAGACGATGGTGAACGTGATGCAATCATTCGTAAGATTGAACAAGAGAATAAACGTGTCAAAATTCAAGTACAGCGTTTCAAGGGGCTGGGTGAAATGAACCCATCACAGTTAAGAGAGACAACCATGCTGCCTGATACCCGACGTCTTATCCAACTAACATTAGACAATCCATTGCAAGTTGAGCAAACCATGGATATGCTACTTAGTAAAAAACGCGCCAGTGATCGTAAAAAATGGTTGGAAGAAAAAGGTAACCTTGCCAATGTCTAACACTCAAAAAAAAGCTGTCATTCTTCTATCTGGAGGGCTTGACTCTACCACAACACTTGCTATTGCAAAATCCCAAGGCTTTAACTGCTTCGCATTAAGCTTTGACTATGGTCAAAAACAAAAATCAGAATTAGATGCTGCTGCTAAAGTAGCTAAAGAATTTAACGCATCAGAGCATCGAGTTATGAAGATATCTTTATCAGATATTGGTGGCTCCGCTTTAACAGATGAAAACATCGATGTGCCTGATTTTGTAGAAAGTGATGAAATACCGATTACTTATGTACCAGCAAGAAACACTATTTTTTTATCGTATGCGCTAGCTTGGGCTGAAGTACTTGATTGTCAAAATATCTTCATTGGTGTTAATGCGTTAGACTATTCTGGCTATCCAGATTGCAGACAAGAATACATTGATGCTTTTGAAACCATGGCAAACCTTGCTACCAAACAAGGTGTTGAAGGGCAAAAAATTACCATACAAACACCTTTAATAAATCTTAAAAAAGCTCAGATTATTCAACAAGGAACGGCACTAGGCATTGATTATGCTAAAACTACAAGTTGTTATCAAGCTAACGAAAAAGGGGAAGCCTGCGGTGTTTGTGATGCTTGTGAATATCGAAAACTAGGTTTTCAAGCAGCAAAAATAGCAGACCCAACTCGCTATCAAACCTAATTCATTTTTTTTGAAATTTAGTCTTGATTGATAGTCAATAATCGATAAAATAATAACTTTATTAAACCAAAGCAGGGAATTACAAATGAGCATCGAGGAAAGAGTTAAAAAAGTTGTATCTGAACAATTAGACGTAAGTGGTGATATTGATAACAATGCTTCATTTATCGATGATTTAGGTGCAGACTCTCTAGATACTGTTGAATTGGTAATGTCTCTTGAAGAAGAGTTTGATTGTGAAATTCCTGACGATCAAGCAGAAAACATTACAACGGTTCAACAAGCAATTGACTACGTTAACAACAATTTGTAATTTCCGTTTAGCTTGCTAAACACCAAGGTGCTTTCTTCTTAGAATTAAGCGCCTTTTTTATTTTTAAAAAAGTCATATTATGAACAAAAGAAGAGTTGTAATTACTGGTATGGGTATTGTTTCTCCTGTTGGAAATACAGTTGAAGAATCTTGGAAAAATATTTTGGCAGGAAAGTCTGGTATCAACTCTTTGACCAATATTGATACTCAAGGCCAGTCAGTAACATTTGGTGGCTCTGTTAAGAATTTTGAAATATCTGACTATCTAACGCCTAAAGAAGCCAAAAAGATGGATACTTTTATTCATTATGGTATGGCTGCTGGTATTCAGGCTTTTGAAGATTGTGGCATTGAAGTTACAGAAGAAAATTCTGAACGTATTGGTGTTGCTATTGGCGCTGGTATTGGTGGCTTAAGTACTATTGAAAAAACTGCTGATCTCTTCAGAGAAAAAGGTGCTAGACGTATTTCTCCTTTCTTTGTCCCCTCTTCTATCATCAATATGATCTCTGGTAACCTATCTATTAAATATGGCCTTAAAGGGCCAAATTTTGCGATTGTTACGGCTTGTACAACAGGCACACATAATATCGGAGATGCATCGCGTTTAATCGAATATGGTGACGCTGATGTAATGGTCGCTGGTGGTGCTGAAATGTCAACTACCAATTGTGGTTTAGGTGGTTTTGCAGCGGCACGTGCACTTTCAACTCGCAATGACGATCCAACAACTGCTTCTCGCCCTTGGGACAAAGATCGTGATGGGTTTGTTCTGGGTGATGGCGCAGGTGTTGTGGTTCTTGAAGAGTATGAACATGCTAAAGCACGTGGTGCCAAAATTTATGCTGAAGTTACTGGTTACGGCATGAGTGGTGATGCTTATCATATGACTCTGCCTTCAAAAGGAGGCGAAGGCGCGGCGCGCTGCATGAAAAATGCCATGAGAAATGCAAGTGTTAATGTTGATGAAATTGATTACATCAATGCTCACGGTACCTCAACGCCTGCTGGAGATCAAGCAGAAACAGATGCAGCTAAGTTAGCTTTGGGTGATCATGCTTATAATTTAGTTATGAGCTCTACCAAATCCATGACTGGACACTTACTCGGAGCAGCAGGTGGTATTGAGGCCATCTTTACAGCTCTGGCCATTCAAGATCAAGTTGTCCCACCAACCATTAACATCTTTAACCAAGATGAAAATTGTGACCTAGATTATTGTGCCAATGAGGCAAGACAAATGCCAATCAAGCATGCTATTTCCAACTCCTTTGGATTTGGTGGCACTAACGGCAGCATCTTACTTTCAAAAATATAAAAAAATGCCCAACATCTAGTTGGGCATTTTTATTAACAGACTTTAAAGATTACTTTTCAACTGAAAGATCAACACCTTTAATTTGATCTGCATCAGCAATCAATTCTTTAATAAACTCATAAATAGCCATTATTCCGTTTTGAACACTGCTTAATGCTGTTTCTTTATTAACAACAAGCGCCCAACTTTCTGAGGTAGCGACAAACTGAACTGCACCACCAATTAATGCCAAAATAATAATAACGCTTAAAATAAACTTAATCATTGCCCACTCCTAAAATTAAATAAAAAACATTGTACCTAAGTCGCAATGCCATTTGACTGTAACAGAGCATTAATCTCTGGTTTTTTACCTCTAAAAGCTTCATAACTAACCATAAAGTCTTGGCTTCCACCCTTTTCTAAGATATTATGCAAGAAATCAAGAGATGCTCGAGAGCCGATACCTCCATTCTCCTGCACATAATAATAGGCATCTGCTGCCAAAACCTCAGCCCATTTATAGCTAAAGTAACCAGCTGCATAGCCTCCAGAAAAAATATGCCCAAAGGTGTTTAAAAATCTATTTGCATCAATGGCTGGAATAATCGCTGTTTGCTCACGCACCTCTGTTAATACTTCATAAGTATCCTTTACACCAAGATGTGTTTTCAAATCCCATAGTGAAAACTCACATTGGCGCAACATACCCATAGCAGATTGGAAATTTTTAGAATCAATCAGCTTGCTATATAGCTCATCAGGTAAAGGTTTTTTCGTGTCAATATGCTCAGACATTTGCTTGATTACATCTCTTTCATAGCAAAAGAATTCCATATACTGGCTAGGTAATTCAACCCCATCCCAAGGAACACCCGAAATACCTGCTGCACAAGGGTATTTAACCTTGGTTAACACATGATGAAGTGCATGACCAAACTCATGAAAGATAGTCACTATTTCATCAAATTCAAATAATGCTGGCTTGCCTTTACTTGGCGAATTAAGATTACACACTACAAATGCAATCGGCTTATCGGCTTTTGTCAATGGTTGATAATCTGCCATCCATGCACCACCGCGTTTATCTTCTCTGGCATATAAATCTAAATAGATCTTACCTATTAATTGGTCTTGTTTTTTTATTTCTAATACTTGCACATCTGAATGATAAGTCGGCTCATTGACTGGCGTAACGCTCACTTGGTACAAACGCTCAATCGTTAAAAACAAACCCTCCAGTACTTTTTTCTCTGGAAAATACGGCGTAAGATCTGACTTCTTAAAGCCAAACTTTTTTTCTTTTAATTGCTCACTATAAAAACCCAAATCCCAAGGTTGTAGCTCAATCCCTGCAAATTTAGTGAGCTCATCAAGTTCAGCTTGCGCTTGTGACTTTGAACATTTAACCAAATTCATTAAAAAATCAATAATCTGTTCAACACTTTCCACCATTTTTGATTCAATAGAAAGTTGTGCATAATTCTCAAATCCTAAGATACTCGCCATTTCCTGTCTTAGCGTCAGGATTTCATCCATAACGGACTTATTATCATAATCACATGATGTAATACCTAATTCAGAAGCGCGAGACACGTAAGCCCTATAAACCTCTTCTCGCAACTCACGATTATCAAGATAAGTCATTACATCCATATACACAGGAACTTGTAAATTTAGCTCATAACCCTCATCAGTTTGAATTTTGGCCAGTTCAACCTCTGAATAACCTTTTAACATATCTGAAGTAACTGTCTTTTTCCATTCATTGGTAGACTTTAATACATGCTTTGAAAAAGTATTACTAAGAATACTTAAGCGTTCTTTAATGGCTTTAAATCGATCAGATATCTCCCCTTCTAAACCCACACCAGATAGCTCAAACCCATCAATAGATTCTTGCAAAATATACTGCTGTTGTTTATTTAGGTTTGTATTCTTAAGATTTTTGTAAGCCGCATACAGTGCTTTATTGCTAGAAATATCTGAATAAAAATTAGTAATAATTGGCAAAGTTTTCTCATACTGCTCATTAAACTCATCCGTAAACATAACAGCATTTAAATGAGAATTAACACTGGTTAGCCTGCCTAGTTCACACTCAAAATCATCTGTGGCAGTGATAACACTATTCCAATCAACACCCTTTTGGGCTTGCGCGACAACCTGAAGCCCTTTTTTAGAAAGACTTTCAATAGATTGCACAATATTTTTAGGTTTGAAATTTGGTATGAGATTCATATTTTCCTTTGCGCTAGCAACTGCGTATGAGTTTTGATATTCTTCACGACACTCTTTAAAATAATCAAGAAACTTATGAATACATAAATGGCTGAAGTGAAGTTAGAACAACAAGTAATTTGGTGGAGA
>CALBNC010000071.1 GCA_937896195.1 uncultured Gammaproteobacteria bacterium
GTTATATTTTGGTGTAATTATCTCTAAATAACCGCTAAAAAGGCATTGTAGATGAATAAAACAGCTCTTTTAGGGTTATTTTTGTTTTTAAACCGCGCCAATCAATAAGGATGTAAAAATATTGGAAATTTTCAAAATGGCATATTTGATGATTGTTACCCCTTGATAAGTGCCCTTATTACTTTTAAAAGATCAGGAGGGCGGTTAAATCCATTTTTCTGTGTCTTGTTGTCCTATAATGGCCATAATCTCTACAGTATTGTCCGAAATTCGATAATAGATGTTATCCACCCCACACACGCTACGCCTATAACCTATACGAATATTTTCAACAGCTGGATATAGCCATGGTTGCTCGGAAATTTTGTCAAATCGATCAAAAAAGGCGTTGTAATAGGCGTCGCTCTGAGCCTCCCCGTATAAATTAAGCCCTCTGAGGTAGATACGCTTTAGATCTATTTTTGCATTTTCAGAAAGCCTATAGTTTTCCATTGCGCTGCGCTTCACTTTTAATTTCTGTAAGAATTTCTGTTCGATCTTGCAAGGTAAAGCCACTCTCTTCGGCTTGAATTAAGTGTGCTTGGATAATATTAATTTGTCGAGCATTTCGGATGAGTCCATTTACAACCTCACTTTTACTGCTGTATTCTTTGCTCGTAACTTGATCCTCTAGCCATTTATTGTTTGGCTGTGTAAATGAAATACTTTGTCTTTGCATAATACCTTCTCCAAAATTTATATATGGTGTAATATTACACCATATCTCAATTAAAGTACAGAGGTAATTTCAATGTAAAGGGGTCAGTGTTAATTAGATAATTAAAGAAACACAATACTTAATTATGTTACAACTAAGAGGCACAGCAAAGGTGCAAAAGCAACTCAACTTAAAGCCAAGGGATTTAAGCCCGATACGGGTGTCTGAATCTGGGCTTGGTGATTGGGTGGTGCATTTGGCTACGATCGACAGACGAAAGGTTTTTCTATTTGTGAATGAAAAAACACTACTGTCTTTTATTAGCTATGGGGTGACTAAGAAAAATGCTAAAAATATTCACGATGTGTTTATTAATGGGATTTTCCGATATATGTGCCTGGAAGATTTTAGTGCCAAAGCGATTGATCAGATGATGCAGGGGTATTTTGATATGGAGTACACCAAAACCAATAGTCGGAAAATTTTGGGCAATGTTAATAATTTAATGCAAACCTATGCGCACTATATTTACACTGAAGGTGGGCTTGAGTATTGTGATTTGACGGCAATTATTCAACAGATTAATCGCATGCCACAAAGACATATTGACTGGAAATATTCCGTCGATGCTGCTAAAGCTGTCTTTGATTGACAAAGATAAATCTAAACTTCAGAAATAACCTCAAAATCATTCAGACTTCCTGTTACTGAAAAACCAATAACACTTTGTGTGTGTTGCGCGCGCGTTAGTTTACAAGCGATTTGATTGATACTGGCGCCAGAGCCAACCGCATCATCAATAATCAGTGTTGTTTTAAATTTTGCTTTATTATTAACAACAAAGGTATTTTGTGCGTTTTCTATTCTGTCCTCGATTTTTTTTAAGGTTTTTTGCGGCACTCTAACATCGCCGATCACTTTAAGCACTTCAATGTTTGCAAGGCTGAGCGCCAATTCAGACTCTAGTACTTTCATAAACTGAATTTGTCGTGGCACAGTGGGTGGTACGAAAACAATCGAATCAATATTTTGGCTTTTAATCAGGTTAATAATTGCTGGTCTGATGGTGCAGGCAATTTCTTTCATTTTTGCTCGATCTTCACCTTGCTTTGCGTACAATAATTTTTGGCCCATTTTGGTTTTTCCAAAAATTTCTACGGCATAAAATTCAAAATAAAACAGTTTATTGACGCAGCAGTTTGAGCCAAAGGTTTTAAGCATTTTTTGGCTAGCATTAAGTAAATCATTGGATTTTTTCTTTTGGTATTTTTGCGTAATTTTTTTAAATTCTTCGGCTTTTTTACCGATATCAAAGTGTCGTTTTTTACACCACTTTTCAAAGCCTTTAATGCCAGATAGTTCCATACCTGCAGGCTCAATAAAAAAGAAGTTATTGTCAACAATGTCTTTGGTTTCTGCTTTAATTTGGTAGTTTTGGATTGTGTTGTCATCGTTTATTTCTGTATAGAAAACCCTTGGTGCTGAGCCTATTTTTCTAATTTCCCCTGCCTCAAGAAGCGTTTTCAAATGGCGATGAATCATTTGTCGATTAATGTTAAATTTTTCATTAATATCAACAGGACTTACCATGTCTGAATTTTGAATATAGACTAGTATCCGCTGACGAGTGCTGAGTTTTTTGTTTGTATCATCTGGTTGTTTCATGGTTTTAGTATACAGTATACAGTACATAGTATACAATTAGAATTAAGGGATAATTGAGGGGGGTTTGCCACTAGCGAGCTAGTGGCAATTTTTACCCCAAGGGGATTTCCTGACGGGGTAAAAGAAAAAGTGGCTTTGCCAGTTTGTTGTTCATCGTTTATGGTTAATAGTTAAGATCAAAAAACAAGTGTAACAGCAAGCGCAAGATCAGCAGCAAATCAAGAGCGGTTTTTTTCTACCACGAAAGACGCGAAAGTTCACCAAAAAAAAAGACTCTGGAATTAAAAGGCGAATAATTTGTGACCCTGTAAATAATTCCGTGTAAACCCTCATATTTTATAATCCCCAATAAAGGAGATAAAAACATGAGCAACACAAACACACTAAAAATAAACAAATCCAACGCTAACCAAGTATAAAGGGGTCGGCGTCAATTTAATTAATTTGTATCTTTTAATGATCTTTAATTATACTAAAGTATTATATAGTGTACAATTTACTTATGAAAAAAATTAGAACTTATTCAAAGTATAGTTTAGAGGCAGTTTTCTTGCTTGCACAACAGATAAAGTTGGGTCGCAAGCAGCGAAAGTGGAGTGAGCAGAATTTGGCAGATCGCGCGGGAATTTCTAGAATCACTTTGCGTAAAATTGAACAGGGTGAAATGAGCTGTGCTATTGGTCTTGTTTTTGAAGTTGCTATGCTTGTAGGCGTTAATCTGTTTGATCAGGATGTTGTTTCGTTTGCAAGGCAAATAGAAAGTGCAAAAGATAAGGTTGCCTTGTTGCCTAAGCGCATTAGAACAAAAGTGGTTGATGATGACTTTTAATGAGGCTTATGTTTGGATATGGCTGCCTAACGAGGTAGATCCAGTAGTTGCAGGGAAACTTAAGGCTGATGGTAATAACTTACTGTTTAACTATGGTCAGTCATATCTTCAGCGAGTCAATGATGACATGGCTGCTATTCCCATTTATGATCCGGAGCTACCTTTAAAGTCAGGCATTCTACCTTTGTTGAATGGCTTAAGTATGCCAGGCTGTATTCGTGATGGTGCGCCCGATGCCTGGGGACAAAGAGTAATTATTAATAAACAATTGGGATTAAGAAGTTCTAATACAGATACAACACTACTCAATGAGCTAACCTATTTATTAAAATCTGGTTCTGATCGTATTGGTGCGCTTGATTTTCAGCGCTCTGCTTCTGAGTATGTGCCTCGTGGCGGTGGAAATATCACCCTTGAAGAGTTAATAAGCTTTGCTGAGCGTGTTGAAAAAGGTATTGCACTGACGCCAGAGCTTGATATGGCTTTGTATCATGGTAGTGCGATTGGCGGTGCAAGGCCAAAAGCCTTGATTGAAAGTGGTGATAGGAAATATATTGCTAAGTTTTCTTCAACGGCAGATCTGTATAGCGTTGTTAAGGCTGAGTTTATTGCAATGAGATTGGCAAAACTTGCGGGGCTAGATGTTGCCAGCGTTAAATTAGAAACGGTTTTAAATAAAGATGTGTTGTTGATTGAGCGATTTGATCGGCAATATACCAAACAAGGCTGGCGTCGTAAATCTATCGTATCGGTATTAACAATATTTGAACTGGATGATATGATGGCTCGTTATGCAAGTTATGAGGCGTTGGCTGAAATTATTCGTTATCGATTTAGTAAGCCAAAAGAAACTCTAAAAGAATTGTTTTCCCGTCTTACTTTTAACATTTTATGTGGAAATACAGATGACCATGCTCGCAATCATGCGGCTTTTTGGGATGGCAGAGAGTTGTCCTTAACACCGGCTTATGATATTTGCCCGCAGAGTCGCTCTGGCAATGAGGCCTCACAAGCAATGATGATATCAGGCAATAATAACCTGTCTCAGTTGAGAGTTTGTGTTAATGCTGCGCCTGCTTTTTTGCTTTCACAGAAGGAGGTGGATTTGATTATTGAAGAGCAAATAGAAATAATACAGGTGAATTGGGATAGGGTTTGTGATGAGGCAAGGCTTGGATCGGTCGATAAAAAGCTATTTTGGAAGAGGCAGTTTTTAAATCCATATGCTTTTAATAATTAAGTATTGTGCTCCTTAATTTTTAATTTTT
>CALBNC010000072.1 GCA_937896195.1 uncultured Gammaproteobacteria bacterium
GCGCTTCTTTTAAAGCAGGATCGTAATAGTCATTATGATTATCAATACCAATAACAGTATCGCCTCTATCAAGTAATCTAATTGAGAGTGCTGAACCGATAAAACCCGCAGAGCCTGTTACTAATACTTTCATATAATAATTCTTATTTTTAGTGTTTTGTTTTGTTAATTTGTTATTTATTTAACTAGTCTGAGTTAAATAAATCTCTTGTATAGACCTTAGCCTTAACATCTTGCAATTCATCTACCATTCTATTAGCAACAATCACATCACTTATTTGCTTAAAGTCTTCTAAATTATCAATAATCTTTGAATGGAAGAACTCCTTCTCGCCCTGTTCTGTGAGTACCGGCTCATAAATAACCACTTCAATGCCCTTGGCTTTAATGCGTTTCATGATACCTTGAATGCTTGATGCTCTAAAGTTATCAGAGCCTGTCTTCATGATCAGTCTATGAACGCCAACAACCTTCGGTTGTTTGGCAATGATAGAGTCTGCAATAAAATCTTTACGCATAGCGTTAGCATCAACAATAGCGCTGATTAAGGCATTAGGCACATCTGCATAATTGGCTTTGAGTTGTTTAGTGTCTTTTGGCAGACAATAGCCACCATAGCCGAATGATGGGTTGTTGTAGTGTGATCCAATTCTTGGATCAAGGCCCACACCTTCAATGATTTGTTTTGAGTTTAGGTTGTGCGTTTCTGCGTATGAGTCAAGCTCATTAAAATATGACACACGCATAGCAAGATACGTATTACTAAAAAGCTTAACCGCTTCCGCCTCAGTAGAATTTGTAAATAAGACATCTATATCTTCTTTAATAGCACCCTCTTGCAATAGGTCTGCAAACACTTTAGCCCTATCTGATTGCTCACCCACGATAATGCGTGATGGATATAGATTGTCGTGTAGTGCTAGACCCTCTCTTAGAAACTCTGGTGAGAAGATGATGTTATCGCAATTAAACTTCTCTTTAATACTTTGAGTGTAGCCAACTGGTACGGTTGATTTGATAATCATCACTGCATTAGGATTAATGTTAATAACATCTTGAATAACCGCTTCTACCGAAGCGGTATTAAAATAGTTGTTAGTGGTGTCATAATCTGTTGGCGTGGCAATGATGACAAAATCTGCATTTTTATAGGCTAGCTGTTTATCCAGTGTGGCGGTAAAGTTAAGGCTTTTATTAACTAGAAAATCTTCAATCTCAGCATCAACGATTGGGGAAGTTTTGTTGTTAAGTTGCTCTATCTTCTCAGGGATGATATCAAGCGCAATGACTTCATGATTTTGAGATAGGAGCATGGCATTGGAGAGGCCGACGTAGCCGGTGCCGGCTATGGTGATTTTCATGACTTATCCTTTAATAATTTTTTTGACATTTTTACTATATCTGTTACTTTAATTTCTGAGATGGAATTGTCATTCTTGTTTAAATTAAAATGGTCTACTATAGAGTTTGATTTTAACACTTTATTAATTGGTGTTTGATAGACTCTATTAATCGGCGTCGGGCCGAATAAAGTAATAGAAGGAGTGTTTAAACCCCAGGCCATATGAGTAGGTCCAGTATCATTTCCAATCAAAAGACTAGATTGCTGAATAATGCGTTTTAAATCGTCCAAATTAAGCTTTGGCAACACACTAATAAACTCTGATTGTTGGGACATCCATACCGCTTTTTCCTTTTCCAACTGGTTACCCCAGGCAATTAAGCAATTTATTTTCAAAGATTGCGCTACTTGCACAAATTGTTCTTTTGGGTAATTTCTACTTTCCCAGGTTGAGCCAACAACTAAAATAACAAACGGCTTGCTAGGAATTTCAATGTTGCTGTGAGAAAATAAGAAAGGTTTTTTGTGGAGAATACTTTCACTTGACACTTTAAAATTTAAAGGGTGGCAAATAACGCTAACATTACGATCAATGGTATTTGCATCATAAGCAATAGCTGTTGTATGGTTATACATCATGGTTGCTATTGATTCACGTATCGAATGTTTATCAAATCCGCTCACTCGATCTGATTTAATTAATTTTGAAACAATCGCAGATTTTATCAACCCTTGTGCATCAATCACAACATCATATTTTGGCAATTTTCTGAGTTTTTTAAATTCTGAGAATAAGAGTTTGAATGATTTTTTTTGCTTAGCTTGCTTAATATTAATCGTGTGGATATTATCAATATCAGGATTATTTATTAGGATATCTTTGAAGCCTTCTTCAACAATCCAGTCAATACTTGAGTCAGGCAAATGGCGCTTGATAAATTGCAACGCGACCATGGCGTGGATAATATCCCCTAAAGCGGAAAGTTTAACGATTGCAATTTTCATATTTAACGATTTTACTACGTGTTGCACAATGTATTAGTATGAACGTTTAATGATATAATTTGCGCATTATTTATTCAGCTTAATCTATGAGCGACAACACGCCAATTGACAAACCTATAAACTTTATTCGTCATCAGATTAATGATGATTTAGACTCTGGCCTGCATTCGTCTATTCAAACGCGCTTTCCTCCTGAGCCAAATGGCTATTTACATATTGGACATGCAAAATCAATTTGTTTAAATTTTGGCCTAGCTCAAGATTACAACGGTAAATGCAATTTGCGCTTTGATGACACAAATCCTGCGAAAGAAGATATAGAGTTTGTTGATTCGATCAAGGCTGATGTAGCATGGCTGGGTTTTAAATGGGATGGTGAAATTCAATACAGCTCTAATTATTTCCCAAAATTTTATGAGTATGCACGTGAACTGATTAATAAAGGCTTGGCGTATGTATGTTTTTTAAATGCTGAAGAAACACGTGAATATCGCGGCACCTTAAAAGAAGCTGGCAAAGATAGCCCGT
>CALBNC010000073.1 GCA_937896195.1 uncultured Gammaproteobacteria bacterium
AAAAAATTGATAAAAGCGAAACCGTTAAAACTTGGGTGATGCTTGTCATTGGCTTAATTGTTTTAATCTCAAGTGCGAAGCTAGTAGTTTGGGGTGGTATAGCCATTGCACAAGCATTTGGCGTGTCTGATTTAATCATCGGGCTTACAGTTGTCGCCTTGGGCACTAGCTTGCCAGAATTGGCTGTTTCTATTGCCAGTGTTTTGAAGAAGCAATATGAAATGGTGGTGGGCAATGTTATTGGCTCTAACTTGTTTAATACCATTGCAGTATTGGCCATTCCAGGCTTTATCCATCCTTCAGATGTCGCCCCTGAAGTGATGACACGCGACTATCCAGTGATGCTACTATTAACGGTATTATTATTTGCTGTGTCTTACAAATTTGGCAAAAAACACATTATCAACCGTTTTGAAGGTGTACTTTTAGTTAGTATATTTAGTCTTTATATGTGGCAATTATTTTGAATTTAATCTTTCAACATGAATCTGAAACGCGTGATTTTGCGCAAAAACTAGCTATTTGCTCGCAATCTATTAATCAAGCAATTGTTATCTATTTAGAGGGTGACTTAGGCGCAGGTAAAACTACTTTTGCCCGAGGATTTATTCAACATTTTGGCTTTAATCGAGTTAAGAGCCCCACTTACTCTTTGGTAGAAAGTTATATCAATGACGCAATCAGTATTCATCATTTTGATTGTTATCGTTTAAGTGATCCAGAAGAATTAGAATATATTGGTATTCGCGAATACTCGGCTCCTGGACATATTCAACTCATCGAATGGGCTAATCTTGCTAAAGGTATTATCTCACCTGCAGATTTAGTCATTAGCATTACCGGTGACGATAACAGCAGAAATCTAACGCTTAGCGCGAACAATAGTCTAGGCCAACAACTCTTAAAATGCGTCGACTAGCTGGCTTAGTATTTGGCTTATTTTTCCTATCGAGTGCTTACGCCGATAATAAGACCACTCTTCATGATTTTCGTTTTTGGAGTTCTCCTGATCGTACCAGAATTGTTATTGATGTCGATCCTGGTGTTAGATTTTCAATTAACCAAAAAAACAGTCAATTTACCTTAGGAATTCGCAACGCAAAAATACTTAAAGACACCTATAAAAAACTTTTCTTTACTGATCAACGCATCAAAAAAACTCGCATCAAGCGAGATGGTACAACTTATCAATTTAAATTTAAATTACATGGCCAGTATCAAATAAAAAGCTACACCCTAAAGCCAAACGATAAATATCGATATAACCGTCTCGTGATAGATTTGTATGATCAAAAAAATCAGGCTATTAAGGCTGTTAAAAAACC
>CALBNC010000074.1 GCA_937896195.1 uncultured Gammaproteobacteria bacterium
TTGCCTTGAATGATGTCGATTAGAGAGTCAGTTTTAATCTCAATCTCATAACCAGAGCTAATGATAGTTCTGGGTCCATTGGTTTTGTTAATTGTTGTCATGTTTACTTCCTTTTGTTTATTAACAGCTATAACGATATTGTTATAACTTTGGCTTATTACTTCTTTCAACTGTTCAGCGATCAGAATTAGTTGTTAATAATCAAAAGAATGATTCAGGTGTTTAGACAGTACCTCACTGCATAGACGGATAAATCCGCTTATTTGGTGGCTTGGTATCTCGTAGATACACTATCAGCTCTTCAATGTCTTGTTTGGTGGCTCCTTTTTCTACAAGGTTTAAGATGTACTCTTGTGCATTATGGGCAACGATATGTGTCCAATCAGCTCGGTCAATTGAGATGACTACTTCACTTTTATTGTTATTATTTTTATTGGTCATTTTTATCTTATTGTTATCTTATTTTTTTTAAATCAAAATTATTAAGCTGCATGCACATAGAGATGCCTACGACTATGTGCTGGCTCGGTGTTTTTAAGCTCATTAATAAACCGATAGACTTCATGTTTGGAGCGTAGCTCAGCCAGAGTTAATATATAAGCTTGGGCTTTGTGTTTTAGAATGTGCATCCAATCTTTGTAGCCAATGGTAAGTACTTCAACCACCTCCTCTACTTGCTCATCGAGTAGCTCTTGATCAGACTTTTGTTCAATGCCAAAAAAGTCTTTAAGTCCTCGTGACCAGAACAGTTGACGTTTGCCTTTAAAGGCCTCGGCATATTCTCTAAACAAGGCCCCTGCCCTACTATCACCTTGATCGTATTCATCGAGTAATTGAAATGGGGTTTTACTAATCTTGCCCTTGCCTTTTTTAATATGTGCCTTAGCAATCTCATAATCAAGTCCCCATTTGGCAACGTAGTTAGCAGCAAAGTCACCTGATTTAATATCAATACCATTAGCCAAACTTGGTGCACCTAGGTCTGCATCAATACAAGCTGCTCTCCAGGCTTCATAAACTTGCTTGCGTAATTTAGCAATAGAGAGGCCGCGCTTAACAAACCACAACTCATGGACATGTGGATGCCAGCCGTTGGCTTCTGAATAGGTAGTTTCTAAAGACTTAATGGTGCCTTTGATCTCATATTCAGATCTAATGTGTTTGGAGTATGCGCTTCTACCTTTAAAGTATTTAAAAGCCAAGGATTGCTTGGTGAGTAGCTCCTCAAGTGAATCGCCTTTAGAATGTGGGAAGGTGAAGGTAACTAGTAGCATTTCACCACCCATTAGATCAACCCACTGAGTAGTGGCATTAGAGATTTCTAAACGTCTTTTTTCAGAAGTTTTTGAAGCGCAAACTGGGCACACCCAAACCGAGCCACAAGTTTGCAGCCCAGAGTAATGAGCCTTGCTGCTATTAATATGACGATTGACTTTAACCTTTGAGGCAGTGGGCACTTTGCCACACTTGCAAATACGCTGGTCATTCATAATAGAGCCAGCAATATCCCTAAGCCTAAAGTTAGCAATACGATTATCTTGAGAAACGTCAGTTAGCCCGTCAATAGAGTCTTTAAAGGTGCCTACCATATTAATCCTTTTAAGATTATCTCTGGTGTGGGTGCTGTGAGATTTCGCCTTATTACCAAGCATGATGCACTCGCGTAAATTCAGCGACAGTAGAGGCAATAAGCTCGTCATGATTAAAACTACAAAGCGTTATAACGCAGCTAAGGTTTAAACTTAATTTATTTAAATCTTCCCAATGGACTAATTTTTGTAAATCAAGATTTTCCACAACTGGACGACACAAAGCTTGAGATTCAGACAGAGCGATCACTTTAAAAGCTAAAGGCGTATTGTTGTTACCGACGCAATAAACAATGTCATTGAATTTGATAGTACTCATTTTTTTAACTCCTCAGTAAGCTGAACTAAATTAATCCACCAACTACCTCTTTCAAAGTTATCAATACAAATACCTTTTGAATTAATCTTGCGAGCGGCCAAAACACCATTACTACACATCTGATTAACAATAGGAACAGTCAATCCATTCATCTGCGCATAAGCCTTTGCACTTATCTCGGGAAGTTGTATTTGATTAACTGCTTTAATTATATCTGTCATATTGAAACCTAATATTTATATTTAAATTGTTTTTAGCCTTTTTTAGATGTTTTAGGCTGTTTTTTGTTGACTAACTCCTAAATTTAAGTATAATTACTTATTAAGCTAGTTGTTTTTAATTATAAACACTATGCAAACAATATGTCAAGGAGAAACATATGATTTTTGAAAAAAGAATGAAAAAGTTAAGAAAAACAATGGGTTATAGGCAAAAAGAATTTGCAGAAATGCTAGAAATAGGATATTCAACCTACCAACAATATGAAAATGAGAACATTGAGCCAAAGCTAGCATTTATACAAAGACTATGTATGAAGTTTCCAGAATACACCTTGTGGCTAATGACAGAAAGAAGTGATCCACCTAATCATATAGATCCGTATATGTATGAAATGAGACAGCAAAGAATCAAGGATGAAGAGAATCTTTAAAATTGAATATTAACAAATAGGTAGAGAAAAATGATTAAAAAGAAAGATGGGAAATGGATTTGGGATGCTAAGCTTGGCGGCAGAGATGGTGTTCGAGTCCAAAAAACATTTGAAACTCAGTCTGAAGCAAAAAGATATGACCTTCATGCTAGAACTGAATATAAAAAGGACAAAGACTGGAATCAAACCCATGAACAAGACGAGCGCAGATTAGATCAGCTTGTTAACTTATGGTACGAATACCATGGGAAAAGACTTAAAGATGCACAAGGTCGCCTACAAACTTTAAATTTAATTGTAGATTATTTAAAAAACCCAATGATTTGCAATTTTACAAAGCATGATTTTTTAAAATATAGAAATAAACGCAATGATATAACCCCGAACACTATCAACCATCATCACGCTTACTTGTCAGCAGTATTTAATGAATTAGTAAGATTGGACTTACTTGATAGAAATCCAATACATGGAATTAGGAAGTTTAAAATAGTTGAAAGAGAGCTTTCTTTTTTAACAGAAGATCAAATTGTATTAATTTTAGATACACTCAAGCAAAAGAGTTTTGATACATATATGGCGGTAAAAATTTGCTTAAGTGTTGGAGCAAGATGGAGCGAGGCTGTTGGCGTTAAAGCCAAAAATATTATTAATAATAGAATTAACCTTTCAGATACTAAAAATGGAAAGATAAGGCAATTACCAATTACTGAGGAATTGGCGGAAGAGATTAAAAAAAACTCACCATTTAAAGATGGATATTTAACATTTGGCCGTGTAATTAAAGACTTGGAAATAGAAACACCAAAAGGCCAATTGACTCACATCTTAAGACACTCATTTGCAAGTCATTTCATGATGAATGGTGGCGACATCTTAACGCTACAAAAAACACTAGGACATAGTGATTTAAAAATGACAATGCGTTACGCGCATTTATCGCCAGAACACTTAGAAAAAATCACAAGATTAAATCCTATAAATAACTTAAATTATTTATAGGGGGTCAGCTCCAAAAGATGGAAATCAGAATTATTCTTTAAAACGGTTGCGACTTTGTTGCGACTTTCTCTAAACGTAAAAAAGGGCTTGCTT
>CALBNC010000075.1 GCA_937896195.1 uncultured Gammaproteobacteria bacterium
AACTTCAAGATACTACTCAACAACAATTATCAAACTATACCAATCAGCCATTAATCACTTATAACAATGCTTTTGAGCATTTTATTGAAAATTATAAGCTTAAGAGTGTTGGCAGTGTAAGTCGTCAACATGGTGAAAACCTGAGTATTTTTAAAATCCTAAAAGTCAAACAAATCATCAAAGATGAGAAAGTTACTTGCTTGCTCTTCACTACTGAAACCCAGCATAAGCGTATTAACACCTTAACCGAAGGTTTGAAAATTAAAACAGCAGATATTGATATTATCGGCTTTGATATTAAACCGGGTGCTGATCATTATTTAAAACTCATACAAGATATCACTCATAAGGCTGTTCAGTGTCTCAAGTAAGAGCAGCTTTTAATAAAGCCTCAAATGATTATGAGGATCATGCATTTTTGCAAAAAGAAATCGCCAATCGACTCAGTAAAAAACTTGATGTTATTACCACCAAGTCTGATGTAATTCTTGATTTAGGTGCTGGTACAGGGCTACTGTCTCATCAGCTTGAAAAGCGTTTTGTGGACTCGCAGGTTATCTGCCTAGATTTTGCCCAAAACTCTCTTAAGCATAACCCAGCAAGCCACAAAATTTGCGCTAATGCTAGTCATCTACCTTTGGCTGATAACAGTGTTGATATCGTTGTTTCAAGTTTAATGATGCAGTGGTGTCCTGATCTGAATCAGTTATTCTCAGAGATCCATAGAGTGCTTAAAAATGATGGATTAATCCTATTCTCTACCTTTGGCCCAGATACCCTTAAAGAGCTAAAAAAGAGCTGGTCAGTGGTGGACAACGAAACCCATGTGAATACCTTTACTGACATGCACGATATTGGCGATCAACTCTTACAAAATGGCTTTCAATCTCCAGTGATGGAAATGGAGCATCTAACACTCACCTATCAAAGCGTTATTGATCTTCTAAGAGACTTAAAAGCCATCGGCGCACAAAGTGTTAACTCGCGCTCAAAATCACTCATGGGTAAGGATAAGTTTCAGCTGATGATCCAGATGTACGAATCTTACCGACAAGATGGCAAACTCCCCGCTAGCTATGAAGTGATTTATGGACATGCCTGGGTTCGACCTAGTGCCTCTTTTAAGGGTCATAAAATACCAGATCTTGGTGATATTGAATTAAAAAATAGCTAAAAGTGAAATACCGCTATATAAGAAAGAAAAATAGCACTGAAACTACTGCTTTAAATACAGTTGCTCAACTTTTTGTCTTGCCCAGGGGGTTTTTCGTAGAAACTTTAAGCTAGAATTAATACTAGGATTACTCTTAAAGCAGTTTATGTCAATACGCTTGGCCAACTCTTCCCAGCCAAAATTCTGTACTAATTCAGTGACGATGGTTTTGAGTGTAAGACCGTGGAGCGGGTCTTGATGATGAATATTGTTTTCTTGATCCGAGCCCATTACTAATGCTTAAAGCTACTTAGCATCGTTTGTTTTTTCTGCTTTTTTGACTCTAATCTTGTTGCCATTAACAGGTTTGCCATTAAGACCTTGTATGGCTGCTTTGGCATCGCCAACTTTTGCGATCTCGACAAAGCCAAAACCTTTAGATTCGCCTGTTGTTTTGTCTAATACGATTGTGCAAGATTGCACATCACCATAGGCTTCAAACAATTCTTTAAGTCCGTTTTCTAATAGTGTGCGAGGAAGGTTTCTTATTAATATTTTCATTGATTGAGCGTGTTGTGTTGAGTGCGAATAGTTTTTATTTCAATAGTATGAGTAATACCATGTAATGACTTATGCATTATAGGCAATCCACTCCAAGGGTTAGCGTTTTCTTGATTTAAAACTAGAATATCTTTGAAATAGTGCCAGATTATTGAAACTATCTTTTAAGAAATATTGGAAATAATCAAAATAGAGCTAAATTGATATCAAATAAGGACTTTTACTAGATAAATACTCGTAAAAACCTTGGTTTATGGGCTTAAAGCGTGATTTTTATAAGAATTTTGGCAATTTATAGGTCAAATAACGCATACAAACATCAAAACTTATCAAGCTAATAAAAATTTGGCAAATATTGCCAATCAGCCCTTTAGAACAATGAAAGAGAGAGTTTTATCCAAAAATCTGGGAATATACCAACCACTAAAATTAATACTGCATTGATTGATAAAACTAGCTGCATATCCATCGGTGCAACAATAGTGATATCTTTATCAGACTCTTCAAAGTACATGGATTTGATAATTTGTAAATAATAATAAGCACTAATCACAGCAAACACCACCGCCACCACTGCAAGTGTTACAAAGCCAGCTGAGATGACTTGTTGCAGTATAAAGAATTTGGCATAAAAGCCAATAAAAGGTGGCACACCTGCCATGGATAGCATGACCACTAACATCATTAATGCAAACCAAGGTGAGTGCTTACTAAGGCCTTTAAAGTCTGAGATTTGATCCGCTTCAAAGCCTTTTTTGTTCAGAAGAATAACAATACCAAATGCCGCTAAGCTCATCAAAATATAGACAAATACGTAAAAAACTGCCGCACCGTATCCACTGATAACACCGGTAACAAAGCCTAGCATAATAAAGCCAACATGCGAGATGGTTGAATACGCTAATAAGCGTTTGATGTTGGTTTGCATCAGTGCAACTACCGAACCAAGTGCGATAGACAACACTGCAAGCACCATAAACAAATCTGCCCAATAAGCATGCATTGCGCCTAGACCATCGACCAAGATACGAACCAACATAGCAACTGCTGCTACTTTTGGCACGGTGGATAAAAATAGCGTTACTGAAGTTGGCGCACCTTGATAGACATCTGGCACCCACATATGAAACGGCACAGCACCTAGTTTAAAGGCAATGCCGATAACTAAAAATACCAGGCCAAAATTTAAAATAAGGGTTTCTCTTGAAGCTAGGTCGGCGTTAGCAGCAAAATTAGCAATGTCGGTGATATTAATACTACCACTAATGCCATAAATCATACTCATACCGTAAAGTAATAAGCCTGATGCGATAGCGCCTAGCACAAAGTATTTAAGAGCTGCTTCTACCGCACCTGCTCGCTCTCGTGCAATAGCGATAAGGGTGTAAAGTGATAAAGATAAAATTTCTAATCCGAGATATAGCGTTAATAAGCTATAGCCCGAAACCATTACCATCATGCCTAATACGGATAAAAGTACCAAGACAAAATACTCGCCTCTGAATAGTGCATGCTGAATAAGGTAATGGCGGGTATAAACCATAGCCACCATAGTTGAGCCAATCATGAAGACTTTAAAGACCGAAGCCATGTTGTCTAAAATAAACGAGCCACTAAAGATGATGGTTTGCGGTTGATCTATTAAATTAAAAGCCATTACACCTGTGATGAATAAGCTAATTTGCGTTAAATAATAGGTAGCTTGTTTGAAAGGCTTAGTTAAAAATAGGTCTAATAAAAGCACAACCACAATCGCACTTAATAAGAATATTTCAGGCAAAGCAGCCCATAAAGTTGATGTGTCAAATGTGTACATATTATTCATAATGCTAATACTTAAAGTTTAGAGGTTAAGGCTTGGTTTAATAAGTGCTCAATGGAAACATGCATAACATCAATCACGGGCTGTGGGTATAAACCCATCGCAACTACTGCAACAGCCAGTATCGCCAAGATACCAAACTCTCTAGCATTAATATCTGACAAGGTTGAAACAGCTGGGTTTGTTACTTCACCCCAAAATACGCGCTTAACCATCCACAAGGTGTATGCAGCACCAACGATAAGTGTGGTACCGGCTAAAACAGCGTACCAAATATTGGCTTGCATCACGCCAAGAATTACCATAAATTCACCCACAAAACCTGAGGTGCCTGGCAAGCCAGCATTGGCCATAGCAAATAGCACCGCAAAGCCTGTAAACTTTGGCATGGAGTTGATTACACCGCCGTAGGTGGAGATTTCTCTTGAATGAAGACGGTCATATAAAACACCCACTACTAAGAACATAGCGGCAGAGATAAAGCCGTGAGAAATCATTTGTATCATCGCACCTTCAAGACCAAGCAGCGCGCCTTCTGCTGCGCCTGGCGTGTAGGCTAGGAATAAAGCAAAGACACCAAGTGTTACAAAACCCATGTGTGAAATTGATGAATAAGCGATAAGCTTTTTCATATCGCGCTGAACCAAAGCCACAAAGCCAATATAAACAATGGCAATCAAAGACAGAATAATTACGATTTCTGAAAACTCTAAAGAAGCATCTGGCGTGATCGGCAATGAAAAACGAAAGAAACCATAACCACCCATTTTAAGCATGATGGCAGCAAGGATAACCGAGCCACCCGTTGGCGCTTGAACGTGAGCATCAGGTAGCCAAGTGTGCACAGGAAACATCGGCACTTTAACGGCAAACGCCATAAAGAATGCCCAAAAAATCCAAGCTTGCTCGCTAGCACTTAAGCTAAGATTATGCATATCTAGGATAGAAAATGAGCCGCCTTTGTTGTACATATATATCAGCGATACCAACATAAATACCGAGCCCAAAAACGTATACAAGAAGAACTTGATCGCAGCATAAACTCGGTTGTCGCCGCCCCAAACACCAATGATTAATAGCATTGGAATAAGCGAAGCCTCCCAAAAGGCATAAAAAAGAATGCCGTCAAGTGCAGAAAACACACCAATGATTAATCCTTCCATCATCAAGAATGCAGCCATATAGTGTGCTGGACGATTCTGGATAACTTCCCAACCTGCAATCAATACCAAAATACTTGAAAATGTTGTAAGGATAATCAATGGCATTGAAATGCCATCTACACCAATATGATAGTAAACATCAAACTGAGAGATCCAAGAAGCTTTCTCTTCAAATTGCATCAGATGAGTGCTTGAATCAAACTCAGTGAACAAGCTCAGCGACATAATAAACACCACAATAGAGAGCGCAACACTCAACCAACGCGCTGTATTAGCTCGCTCGTTGCCCAGCCAAATAACCAATGCACCGCCAAAAATTGGCAGCCAAATTAACAAACTAAGTAATGAATTATCCATCGTTAAAGCTCAAGTAGTGGGTTATCACCTGCAAACAGTACCCAAGTTAAAATAATTAATAAACTAACAATCATGAAAAATGCATAATGATAAACATAGCCTGTTTGTATTGGGCGAACCATTGAGGCGATAAATCCAACAAATCTTGCGCTGCCATTGACGAGTATTTTGTCAATTAGTCCAGAATCTGACACCTTCCATAAGAAATTACCCAATTTTTTAATGCCACCTACAAAGACAATATCGTTAAAACGATCAAAGCCATAAAGTGATTCTAAGACGTAGTTACTGCGATGAAATTTCTTTTGGATCCAGTCTGCCCATTGCGATCTGTAAAGTGTCAACACCCAAGCACTAGCAATACCGCCCACCATCATCCAGAAAGGTAGCGTTTGTAATGCGTGAGGAATCATCCCATTGGCGCCATGAAAATTAGCCTCAAGACTTGCCATAGAAGTATGATTTGCAGCCACTGTAATGGCGTTATCGAGCCAGCCATTAAATAGCATCGGGTCAATAGTAAGATAACCAATCAGCGCAGATGGAATCGCTAACGCGACGAGTGGCAAAGTAATGCTGATGGATGATTCTTTGACATGTGATGCGGTGTGCTCGTCCATTCTTGATTCGCCATGAAAGACCAAAAAGAACATTCTAAGTGAATAAAAAGCCGTAATAAAGACGCCAATAACCACGGCGACATAAACCCAATCAGAAAATGGTAGTTGAGAGAAATGTACCGCTTCAATGATCATATCTTTTGAATAAAAACCTGCAAAACCCGGGAAGCCGATGAGTGCCAATGTACCAACTAATGAGGTCCAATAAGTAATCGGCATTTTTTTACGCAAACCACCCATCTCACGAATATCTTGTTTGTGGTGTAGTGCTACAATTACAGAACCCGCTGCTAAGAAAAGTAGCGCCTTAAAGAAAGCGTGAGTCATGAGGTGAAAAATAGCCACTGAGTATGCGCTCACACCTAATGCTACAGTCATATAGCCAAGTTGTGAGAGTGTTGAATAAGCTACTACTTTTTTAATATCGTTTTGTACGATGCCTAATAAGCCCATAAATAAGGCAGTAATCGCACCCACCACCATTACTACTATTAGTGCTGTCTCACTAAGCTCAAACATTGGCGACATGCGCGACACCATAAAGATACCAGCTGTCACCATAGTGGCTGCGTGAATCAATGCTGAGATTGGCGTTGGACCTTCCATCGAACCTGGTAACCAAACGTGAAGTGGCACTTGGGCAGATTTACCCATTGCACCAATGAATAATAAAATACAAATAACAGTAATAACGCTGGTTCCGTCAAGCATGGTTACGCCAGTGACATTGCCTAGGCTTGCAAATACTTCGACATAATCTAGCGAGCCAAAATACATAAGCACCAAAGCAATACCTAGTAAAAAGCCAAAATCTCCTACACGATTAACTAAAAAAGCTTTTAAGTTTGCTTCAACAGCGCTTTCTTTATGATGCCAGAAACCAATTAACAGATACGAGACCAAACCAACTGCTTCCCAACCAAAGAATAACTGCATGAAGTTATTACTCATCACCAGCATAAACATAGAGAAAGTGAATAACGAAATATAGCTAAAAAACTTAGTGTAGCCGGCGTCATCGTGCATATAACCAATCGTATAAATATGCACCATAAGCGACACAAACGATACCACCACGAGCATGATGGCAGTTAAGTTGTCAATTAAAAACCCAACACTGACATTAAGTTCGCCAATTTGCATCCAGGTGTAAAGGTTTTGATTAAAAACTTCACCGCCTTCTAATACATGATGATTGAATACATAAAAAGATAGAACAGTGGATATTAGTACACCCGCAATTGTTATAACAGTGGTTGCCATTCTGCCGAGTAACGAGCCAAAAAATCCAGCAAAGATCGCTCCTACCAAAGGCGCCAAAGCAATTGTTAAATATATTTGCTCCATCATTACCCCTTTAAACTATTAGTGACGTCAACATCGATCGATCCGCGCACTCTAAATAAGAGTGTCAAGATGGCCAATCCAATGGCTACTTCTGCAGCAGCAACAGTCAAGATGAAAAATACAAAAATCTGACCCGCTTCATTGCCCAGAAAATGAGAAAAAGCAATAAAATTCGTATTAACTGCAGCCAAAATAAGCTCTACGCACATCAACAAAGTAATGATATTAGTACGGTTTACAAAAATGCCCACTAAGCCAATACAGAAAATAACACTACTTAAAATTAAGTAATCACTCAAACTGACCATTACTTATTCTCCTTAGACGGTGAGGTGATTGATACGATTCGTATTCTATCTTTTGCTCTCACATTAACCTGCTCAGAAATAGATTGTTGTTTTCGGTTGATTTCTTTTTTATGTACCAAGGTGATAGCAGCAATAATAGCTATTAGCAATAATACTGCAGCTAATTCAAATGGGTACACATAGGTTGTATAAAGTTGCAAAGCTAACTCGGTAATATTACTATAATCTGCGCCATGTCTTGCGGGTGCTGGCATAACGTCTAATCCAAATTGGGCATTACCTAGCACTAACATCATTTCAGCAATAATAATTAACGCGACAATCAGGCCAAGCGGCAAATAACCAGCAAACTTAGCACGCAGTGTTGACTTATCAATATTAAGCATCTTAATGACGAATAAGAACAGTACCATGACAGCACCCACGTAAACAAGAATCAAAGTAATGGCTAAAAATTCAGCCTCTAATAAAATCCAAATACTTGCTACTGAAAAAAAACTCAGCACTAAAAATAATACTGCTTTTGCTGCATTACGAGAAAATATCATGGCTAGCGAGGAAGCTATCAGCCAAAATGATAAAAAATAGAAAATTATTTGTTCGGAACCCATTTTTGTTTATCCTTATCGATATTTGGCGTCTTCAGATCTTGCTTGGCTAATGCTTTCTTCGTTGTCATCGCCTACTTTTAACAATCGATCCTTGGTCATGATACTGCCGTCTCTTGATTCAAATGCATATTCAAATATCTGTGTTTCAACAATCGCATCCACTGGACATGCTTCTTCACAAAAGCCACAAAAAATACACTTGAATAAATCAATGTCATATTGAGTGGTGCGTCTTGTTCCATCGTCACGCATTTCAGATTCAATAGTGATCGCGTTAGCTGGGCAAACTGCTTCACATAGTTTGCAAGCAATACAACGCTCTTCTCCATTTGGGTAGCGACGCAATGCATGCAATCCTCTAAACCTTGGAGAAATTGGCGTTTTTTCTTCTGGGTACTGTACGGTAATTTTAGTATTAAAAAGTTCTTTGCCGGTAATCTTCATGCCCGAACGTAGCTCACTTAAGCTAAGACTTTTTATTATTTTTTTCAGTTTATTAATCATCTCTTAACCTTTTATGAAAACCATGGTCCAATGTTTAGTTGAGTCATTAGTGCGACTACAAAAATCCAAAAAATAGTGATGGGTAAAAATACCTTCCAACTCAGACGCATAATCTGATCATACCGAAAGCGTGGAAAAGTTGCTCTCACCCATAAATACAAGAACATAAAGAATGTTGTTTTTGCTAATAGCCAGATAATGCCTGGTACCCAGTTAAAGATAGCTTCAAGATAAGCAATCCCTTCAAATGGAGAATGCCAGCCACCAAAAAATAGAACCACTGCTAGCACTGCCATCAGAATCATATTGGCATATTCTGCTAGGAAAAATACAGCAAATGTCATGCCAGAATATTCAACATGGGTTCCACCTACGATTTCTGACTCCCCTTCTACTACGTCGAAAGGTGCACGATTGGTTTCAACTAATGCTGAGATGAAAAAGATAATCATCATTGGAAATAAAGGAATAAAGTACCAATTTATAATGCCACCCTGTTGGTCGGCCACAATGGTATTAAGATTAACACTGCCTGCAATCATTACAACCGTTACCAAGGCAAAGCCAATCACGATTTCATAAGACACTAATAGTGATGCACTTCGAAGCGCACCTAGTAAAGGATACTTTGAGTTAGATGCCCAACCAGCCAAGATAATACCGTACACGCCAATTGAACCAATCGCTAAAACATACAGCAAACTTACATCTAAATTAGTGACGTAAATACCTTCGTCAAAAGGGATGACTGCCCATACAGCAATCGCTGGTGCAATAGCCAAGATAGGAGCGAGTAAAAATAAATAAATATTAGCCTTGCTTGGGAAAATAATTTCCTTAGTCATGAGCTTTAAGGCATCTGCAATTGGTTGCAACCAACCCTTGGGACCGACACGATTGGGGCCAATTCTCAGCTGCATATAACCAATAACTTTACGCTCTGCGTAAGTAAAGTAAGCAACGACTAGTAACAGTGGCATAATGAGAGCCATTGCTTTAATTAGAATAATGACAATTGCGGCAACATTCCCATTAAACCAAGGCAATAACTCGTTCACCAACATAACAAAAGACTGCCAAATTTCCATCATGACTCTCTCCCCATGTCAGTAGATTGATTACTACTGACAAAGACACATCGGTCGGCAACAGTATCGCTAACAACTACTGGGACACCTAAATAAGTATTACCACATTCTAGTGATAATTCTTTAGCAGTAGCGGTGTTCATTGAGGCTGAATTGGTTTGTCCAATTTTACTACTGCTTAATGATTTAGCGTGTCTTAACAAGGCGTCTGAATGATATGCAGAATGCATCCAAATTGTCTCAATAGCGGATGACTTCTTTCCCAAATCTATTGTTATATCTTGCTTATGCTCATAAATTTTTTGATGTTTAAGCTCTTCTGATACCTGGGTAACATTTTCATAGTGAAAACCTGGAAGCTCTAATAAGTCAGCAATTACTTTTAAAATTTTCCAAGCTGGCTTAGCCTCTTCTGGCGCCTTAACAGCTGCTGCAAACGATTGCATATCATGGTTGATATTAACATGACTACCCGATGTTTCATACATCGCTGCCATTGGTAATAAAACATCAGAGTATTGAGCTACTAACTCATTATTAAAACTATTTAAGGACACTACAAATACATCATCTTTTGACAAAGCTTCAACAGCTGAGTTTGAATGATGAAAATCGTATTCAGGGTATATATCTAAAAGCAAAAAGGCGCTCATATCTGCTGCCAGCATTTCATTGGTATTCATGCCTTTACTCTTCGGTAAAAAATGGGCATATTGCGCACCGAGAGTATTGGCACTGCTAGTCAAATTTAATGTTTTACCATTAACTTGTTTAGCGATCTCAGCAACCATCTGCGCAATACTAGCAGCTTGCGTATTGTTAATAACATGCTCACCTAGTACAATTACTGAACGTTCAGAGTCTAGTAATTTATCCGCTAAGTTAATCGACAACTCGCTAGGATTAATATTAGTGATATATGATGGAGCCTCTAAAGAATTCTTTTCTAAAATAACTTTCAATGCGCCCGCTAATATCGTCGCAATTTCATTAGGTGAAACTGTTGAATGATTAGTTTTATGGTTGTAATCAAATGCCTTAACATTTAAAGCAGAAACACTAGCGCCAGCTAATTGAGCCTTGCGTAATCTAAGGTTAATCATTGGCTGCTCTAAACGTAAATTCGCACCAATAACCAACACATTATCAACGCATTCTAGATCACTCAACTTAATATTAGAATCTAGGTGAATTGGATCATCTAGATTATTAACATTTAAACGATAGTCTATATTCTCGCAGCCTATTTCTCGAAGCATTTTTTGCATCAAATAAAATTCTTCAGTGGTTGCTGTACTTGAAGCTAAACCACCTAATTTGTGAGCTTTTCGGCTGTTTAATGCGTTTTTATTTAAACCTTTAATGGCAAAATCTAGTGCCACATTCCATTCAACTTCTTTCCACTGGCCTTCTACTTTAATTTGTGGCAATAAGAGTCTATTTTCGTGTGCAAGCCCTTCATAAGAGAAGCGATCTCTGTCTGAAATCCATGTTTCATTGACCAATTCATTGTCACCTGAAACAACACGCTTAACTAGCCCTTTATAGGTTTGTGCATATAAGTTTGAACCGACTAAATCATGGCGAGCAACACTATCCGCTGAAGCCATTTGCCAAGATCTTAGCTCGTATCTAAATGGTTTAGAGGTTAAGGCGCCTACTGGACAAACATCAATCATGTTTCCAGAAAGCTCAGAAGTAATGCCTTCTGCTAAAAATGGCTCAATTTTTAAATCTTCGCCTCGCCCTGTGCCGCCCATTTCCATAATACCGGCAATCTCACTACCAAATCGAACACAGCGGGTACAGTGAATACAGCGAGTCATATCTGTTTGAATTAATGGCCCAATATCGCTAGGTGCAACAACACGTTTACCTTCGCTAAAACGAGAGACATCAGAGCCATATTCAACCGCAACATCTTGCAATTCACACTCGCCACCTTGGTCGCAAATTGGACAATCTAATGGGTGGTTAATTAACAAAAATTCCATCACTGCTTTTTGAGAAGCTTTGGCTTTTTCATTTTGTGTGTGAATCTTCATGCCATCAGAAACAGGGGTTGAACAGGCGGTTTGTGGCTTTGTAACGCCTTCTATATCTACCAGGCACATTCGACAAGAGGTTGAGACTGATAATTTCTTATGGTAACAAAATCTTGGAACACTAATACCTTCTCTATCAGTAATAGTAATTAACCGCTCACCTGCTTTCGCATTAACGATATTGCCATCAATTTCAATAGTAATACTGGCCATTATTTCTCCACCATGCTTTTTCCATGTTCAATATAGTATTCAAACTCTTCACGGAAATTTCTCAAGAAACTTTCAACTGGCATTGCTGCAGCATCACCTAGGGCGCAAATCGTATTGCCCATAATTTTTTCTTGCACACTCATGAGTAAATCAATATCTTCAGCTTTACCTTTGCCGTCCATAATACGTTTTAGAACTCGATATAACCAGCCTGTACCTTCGCGACAAGGGGTACATTGCCCACAAGATTCATCATAATAAAAGTGTGCCAAACGCGTCAATGCTTTAACCATACAGGTTGACTCGTCCATAATAATCACAGAACCCGCGCCAAGCATTGAACCTGCTTTCTCAATACCATCATAATCCATGGTCATACCCATAGCAACTTCTGCTGTTAAAACAGGTGTAGAAGATCCGCCAGGAATGACCGCTTTAAGTTTTGCGCCATTTCGCATACCGCCTGCAAGCTCTAATAGCTCTGAAAATGGCATACCCATAGATACTTCAAAATTAGCTGGATTATTAACATGTCCAGACACTGAGAATAATTTGGTACCACCAGAATTTTCCACACCAAGATCAGCAAACCACTGACCACCTTTAGACATAATCTCTGGCACAGAAGCAAAGCTTTCAGTGTTATTGATAGTGGTTGGTTTACCATATAGGCCAACATTTGCAGGGAATGGTGGTTTAAATCTTGGCTGACCTTTTTTACCTTCAAGTGATTCTAATAAGGCCGTCTCTTCACCAACAATATAAGCGCCTGCGCCCAGGTGAGAGTACAGATCAAAACTTACCTCTGAAGCATTAATATTTTTACCTAATAAACCAGCTGCATAAGCTTCTTTAAGAGCGCCTTCAAATCGGTTAAACGGCTCCATAAATTCACCACGGATATAGTTATAACCAATAGTTGCATTCATTACAAAACTACCAATCGCCATACCTTCAATGACTGAATGTGGATTAAATCGCAAAATATCACGATCTTTACAAGTACCTGGCTCGCCCTCATCTGAATTACAAATGACGTATTTTTGCCCTTGCGCATTGCGCGGCATAAAACTCCATTTCAACCCTGTTGGAAAACCTGCGCCACCACGACCCCTAAGGCCTGAAGTTTTTAATTCGTTAATAATTTCATCAGGTGTATATTCACCTTTAAGAATCTTGCGCCAAGTGCTATAACCGCCACTAGCCTCATAGGTTTCTAGCGACCAACATTGGTCTTTATCTATGTTTTTAAAACAAACTTCATTCATTTTAAACCATCCACAATGTCATCAATCTTGTCAGCTGTTAGGTGTTCATAGTACTGATCATCAATTTGGAACATAGGTGCGCCTACGCAAGCACCCAAACATTCCACTTTTTTCACGCTAATCAAACCATCTTTAGTAACCTCTCCGGTTTTAACGCCTAATTTAGTTTCAAGATGAGTAATTAAATCATCAGCACCATTCAACATGCACGAAATATTGTGACAAAATCGAATAATATGTTTGCCCACAGGCTTATGATTGTAATTTTCATAGAATGTAGCCACTTCAGCAGCAGCAATACCCGGCATATCTAAATAATCAGCCACAGCTTGGATTGCTTCTGATGTTAGCTGGTTATCATTTTCTGCTTGGACCAATTTTAAAGCTTCCATCACTGCAGAGCTTTGCTTACCTTGTGGATATTTTTCAATCCAAATATCTATTTGTTTTTTTGCGCTATCCGAGATGATCATTATCTGTCAATTTCTCCAAAAACAATATCCTGCGTTCCAATAATAGTAACCACATCCGATAGCATATGCCCCTTAGTCATTTCATTCATAGAAGCTAAATGTGCAAAACCAGGTGCTCTAATCTTAACGCGATAAGGCTTGTTTGCACCATCAGAGATTAGATAAATACCAAACTCGCCTTTAGGGTGCTCAATGGCTTTGTAAACCTCGCCCTCTGGTAATGAATAACCTTCAGTGAACAATTTAAAGTGATGAATCAAAGACTCCATATCGTCTTTCATGTTGGTGCGTTTAGGTGGTGTAACTTTTTTATCGTCACTCATCACCGGACCAGGGTTGGCTTTTAGCCATGACACACATTGGCCAATAATTTTATTAGATTGGCGCAACTCTTCCATTCTCACCAAGTAACGATCGTAACTATCACCTGTTACGCCCACTGGGATGTCAAATTCTAATTTATCATAAACAGCATAAGGTTGGTTTTTTCTCAAATCCCAAGCGACGCCGGATCCTCTTAACATGGGACCAGTAAAACCTAATTGCTTTGCGCGCTTAGCAGTAACAATACCAATATTCACTAAACGCTGTTTCCAAATTCTATTTTCGGTCAATAAATCGTCATACTGCTTAATGTGGCGTGGAAATTCTTTTACAAAATCATCAATAAAGTCAAGCAATGAGCCTTGACGATTTTCATTCATTGCTGATATTTCTTTGTCACTACGAGAATCTGTTTTTAAATATTTTGGCATGCGATCTGGTAGATCACGATATACACCACCTGGGCGATAATAAGTTGCATGCATACGTGAGCCTGAAACCGCTTCATAACAATCAATCAATTTCTCACGTTCACGAAAAGCGTATAGAAAAATACTCATTGCACCAACATCCAGTGCATGCGTACCTAGCCACATTAGGTGGTTAAGAATTCGGGTAATTTCATCAAACATAACACGAATATATTGAGCGCGTTCTGGCACTTCAAGCTCAAGCATGGTTTCAATTGCCATCACATAAGCATGCTCATTACACATCATAGAAACGTAATCTAGACGATCCATGTAACCAATAGATTGGTTATAAGGCTTGGACTCAACTAGTTTCTCTGTACCGCGATGAAGTAGGCCAATATGTGGATCAGCACGCTCAATAACTTCGCCATCAATCTCTAGAATTAGGCGCAGTACGCCGTGCGCCGCTGGATGCTGAGGGCCAAAGTTAAGTGTATAGTTACGCATTTCAGACATGTCTACTTCCTGATTACTTTAGGAACACTAATATTAGGCTCGATGCTTACTTTTTCGTAAACAACTCGACCAAGCTCTTCATCATAGCGCATTTCCACCTCACCAATAAGTGGGAAGTCTTTGCGCAGTGGGTGGCCAACAAAACCATAGTCCGTCAAAATTCGACGTAGATCAGTATGATTTTCAAACAAAATTCCCATTAGGTCAAACGCCTCACGCTCATACCAATCAGCCGATGCCCAAATATCAGTCACCGACTTAATAATTGGCTCAGCCTCATCAACAAATGCTTTAACACGAATTCGATAATTTTTACTGACAGAAAGTAAATGATAAACCACCGCAAAACGCTGCTGATGTCTATCTTCTCCGCCTTGTGCACTCCGACCTCTAGAATAGCCAGAGTTACTTGAATCATGGGCCCATTCTGATTGCCCATAGGTTAGGTAATCAACACCACATAGATCTATCAAAGTATCAAATGCAAGTTGATCGCGAAGCTTTAAACAAGTGTCAATAATATTAGCACTATCAACAGTCAATGTAAGTTCGCCATAGGCTGATACTAAATCAGCACCTTCAAAAATTTCTTCTAATTGTTCTCTGAGTTTTTGCATGGTTATGTACGGGCAATAGTGTTAGTGCGTCGAATTTTATCTTGCAATTGCATAATGCCGTACAACAATGCTTCTGCAGTTGGCGGACAACCTGGTACATAAATATCAACAGGAACAATGCGATCACAACCACGAACTACCGCATAAGAATAATGATAATAACCACCGCCATTTGCACACGACCCCATGGAAATAACCCATCTAGGCTCTGGCATTTGATCGTAAACTTTGCGCAAGGCAGGTGCCATTTTATTGGTCAATGTGCCAGCGACAATCATTAAATCTGATTGACGAGGAGTTGGTCTAAAGACAATACCAAAGCGATCCAAGTCATAACGTGCAGAGCCTGCTTCCATCATTTCTACCGCACAACAAGCTAAGCCAAATGTCATTGGCCATAGTGAGCCAGTACGCGCCCAATTAATAACACTATCAAGAGAAGTGGTAACAAACCCTTCTTTCATTAAACCTTCAATAGCCATTTTCTACTCCCACTCCAACGCGCCATGTTTCCATTCGAAAATAAAGCCAACTACTAATAAGAATAAAAAAATGCTAATTGCGATAAATCCAAACCATCCAAGTTGAGATTGCACGACAGCCCATGGAAAAACAAACGCTACTTCTAAGTCAAACAAAATAAATAGGATAGCGACTAAATAATAACGCACATTAAAGTACATACGTGAATCGTCAAAAGCAGGAAATCCACATTCAAACTGAGAGTTTTTTTCTTCGTCAGGCTTACTTGGACCTAGCAAATAACCAATTAACATTGGTCCAGCACCAAATCCAAGCCCCAACATGATAAATACAACAATAGGTAGATAGTTTTCTAACACCCGGCGCTCCAACGTAAAAATTTCAATCCGAACATTATATCTAATATATTCATTATGTGATATGTGAAAGTGTGTATTTTATGAATTTAGCTGCGTTCCGCCGACAGTTAATTCGTCAATCTTAAGGCTTGGCTGGCCGACACCAACTGGCACAGATTGCCCATCTTTGCCGCAAACACCAATACCACCATCCAGCTTTAAGTCGTTTGCCACCATAGAGATTTTTTTTAACACTTCATCACCAGAACCAATTAACGTGGCACCTTTAATAGGATGAGAGATTTTTCCATTTTTAATTAAGTACGCTTCATTAGCACTAAATACGAATTTACCGGAAGTGATATCAACTTGGCCACCATCAAAATTAAGGGCATAAATACCATCATCAACGGAAGCTATCATGTCATCAAGATTATCATTGCCATTAAGCATGTAAGTATTGGTCATTCGTGGCATAGGCATATGCGCATAAGATTCACGTCGACCATTGCCAGTTGATTCAACCCCCATCAGCTTGGCGTTCATTTTGTCGAACAAATAGCCTTTGAGTATACCGTTTTCAATCAGTGTCGTATTTTGGGTTGGCACACCTTCATCATCTACCGTTAAACTGCCACGTCTGTTAGCTAACGTGCCATTATCAACAATACTACATTTTGAACTAGCAACTTGCTCACCAATTCTGTCGGTGAAAACCGAAGAGCCTTTGCGATTAAAGTCCCCTTCTAGGCCGTGACCAATGGCTTCATGTAGCAAAACACCTGGCCAACCTGGGCCCAAAATAACAGGCATATTGCCTGCTGGTGCACCTTTAGACTCTAGAGCCACTAATGCTTGTCTGATTGCTTCAGCAACATAAATTTCATCTAGATTATGGTCAATAAAATAACGATAATCATAACGACCGCCACCACCACTTGATGCTGATTCAATGCGTCCGTTGTGCTCAACAATCACGCTCACACTAACGCGAACCATAGGACGATAATCTTTCTGATAAACACCGTCACTTGAAGCAATTAGCACTTCAGAATAAGCGCCAGAAATAGATGCACTGACTTGCTTTACTTTTGGCTCTTTTCTAGCCAGCATATCAATACGATTTAAAAAATCTACTTTTTCTTTAGAACTTAAACTGCCCAACGGGTTTAGGCCACTATATTTAGCTATTTCAGGCACTGATTGAAAAGTCTGCATTTGCACAGGTGTATTGCTAGCGCTAATCCCTTTGGCAAAACTAATGGCTTTATCAATAGCCTCTATATTTAAATCATCTGAATAAGCAAAGCCGGTTTGTTCACCATTAACACTGCGAGCGCCCACACCATGACTAATATCGTAAGTACCTGATTTAACAATACTTTCTTCTAAAAACCAAGACTCAGCAACCGAATATTGAAAATACAAATCAGCATAATCAGGGGTTTTGTCTGATAAAGACGATAATAATGAATAAATTTTTTCTTGATTTAGATGGTGATCATCTAGTAATTGTTCGATCATAAAATACTTGATATGTTTTCAATAGTGGGGTTATCCCACGGGCCTATAATTTTATATTTAAATTCTACAACTTGATCAACAATCTTATCAATCAATTTTCCTTCAAACAAACTCTCATCCACTAGCCACACACCCAGCCCAATCAAACCGCCGCCTGCAAGATAGGTAGCTGCTGGCACTGCATCTCCAAAAGCTGGAATCACTTTCGCTTCAATATCATACACTTGATCACTGATATTACTTTGTCCAGTCAGGGTGATATCACTAGAACTGGAACTTAACTTAAAGCTGTTGATTTTTGCAACCGAATTTTGTAAGGTAATTTGCGCATTAATATTGTCATAAGTAAAACCTTTATCTGTCAGATCTTTCACATCAAGTTTTAATCGCTTAGCAGTAGATTTAATATTCAACAAAGATAAAACTCGACCAATATTAGGATCTTGATTAGTAAACACACCTTGCTTAATATTCATTTTAGCAATGCCACTAATTTCTTTTAGATTCATATTCCAAGGTGCGCAATCACAAAACAGACGAATGTCCAAGTCAAACTTACCGCCATTCACTTTTTCTTTGTAATTTATTTTCTCTAAAAACTCACTCAAAGCATCGCCATTTGCTTTGGCTATTAATCCAGTTTTTCCAGCTACCCAAGCACCGTTAAAATTTAAATCTTGCTCACCAACTCCAATACCTTCAAGGGTTAAATCGCTAATCTTTAATATATTATCTTTTGATTCTAGCTTGACACTAAAATTCGGAATTATTTGCTCGTCAACAAACACACCGTGAGCACTTAGATACATATTTGGAAAATCATTAGGTTCGATATTCAAATCGCCTTTAATGCTATCAAAGGTTGTAGCCTGAAGACCTAAAATTCTCACACTAGGCAGGCCTTCACTCAGCCCAATTTCTATATTGGTTTTAAGAGTTTCAGATTCAACTCTAGCACGCCAAGATTCATCTAATCGTCTTGTTAAGTACAGTTCAAAATTTCTATCATTGTTGATCAACTCTACCGCAAAAGAAGCGTCCTTGTCATCATTCCTGTTGTTAGGATTAATACGGATATCAAAAGGCATATTGCGTATTTTTCCTTCGCCACTAGTAGTAATATTATCATCATGAAAAGCAATGGTAGAATTATAATTCTCAACAACTACAGCGCCATCTAGCGTTGTTAGCTGGTTATCTTTGATAGATAGATCGATATCTAAGGTCGAAGCCCGATTATCTAGTGGAATGATCAAATCCAGATCACCAGTAAGTGGACCTTTTAATGTGAATTGTTTAACTGCATCTTTGACGACACTGCCCGAAGGTGCGTTTGCTAAAAAGGCAGTCAAAGCTTCACTATCTGTATTGATTTTTCCAACTATCGACACATCTAATTGAGCTTGACTCATATCAGGCATGGCAAGGGTAATTTGTTTTAACGGCAAATCATAAAGTGTGGTGCTATTAACCAATACATTGATAGACTTGCCGTTGGTGCTAATATTAGCATCCAAATTTTGAAGCGCTTGCCAATCAGAATTAAAGACCAACTCTGAATCCGTTAAATGTGCGACCAAATTAGCTTTAATAGGTAAATCTTGCGAGATATTTTTAACCACGTTCAACTTGATATCTTGAAGTAATCCTGATTTAAATCCGCGCTTCATCCACTGATTAGTCGATTCCCCAATAAGCATTGCTGGCAAATATTCATCAAGTCTTGTGGCTTTTATTTGCTCAATAAAACCTGAAAATTCAAGATAATCATCATCATTCTGATGATAGATTTTAAGATTTGAAAGTAAGGAGAACTCCTCATTTTTCATCACCATTGGCAAGGTTAAAAAACCATCACGATCCAACTGCTCCACAGACAATGCCAATGTAAGATCAAACAGCTGTTGATTAATTTCTTGATCAGCAATACGCATAAGTAACTGCTGCTCATCACGACCAATATCTAAAGAGGCAATTTCAAATGTTTGCTCACCCTGAATAAATGTTTTACCAATACTTAACGATTCAAAAAAACTAGCCATTTCGAGCGTTTCTAACGACAATGAGCGCTTCAAGCCTTCCAGTGAAAAATCAGCGCTATCGGTTTGCTGGTTGGTGTTTAATGTTAGTGTATCAATGTCTACTCGATTCGGTCGATACACATCTTCAAAAAATCTGGCCAGTTGAACACGCCAATGTAGGCCTTGAATTTTGGCAAAATTTTGTTTGGAAATTTGATCATTAAACGTCAACTCGTCAACATTTAAAGTAACACCCTCCCAGTCAAGCTCAAAACTTACGGCTGATAATTGAGCCTCAAGCCCTGTTATTTCACTCAATTCGGACTCAATTGGAGCTTTTAAAAAGCTTGGAAATACGGTAAAAAAACCAACAATCAAGATCAATAAAACAGAAAAAATAGCACTCAACCAAGTGCTTACTTTTAGTACTTTAACGCCATTTGATAGTGTTCTCTTAATCATTCTGTTATAATTTTGCTCTTAGATAATTATATCTTACTAACCAAGGAAATCCTCATGTACTTTAAAAACTCAGTTGCAGCAATTATCATTATTTTTGCTGCTATTATCGGCACTAAAGCATTCTTTAGCGATCTAATACACGTTAGCTATAACGACAACTTAACAGTTGTAGAGCGCATTAAGCCTTTAGGTCAAGTTTACTTAGCAGGCGATATTGACGTTAATACAGTTAAAGCACCTGTTAAAACAGCTGCTAAAGCAAGAAGTGGTGAAGAAGTTTATACTGCCTCTTGTTCTAGTTGTCATAGCGTTGGCGTTATGGGTGCCCCTAAGTTTGCCAATAAAGCAGATTGGGCGCCAAGAGTTAAGCGTGGTATTAGCGACCTTGTAAAAGTTGCTATTTCAGGTGTTGGCGCTATGCCACCTAAAGGTACTTGTATGGATTGTTCTGATAGCGAAATTAAAGCAGCCATCGAACATATGATCAAATAAAACGCTCTTAGTTTTATTCAAACAAAAGCCTAGGCGTCTATAAAGATTCCTAGGCTTTTGTCTTTTTTGACTTGGTCAAAATCAAACACTCGCCCGTTCATGGCAATATAAACGCCAGGTTTTTTAAGTTGGACAGCGCTTAAAGCTACGCCCAAATTAAACAACGCATCAGAGTTATCAACCGAGTAAGGAATCATTGATCCGAATAAAACTAGCGTTTTATCTTTAATTTTTTCAGCTAAAAACTTGGCCGTTTGCACCATAGTATCGGTACCGTGGGTGATTAGAATATGCTGCTCATCACAAGATAGGCATTTATCCAAAATAAATTCTCGATCAGAATCCACCATTTCCAGAGAATCTTTTAAAAACAACACCTCAGATAGTGTATCTGCCATTGAGCGTCCACGATTAAACATATCTACCATATGTGTTTCAGTGAACGACAATTCACCTGTTAGCTCTTTGTAGGCCTTATCAATCGTGCCACCAGTAATTAAAACTTTGATTTTCATAGGGATTATTATATCAAAAAAAATTGGAAATTTTACGAACGGACGACTTTAGGCCCTTTTTCCAAAGATATCACTGCCAATTCTCACGAAAGTAGCACCATTTTCGATGGCTAACTCAAGATCAGAGCTCATTCCCATGGATAAAGTGTCTAAATTTGGGTATTTATTGAGTATTTGAGCCATTTTAGCGAAGCTTTGCGCCGAATGATCAGGATTTGGAATACACATAAACCCTTTTAAAGAAATATTTCGGAAATTTTCAAAATGGGGAATAATTTCATCAATTTCGTCAATTAATAGGCCCGATTTAGTAGGCTCGTTGTCAATATTAACTTGTAAGAGAATATTGAGCTTTTCCATGTTTTCTGGGCGCTGATCATTCAGCCGCTTTGCAATTTTTAGCCGATCTACACTATGAACCCAGGCAAAATTTTCAGCAATTTTAGTGGTTTTGTTAGATTGAATAGGGCCGATAAAATGCCAAATTAAATCTTGACCTTTTAATGCTTGAATTTTTTCTAAGGCTTCTTGCAGGTAGTTTTCACCAAAATGCTTTTGCCCTGCGTCAATAGCTTGTTGTAAATCTGAGGCGGGTTTGGTCTTGCTAACAGCAATAAGTGTTACTTTTTGTGCATGTTTAACGGTGTTAATACGATTGTGAATTTTTGCTAAGTTTTGTGCAATCATATTATTTACCGATTGTTTTAAATAGGCAAAGCCTACCTCATTTTAAAAAACGGTAGTAGCGTCAAATACAGGTCCATCAACACAAACTCGTTTCATGGCTGGGCCATTATCCGTTTGTACTTCAACCACACAACCTGCGCAACCACCCACCGCACATGCCATGTTTTCTTCTAGCGATACTTGGCAAGGTAAATTGTACTGCTTAGCTAATTTGGCAACTGCCTCAAGCATTGGATGTGGACCACAAGAATACACTTCAACTTGGGCAAGTTCTTCTGCTGACAAGCCATCTAAATAAACCTTAGCAAGATCGGTTACGTAGCCTTTAAAAGAACCTTCATAGTTTTGCAAACTAGCCAAGCGACACTCAATATTCCAATCTTCAAACTCGGGCATAGTATGCGTTGCACCTTGGTAATCTTTTCCATTACTCGCTACTTGCGCATCAAAAGGAAATGGCACTTCAGAGCCTAAAATCGCAAAAGGGTGATAATCACTGTCTTTGATCGATTGAGCAATAGCCACCATAGGAGGCATACCAACGCCACCGCCAATTAATAGTGGTCGCTTTTTATCTGTCATTGTAAAACCGTTGCCAATTGGGCCGATCACACTTAACACTTCGCCAATTTTGCGCTCAGATAATTGCTGTGTTCCCTTGCCAACGACTTTATAAAGTAAATCAAAAGTTGCATTCTCTTTATCAACCGACATAACTGAAATTGGGCGTCTCATGGGTAGCGCATCTGACACAGAGATATGTACAAACTGGCCCGGCTTAGTTTCATTGGCAATAACGTCTGAGGCAAGTGTAATAATGTATTGATCGCCTTCATACTTATAATGCGCTAATACTTGGCAGTCGACTACCTTGATAGTATTACGATGCTCTTTACTCATTACACGTAATCAGTGTGCCAACACCGTCATCTGTGAAAACTTCCAAAAGAACGGCGTGCGGAACACGACCATCAATAATATGTGTAGATTTCACACCGTTTTTAACCGCGGACAAAGCGCAGCCAATTTTAGGCAGCATGCCACCATAAATCGTACCATCTTCAATTAACTCATCTACCATTTTTGCATCCAAACCAGTTAAAAGCTCGCCTTTAGAATCTAGTAAACCTGATGTATTGGTTAGCAAAATAAGTTTTTCTGCATTTAGCGCTTGGGCAATAGCGCCTGCGACTAGATCAGCATTAATGTTATAAGAAAACCCATCTTTACCCACACCAATTGGTGCGATCACAGGAATGAAATCACCTTTTAATAACAACTCAATAACCGAGGTGTCAATTTTATCAACCTCGCCAACATGGCCCAAATCAATAATTTCTGACGTTGGGTGGTCAACATGATGAAGCTTTTTAGCTGAAATTAAACTACCATCTTTTCCAGTCAAGCCAATCGAGTGGCCGCCGTGCTGATGGATTAAATTAACAATTTCTTTATTAACCAAACCGCCCAATACCATTTCTACCACGTCCATGGTTTCAGAATCAGTCACACGCATGCCGCCTACAAACTCACTTTGTTTTCCGATCTTTTCTAAGGTTTTACCGATTTGTGGCCCACCACCATGAACCACAATTGGATTCATGCCGACAGATTTCATCAAAACAATGTCTCGAGCAAAGCTTGATTTAAGCTTTTCATCAACCATGGCGTTACCGCCATACTTAATGACAATGGTTTTGCCTTGAAACTTTTGGATGTATGGCAAGCTTTCGGTCAGGACGCTGGCAATGTTATGAGTATTTTCAGACATAATTTCTAATATAAATTCTAATTAACAACGCATTTTACCGATAACAGTTATTATTAAACAGCTTAAAAAAAATAACTACTTAAATTGGGCGCTATATTTAGCTTGAATGTCTTTAGGCCAAAGGCTATACATGTAATCTAACAAGGCTTGTTTTTCCTCTTCACTTAATTGATCTTTGAAAGCCGGCATTTGTCCACCCAATTTGGCGCCACCATTATTAATGGTACTTAATAAAGTTTTTGGTGAGTGATGCCACGCATGTGCCGAGCCGTTTACTGGTGGCGCAGGATAGTTTCCATCCGCTTGTCTTTTTTTCCAATCTTTGACAATCCCCTCTCCGTCTTTTCCATGACAAGTGGCACAGTTTTTTTCAAAAGTTACTTGGCCTAACTGGGCGTTACTTATTGGCGCATCATCACCAAAGCAACTTGTTAGTAATAAAGCACTTAGTAGAATTGTTAAAATTTTCATAAAAATAATGCCTGTAAATCATTTAAAAAATCAAAACCCTTTTGGGTAGGATAAAGTTTAGATCCGCGCTGTTTTAAGAGCCCTAAATCCTTTGCTTGATTCAGTTTATCATGGATTGATGGTATTGACCCTCCTGTTCTACTAGTGAACAAAGACTCATCAAACCCCTCTTTTAGCCTGAGTGCATTAAGCATAAATTCAAATGCCGGATTATCAATTGGCTCGGTCGTTTTTTTACGATTTTCAATATAATCTTTGGGTGCTTTAGATTTAAGTGTTCTGATCATTTTTTGATCATCAATGAGGGTAATTTTTCCATGTGCACCTGCACCAATACCGAGATAGTCACCAAACTCCCAATAATTGATATTATGTTTTGAGGGTTGTTTGCTATATGCTGACACTTCATATCTAGAAAAACCATGCTGCTCTAGCAAATTAACACCCGCCTCACCCATAGACCAAATATCATCATCTTTTGGTAATAAAGGTGGAAATTTTGCAAATAAAGTATTAGGCTCAATGGTGAGCTGATAAAAAGAAATATGCGTAGGATTAAGATCAATTGCTTGTTGTAAATCGGACAAACATTCAACTGTGGATTGCCCTTGCAGTCCATACATTAAGTCAATATTAAAATTATCAAAAATCTTGCTTGCTTCAATACAAGCTTTGGTTGCCTCTTGAGCGCTATGAATCCGACCTAGTACTTTTAAATTTTGGTTGTTAAAAGATTGAACGCCAATTGATAAGCGGTTAATACCTATTTTTTTAAAAGCTTTAAATTTTTCAATTTCAAAGGTTCCTGGGTTGGTCTCCAAGGTAATTTCAATATCTTGATCAAAATTAAGTTTTTGTCTTAATCCAGTAAACAGCTGTGATAAGTCTTTCTCAGACATTAAGCTGGGTGTGCCACCACCTATAAAGATTGAATGAATAGATCGGCTTTGAATATAACTTAAGTCTTCGTCTAAATCTATCAATAATTCTTCAATATAGCCACTTTTATCACCATTTTCGTGAGAGTTGAAGTCACAATAGGGGCATTTTTTAACACACCAAGGGTAATGAATGTAGAGTGAAAGTGGGGGTAATTCTAGCATCTTGGTTTAATTTTTTAACTCACTCAAAAGTGCTTGTAGTGCTTTACCTCGATGAGAGATATTATTTTTTTGCTCTGAAGATAGCTCAGCAGAAGATTTTTTGTGGGTTGGTACGTAAAAAATAGGATCATAGCCAAAGCCATTTTCACCCGACTTTTCACGCATAATTTCGCCTTCCCATCCTCGTTGAATAATAATTGGTGTTGGATCATTCGCATGCTCAACAAAAACAATGGCGCACCAAAAACGTGCAGATCTCTGAGCATCTGCAACTTGCGCCATGTTATCTAGTATTTTTTGTGTATTAGCCTCATCATCACCATGATTACCTGCATAACGTGCAGAATAAATGCCGGGCGCACCATTCAATGCATCAACCACAATACCTGAGTCATCCGCAAGTGCTGGCAAGCCTGATTGCTCTGAGGCGTTACGCGCTTTAATCAGTGCGTTTTCTACAAAGGTTAGGCCGATTTCTGGCACCTCTTTAACATTCATATCACTCATAGACACTACCTCGTAAATACCAGTAAGCATGGCATTAAATTCGCGTATTTTTCCAGTGTTATTACTCGCAAGAATGATTTTTTTCATAATAGATAAAGTAGGCTCTCAGGGTATAATTAATTAAATATATAAAAAAAATTGGAGCACATCATGACTCAAGACGAAATGAAATTCGACGTTGCGCAAGAGGCACTTAAATATGTTGTTAAGGGTACTATTATAGGCGTGGGTACAGGCTCTACCGCTAATTTTTTCATTGATGCTTTGGCCACAATGAAAGGCGATATCATTGGTGCTGTAGCGAGTTCAGTTGCAACAGCGGATCGCTTAGAAGCTCATGGCATTAAAGTATTTGACTTAAACGACGTTGAATCAATTTCTGTATATATTGATGGCGCTGATGAGTCTGATGATGGTTTAAACCTTATCAAAGGTGGTGGTGGTGCGCTAACACGCGAAAAGATTGTAGCTGCAGTTGCTGAGCGCTTTGTGTGTATTGCTGATGAATCAAAATTAGTGTCAGTTATGGGCGAATTTCCACTACCTGTTGAAGTAATTCCAATGGCAGCTAACTATGTTAAACGCACTATTGAAAAAGAAATTGGTGGTCAAGCTATTCTTCGAGATTTCACTACTGACAATGGCAACCAAATTTTAGACATTAAAGGTTTGAAGATTACTGATGCTAAAGCCTTAGAAACAAAGCTAGATAGTATTGTTGGCACAGTTACCAATGGTTTGTTTGCTAATCGTGGCGCCAATGTTTTATTATTAGGCACCCCTAACGGCGTTAAAGTTGTAGGTGCTTAAATACCTTTAAAGCAATTCTTTATAAAGATCTATTCGCTGTTCTAAGCGCTCGATTTCAACATTAATCACATCAAATAGATCTTGAGAGTGAGTAGTCGACTTTGCTCTCTCATAGCGATCTATCGCCTGATCAAGCTTGCCTTGACTTGCTAATGCCTTAGCATTATGAATATGCGCACGATCCAAGCTTCCCGTATCCACATATAAAGAAGATAGTAACTTGTGCGATTGATAAGTGCCTGAGTTTTGCTTTAAATAGCGTCTTAAAAGTTGAATGCCTTGTTGAGTTTGGCGATTTTCTAAATAAGCCTTAGCTGCATAATACACACCTGACTCTGTTTGTATAACTTTTGAAAAGTGTTGTTGCGCCAATTCTAACTGGCCCAATTTAGAATAAACTCTGCCCGCTAAAATATAGCTTGGTTCGCTTTGGTTTTGTTCTAAAAGTTGCTTAATATAACCCTTCGCAAGGGTATATTTTTGCGCCTCTAATGCTTCATAGGCTTGCATATACAAAGTTACACTTAGGTCTTTATTAAGCTTAATGCGCTTATTCTGATGGTAATATAACTTAGCTTTAATGGTTTGATACTCGAAAGAATCCTCTCGATAATCGCCCGTTAGTCGACTAGAACGTTGCATTGCATCAGAAACTCGGTTGATACTTAACGGATGAGATCTTAAAAATTCTTGCGCATTAGGATCGTCTTTTAATTTTTCAAAAAAATGTGCCATGCCGCTTGGATCAAAACCTGTTTTACTTAACATTTTGATGCCGATTCTATCGGCCTCCCATTCGTGTTCACGCGTAAAGTTGATATTTTGTTGCGCCGTTCCAGCAACAGTTGAAGCAGCAATAGCTTGGGATGCATTAGTATTATCAACCAATGCAGCAGCGATCATTCCAGCCACCATGAGATAAGTTTGTTTATCAGTTTTTTCACTAAAACGACTCAAATGATTTTGAGTAACATGCGACATTTCATGGGATAAAACGCCTGCTAACTCTGACTCTGACTCCGAACTAAGTAACATGCCTGTATGCACGCCAATATAGCCATAAGGACCAGCAAAAGCATTAATACTATTATCATTCAGCATTAAAAAATCAAAATGCTTAGAAGGGTCTTCACTAAAAGTGCTTAATTCATGGCCAATTTTTTTTAAATAGACCTGAGTCTCCACATCACCAACCACTCTGTCGGTATTCCAGATAATTTGCAAGAATTCGTTACCTTGCTTTTGCTCTTGGAGTGATTCAGATAGATTGGTCTGAGGTAGATTTAATGCATAAGCATTAGTAGCTAGAAACGAACACAAGGTAATAATCTTTATCATGAGTTCATTATATTTGACTCTTTAGCCTTGTGCGACTAAAATAGCCGAACTTGTTTACAAAAAAACAAGATGATATTTTTTAATTAAAAAAAAAAAAAGGAGTCCACCAATGGCTGACGAAACTTTAGATGCATCAGGCTTAAACTGCCCATTACCAATTTTAAAAACTAAGAAAGCTTTATCAAAAATGGATACTGGTAAGATCTTAGACGTAATTTCGACAGATGCTGGTTCAGTAAAAGACATTGAAGCTTTTTGTAATCAAACTGGTAACAAGCTTATCTCTACAACTGAAGATGCTGGTAAGTACATCTTCACGATTGAAAGAGTTTAATCTTTAATCACCTCAAAGGGGAATAACTATGTCAGATAACAATAAAATGACTATCATCGCTACTAAAGGTACTTTTGACTGGGCATTCCCGCCTTTCATCATCGCCTCTACTGGTGTTGCAATGGACAAAGAGGTAACAATCTTCTTTACTTTTTATGGTTTAAATCTTTTATTAAAAGACACATCTAAGCTTAGAGTTTCTCCAATTGGAAACCCAAGTATGCCAATGAAGATGCCTTTTGGTCCTAAATGGTTACAAAAAATTGATTTTGGTCCTAAAATTCCAAATGTTCTATGGAATATTCCTGGCGCTGAGTCTTTAGTCACATGGTTAATGAAAAAAACCATGGCTAAACATGGTGTTGCTAAAATCGAAGAGCTTCGCTCAATGTGTCAAGAGTTTGA
>CALBNC010000076.1 GCA_937896195.1 uncultured Gammaproteobacteria bacterium
TTAGGCTATTTCTCTGACGTCAAAATGGAAGTGTCAAAACTCAAAGGTTTTAACGATAAAATCGACCTACATTTTGCAGTAGAAGAAACTAAAACTGGTACTTTCTCACTTGGATTGTCGCATTCAAACAGCTCAGGCGCCTCATTTAATATGGGTGTTAAAGAGAATAATTTCTTAGGTACGGGTAACACGCTTAATGCTGCTTTTTCAAATTCTACAGCGGTACAAGAGATGAGCTTTTATTTCTCAGACCCTTATTTTACTGAAGATGCACATTCAATTAGCTACGGTGTTTTTAGTAAGTCAATTGACGGTTCTGAGCTTGATATTGCATCCTACAAAATTGATGAAAATGGCTTTAGTTTAGGTTATGGCATTCCAATTACCAAAGAAACACGCATTGGCGCTGATGTCAGATTCTCAAGTCGTGATATTACTTGTGGTACCACCATGTTAAGTAGTTATGAACCCGTGCAATGTGCCAGTAATGATAAAACTGAAGTGAAAACCAACCTTAACTGGTCAAATAATACATTGGATAATTTTAACAATCCCACTGAAGGTGTTAAAAATAGTATGAGTTTTGATTTAGCTCTGCCGATCGCTGATTTTCAGTACTATAAGCTAGATGCTTCACATAAGAGTTACTACCCATTGGGTAATGATATTACTTGGAAAGTGAACGGTAGTTTAGGCTTGGCACAAGGCTATGGTGATAAAGAGCTGCCATTCTTTAAACGTTACTATGGCGGTGGTTCATCTTCAGTTCGTGGATTTGACTTTAACTCATTAGGTGCAACTTATACAGGTACAACAACCGCCAAAGGTGGTGAGCTTTCTATGCTGGCAGGAACTTCACTTATTTCACCAATGAAATTCATTAGCGATAGTAAAAACATGCGTATGAGTGCCTTTATTGATACGGGTGCTATTGAAGAAAAAGCCTCAAATATTGGTTTTGATCAAATTCGCATGTCAACAGGTGTGGCGTTCTCATGGCTAACCCCGGTTGGACCACTGGGTATTTACGCTGCCAAGCCTTTGATTAAAAAAACAGATGACCAAACTAAAACCATTGAATTTACACTGGGCACTAGCTTTTAAAAAACATAATACTGGGGTAATATGCACACACTGGGGGAGTTAGCTAAACTTGTTAACGCTGAATTAGTTGGCGATCCTGCGCTAACAATTACAAGTTTGGCGAGCATTGATTGTGCACAATCTGGACAGCTCAGCTATGTGATGAGTGAAAAATATAAAGACCAGTTGAAAAATACACAAGCAAGTGCGGTTATTGTTAATAAATCTTTACAAAACTTTTGCAATACTAATGCTATTGTCGTAGAAGATGTTTATTTAGCATTCGCGCAAATAACACATTTATTTAAGCACAAAGTGTTGCATATGAACGGCGTCCACGCTAGCGCAAAAATACACAATGCCGCCATAGCAACTAATTGCTGCATTGGTAAAAATGTTAGTATTGGCGCTAATACCACTATTGGTGCCAATACGGTGATAGAAGATAACTCTGTTATTGGTTCTAATTGTTTAATCGGCTCAAACGTTAATATTCTCCAAAGCTCGATTATTGGAAACTCTGTCGTTATTGAGCCAGGCGTTGTAATTGGCTCTGAGGGTTTTGGCAATGCAAGAGATAGCAATAAACATTGGCACTCTATCGCTCATCTTGGTAATGTAGTAATTGGTAATCGGGTTCATATCGGTGCCAATACAACAATTGATCGAGGAACTCTGGAAGATACTCACATTCATAAAGGTGTCAGATTGGACAATCTAGTACATATTGCTCATAATGTAGTAATTGGTGAAGATACAGCGATCGCTGCTTGTACGGGAGTAGCAGGTAGTACGCACATAGGAAAACGCTGCATGATTGGAGGCATGGTAGGAGTTGTTGGCCATCTTAACGTTTGCGATGATGTAATTGTTAATGCCAAGAGTACGATTGATAAAAACATAACCACGCCAGGCATATACACTGGAATTATGCCATTAATGCCCCATAAAAAATGGCAGATTGTTAGCGTTTGGCTAATAAAACTTGATAAAATCACACAATATCTAAATATCAAACTCACTCATTTAAAAGGAAAATAATCATGGAAATGAATATTCAAGACGTAAAAAACTTCTTACCACATCGCTACCCTTTTTTACTAATTGATCGTGTTTTAGAGATTGAAGTTGGAAAGACATTGGTTGCTCTAAAAAATGTTACTTTTAATGAGCCTCATTTTACTGGTCACTTCCCTACTCAGCCAATTATGCCAGGTGTTTTAATTATTGAAGCATTAGCTCAAGCAACTGGAATTTTGGCATTTAAATCAGAAGTAGGCAAGCCTATTGATGGTCAAATTTATATGCTTGTTGGTGTTGATAAAGTGCGTTTTAAGCGAATGGTTGAGCCTGGTGATCAACTAAGACTTGAGGTTGAAGTTTTAGTCGTTAAGCGCGGCATATGGAAATTTAAATGTAGAGCGACTGTTGATGGTAAAGTTGTCACCACGGCTGAACTTATGTGTACACAAAAAGCAGCTGAATAAAAAATAAAATTCTTGAGGAGAATAATGTGGCTATAGACCCAAGTGCAATCATAGACCCAAGTGCCAAGGTTCATAAAAATGCAGAAATTTGCGCCTATGCCGTGATTGGTGCCAATGTAGAAATTGGCTCTGGAACGATTGTAGAATCCCACGCAGTTATCCAGGGTCCTACCAAAATTGGTAAAAATAACCACATCTATTCATTCGCCTCTATTGGTGGCGACCCTCAAGATATCACTTATGAACAAGGTCAAGAGTCAAACCTTGTTATTGGAGATGAAAACTTAATTCGTGAATTTTGCACCATTAATCGTGGCACCGAAAAAGAAAAGTCACTCACTCGAGTAGGCTCTAATAACATGCTAATGGCCTATGTTCATATTGCTCATGATTGCCAAATTGGAGACCATGTTATCATGTCAAACAATGCCTCATTAGCAGGTCATGTTAGGATTCATGATTGGGCAATACTGGGGGGGTTTACTCTGGTTAAGCAGTTTTGCATGATTGGTATTCATACTTATATTGGCATGGGTTGTCATGTTAATAAAGATATTCCAGCTTATATGGTGGCATCAGGCACCCAAACTCGTGTTCGCAGTATTAACGCTGAAGGTATGCGCAGACGTGGCTTTTCATCAAGCTCAATTGCATCAATTAAGCGAGCGTTTAAAGTAGTATATAGAGAGTCTACAGGTCGATTACTTGATCAAATGCTTAAAGAATTAGAGGTTTCAGAGGCTGATAGCCCTGAAGTTATGCAGTTTGTTAACTGTATTCGTGGATCAAAAGTGGGTATTATGCGCGGCCCTGTCGAAGAATAAAGCTCCTCCTATCGATGGATAAATCCTTTCTAAAGTCAAGTGGTATTGTTACTGGCATGACTTTTCTTTCACGTATTTTGGGCTTAGTGCGTGATTATTTTATTGCTAAGTACTTTGGCGCTAATGGTTTAACAGATGCATTTTTAGTAGCTTTTCGCATTCCTAATTTCCTAAGAAGGCTATTTGGCGAGGGTGCATTCTCTCAAGCTTTCGTACCCATTCTTGCAGAGGCTAAAGCCCAAGAAACTGAAGAAGAGGTTCAAAATATTATTAATCATATTAGTACTAAATTTTTAATTGTACTAATGATTATTACACTGATAACCGTTGTTATTGCGCCAGTCGTTATTTTCATGTTCGCCTGGGGTTTTTATTTTGATGAAGATTTAACAAAATTTAACCTTGCATCAGACATGTTGCGCATCACCTTCCCTTACCTTCTATTAATATCATTAACCGCGCTCTCTGGTAGTATTTTAAATACTTATGATAGATTTGCAGTGCCTGCATTTACTCCGGTACTGCTTAATATTTCGATGATTTTATCCAGTGTTTATTTGTCTCAACACTTAGATGAGCCTATCATGGCGCTTGCTTGGGGAGTGTTAATTGGCGGCGTCTTGCAATTGCTATTTCAAATTCCATTTTTGATCAAAATTCGAAAATTACCAAAATTGGTCAAAGGCGATCATAAAGTGGTAAAAAAACTTAGAAACCGCATGTTGCCCGCATTATTTGGCGTATCGGTTTCTCAAATAAATCTACTTATTGATACAATGATTGCCTCTGTTTTAGTTAGTGGTAGCGTTTCTTGGTTGTATTATTCTGACCGTTTACTGGAGCTACCCTTAGCACTTATTGGTATCGCCCTAGCTACAGTGGCGCTTGCAAAACTTAGTAAGCATTATGCTAACAAAGATCATCAGCAATTTACCCGAACCATTGATTATGCATTAAAAATCGGTTTAATTTTAGGTCTGCCTGCTTGTACAGGTTTAATACTGCTCGCTGAGCCTTTAATAGTTAGTTTGTTTCAATATGATGCTTTCACTGTATTTGCTGCACAACAATCTTCCTTAAGCTTAATGGCTTACGGGTCAGGCTTGGTAGCTTTTATTATGGTTAAGATTTTAGCGCCAGTTTTCCTGGCAAGAGGTGATACCAAGACTCCTGTAAAGGCTGGCGTTGTCGCCATGCTTTCAAATGTTTTTTTAAATGGTATTCTTGGTTATTATTTTGATCATGTCGGTCTGGCAGTAGCCACATCAATTTCTGCTGTAATTAATGGATCACTGCTATATTACTATTTAAGAAAGCAATCAATTTTTACTTTTTCTCAAGATTTAATCAAAATATTTTTTAAAGTTTTAGTGGCAAGCTTTATAATGGTGGTCTTTATTTTGAACTTTGATCAAACACATAGTGCCTACATTAATGCCGATGCATTTTCTAGGATTACATCGCTTCTCACCACTGTCTGTTTGTCAGCGTTCATTTACTTTTTAAGCCTAAGAATGTTAGGCATCAGGATGAGAAAATTATGAATACTGTAAATTGTGTAAAACTTAACAAAGAACTTGAAGCGCTAGATCGTGCACCCTACCCAGGGGAGTTAGGACAAAGAATCTTGGCTAATGTCTCTAAACAAGGCTGGCAACAATGGCTTGAGCATCAAACTATGGTTATTAATGAAAATAACTTAAGCATGATGGATCCTGATGCACAAAAATATCTCAAGGAGCAAATGGACAAGTTTTTCTTTTCAGAAGAAGGTGCAGATGATGTTCAAGGCTATACGCCTAAATCATAATGGCTAATTTATTTATTGTCGCTGCCCCTTCTGGTTGTGGCAAAACCTCTTTAGTTAAAGCGCTTATTGAAAAAACTGAAGACTTGTGCGTTTCAGTTTCTCACACAACTCGCCAATCACGTCCTGGTGAAGAACACGGTAAAAATTACTTTTTTGTCTCTCAACAAGAGTTTGATCAAATCAATCAAGACAATGGTTTTATTGAGTCTGCGCAAGTTTTTGATAATTACTATGGTAGCGCCAAACAAACGGTTAAGGATTTATTAGCTAGTGGCACAGATGTTATTTTGGAAATTGATTGGCAAGGTGCTAGACAAGTTAAAGAAACGTTTAAAGAGGCTATTGGTATCTTCATTCTTCCACCTTCTGAGCAAGCTCTACGTGAGCGCTTAACGGGCAGAGGTCAGGATGATCAAGCTATTGTTGACAGGCGCATGCGTGATGCTGTTAGTGAAATGAAGCATTACAATGAATTTGACTACTTAGTAATTAACGATGATTTTGAAGTAGCATTAGAAGATCTATCTAAGATAATTCAAGCTCAGCGACTACAACTTTCACAACAATCTTTAAAGTATCAAACCTTGCTTAACTCATTGATTTAACCTATAATATTAATCCTTGATAATATTTACTTTTTATAAATGAGTTCAAAGTTCGCTTTACCGTCAATCAGCACTTCAAACTCTCTGGGTGTTCAAAAATACCCACCCATACTTACTGCTGAGCAAGAGCATGAATTGGCTATAAAACTCTATGAGAATCACGACCTAGATGCTGCAAGGCAACTGGTTTTGTCACACATGCGTTTTGTAGCTTTTATTGCGCATGGTTATAAAGGTTATGGTCTTGAGCAAGAAGATCTTATACAAGAAGGCACTATTGGACTAATGAAAGCGGTTAAGCGCTTTAATCCCAATAAAAACGTACGCTTAGCGTCATTTGCAGTGTACTGGATTCGAGCTGAAATTCATGAATTTATCTTTAAAAATTGGAAAATTGTTAAAGTGGCCACCACTAAAGCCCAGCGTAAATTATTTTTCAAATTAAAAAAAGCTAAGTCAAAAATCTATAACTCGCTTAATGGTGATCAAGCTGATCAAATTGCCCAAGATCTTGGTGTCAGGCGAAAAGATGTATTAGAAATGGAGTCACGCTTACAATTTAATGATGTTACTTTTGAAAATTCTGATGATAAAGATTCAAATGCACCAGAACAATATTTAACTAATGAGAACACTCAAACGCCAGAACAGTTATTGTTAATTGATGACTCTAAAAAAAATCAACAGCAGAAACTATACAAGGCACTTTCTTCATTAGATGAAAGAAGTTTAGATATATTACAATCTAGATACTTGAAAGAAGAAAAAACAACCCTACATACTCTAGCTAGCAAGTACGGTGTTTCCGCTGAAAGGGTTCGCCAACTTGAAAACAAAGCTATGCAAAAAATTAAATTAAACTTAGAAGGGTCATCCATTTAGTTTCTTTAATTAAGCATCAGCTTTAATTTATTATTAATTAGGAGAAAAAATGAACATTCGTCCCCTTCACGACCGTGTGG
>CALBNC010000077.1 GCA_937896195.1 uncultured Gammaproteobacteria bacterium
CACTTTCACGAGACTATTTAGAAGAGCATATTTATGGTTGGAATAAGGACATAGAAAGTAATGCACTAGAAGTGCACATTCATCATTTAAGAAAAAAACTCGGGAATTCATTTATACAAACCATTAGAGGAGTTGGGTACATCATCCAAAAAGAAAAATTATGAGATCTATTCGCAATAGAATTCTCATCATACTGCTCACCACATTTGTCAGCATTTGGCTGGTAATGATGACCTATACTTGGTACAACACAAAACATGAAATTGAAGAGGTGTTTGACGCTCAATTGGCCCAGGCAGCTAATGTTTTACTTGGATTATTAACCCATAACACCAATGTTAAAAGTTTAGACAGTTCTCCTTTTAGCCTTACAAAAAAGGACTTGGATCATAATTATGAAAAAAAATTAGCATTCCAAGTATGGAGTGAAGGAAGGTTATTATTTCGTTCAGACAATGCGCCAGATTTTAAAATGGTACAACTATTTGGCTATAGTGATGGCAAGCTTGATAATCAATTGTGGCGCTTTCTTTATCGAAAAGACGCTAAATCAAACCTATTAGTTATTGTTGGAGAAGAGTACAGTATTCGTCAAGAATTAGCCTTTCAAATAATATTACAAGTATTTTTACCTATAATCATCGCATTACCTATTTTAGGATTTTTAATTGTTCTCGGTGTTGGCAAGGGGCTAAAACCACTACAACAACTAACCAGTGAGGTTCAAAAACGCTCAATTAACCAATTATCACCTATTTCTACAGGTCTTATTCCGCATGAGGTTTTCCCGATTGTTTCTGAGATTAATCAACTCTTAAAAAAACTTAAAAGATCGATTGATACCGAGCGTCAATTTACCGCAGATGCATCACATGAATTAAGAACTCCTTTAGCCGCATTAAAGACACAAGCTCAAGTAGCTCAGCGAGCAAAAAATGATACTACTAGAGAGCATGCATTAAAGAAAATTGTAGAAGGAGTGAATAGGTCTTCACACCTTGTAGAGCAGTTATTGACACTTGCAAGATTGGATCCTGAGTCAATTCAGAATGAATTTGAAGAGATAAATTTAACCAAAATTACCCGACAGTCGATAGCTCAAGTGTCGCATATTGCACTAGATCGCCAAATAAAAGTTAGTTTAAATGCAGATAAAAACATTACTTTAAATGGCATTGGGGCTTTATTTGAAATTCTCATTATAAATTTATTAAAAAACTCTTTTACTTATACGCCAAAAAATGGGAAAGTTTCTGTACTACTAACCAGTGATGTTAAGTGGGTAACCATTAGTGTATCGGACTCTGGAGTTGGCATACCTGAAGAATTGCGTGGTCGTATTTTTGACAAATTTTATAGAATTTCAGGTAATAAACAAACAGGGTCTGGGCTTGGATTATCAATAGCTAAGCGCATTGCTGAAATTCATTTGGCAGAAATTACAGCTGATACCTCAGAGTATGGTGGAGCCATGATTGTTGTTAAATTTCCAATTTTAAAAAAATAGAATGGCTTGAAGTCGTTTATGTATTTATTTAGATTGTATTACTCTTTTTAGCGCCCCCCTTGAGGGGTATGAAATTATTTTTGTGTCCAAGTTTTCCAGGCCACTACAGTAACACCTGTCCGATTCATATGCAGTTGTAAACAAGCTTTTATCTGGTATCGTTCACCGTTAATAGGCTGTTATACGAATTAAAAAATACTTTAATTAGTTAAAAAAATAAAACTAAATTATGAAAAAAATCTTTACTACTCTTATTTTGGTAATACTTACTATATCCTGCTCAGATCAAACGCTTAATGCAGATAATGCGATTGATATCAACGGCACAATTTATAAAAAAGGTAGTTTGGAATTATTTACCGGAAAGGTTGTTACTAAACATAAAAATGGTCAAATAATTAGAGAGTCTAATTACAGAAATGGTAAAGAACATGGTCGGTCAATGTTTTATTTTCCCAATGGTAGTAAGGAATTTATTGCAAATTATCAAAACGGTATAGAGCATGGCGTGACAACTTTTTGGCGTAAAAATGGCTATAAAGAAATTGAACTAACCTATAATAATGGCATGCTTAACGGCCCTAAAACCTGGTTTTTTTCCAACGGAGAAAAGATGAAGCAATATAATTACAAAAATAACCAACTAGAAGGTAGTTCCACCTGGTGGGGCAAATCAGGAAAAATCTGGGAAGAAAAAACCTTTAAAAACAATAAAGAAATAAATTAAATACTGACAGTATAGCTGCCTATTTTTCTAAGTTTTTCTCGATTTAATACTTTTAGTTTTTTATGTCTACATTCGATCAAGTCTTCTTTTTTGAATTGAGATATCACACGAGAAACATGCACTTTTGTTAACCCGAGAATATCAGCCATATCCTCTTGGTTCAATGGAAAAAAACAACCTTCTGACTTGTCAAGTGAATACCCAGGGACTTGCTTCTTAAGTCGCTCTGTAACATCCATTATTAGATAGGCTAGCGCTTGTCTGGCGTCTTTACGACCTAGGCTTAATAAATATTGCTGATAAGAGGAGTTACTTTTAGCAAGGTTTTCAATCAAGCGCATAGCAACAGCACTATGATTTTTCACCAAGTTGTCCAAAGAGGTGTTACTCATAACACATACTTTTACATCGGAAATGGCTTGTGCAAAATACCCATTATCTTTATTAACACCAAAGCCAATCACATCGCCAGGCAAAGCCAATTGAAATATTTGTCGAGAACCATCTTCCAGTAAAGTGCCTAAAATCACACAGCCTGAGGCAAGGATGTAGCTTGATCTTGCCTGATGTTGCTCATTGATAATATACTCACCTGACTTGCAGTGTCTTTGCAGGTTAATATGTGCCTCTGCCGGTACAATTTCTTCATTGTCCAAATCTTTAAACAGTGAATTATGCCTCACGCCACACTCTAAACAGTTTATGTTTTTTTTATCACTAGCCCCACAAGCCATACTTTCTCCTCAAGTTTTCAATATTACTATATTAACATATAGTAATATACTATTAATTGACCAAGGTCAATAGTAACCATATAATTGAGATTATAAGCAAAAAAAAACAATTAAAGCTAAAATTTAGAAAAAACATAAAAAAAGCCTGTACATAAGTACAGGCTTTTAAACTTTTTAAAGTTTGGTGCTATTTAGCCAAAAGTATCATTGGTGATATTATCAAACCAAGAATAACCATTTTGCTCTTCTCTTGCTCTAAACTTGGCATCAAACTTGTCTGGTGTCAAACCGCCAGAGCCCTCAACCTTGACAATTTTTCCACCTTTATAAGCATAAACCATTGCCACAGAAATACCATCACCTGGTGCAATCACACTATAACAAGTATTAACATATGAAGGATCTGGAACTTTGTCGCCATTCAGTAATGCCACAATAGCTGCTGCACATACCTTGCCTTCTGAATTGGCTGCATAGCCAGACTTAGGCAATGGAGATTGAATTGCTGCATCACCAATCACATGGATATTTTTGTGAATGGTTGATTCGAAAGTTTTGCCTTCAATAGGGCACCAGCCAGAATCATTAGTTAAGCCAGCAACATGAGCAATATGCCCTGCTTTTTGAGCAGGGATAATATTAATTACATCACCTTTATAGTCGTCAACTTCTCCAGATAATTTCATACCAGCAACATCAACTGATTCAATCTTACCACCAGCAGAGCCTTTCACCCATTCAATCATAGAGTTGTCCGTGCCATAGCCGTAATGCTTTTTCCAGCCGCCCATAAACAAGCCAAATTTAGAGAATTTTTCCTTATCATCCAAAACTAAAATTTTAGCTGTAGGGTTGTTATGCTTCAAGTAATGAGCAATTTGTGCGGTACGCTCATAAGGCCCTGGAGGACAACGGAATGGATTAGGTGGCGCAGAAATGATGACTGTTCCACCCTTTCTCATTGATTGGATTTGATCACGCAACATTACTGTCTGTGGCCCCGCTTTCCAAGCATGAGTGATTTTTGTATTTGCAACCTCTTCACTGTAACCATTAATTCTATCGTAACGGAAATCAATACCTGGTGCAACGATACAACGATCATAATTGAATGTCTTTCCGCCTGCGGTTTTAACTGACTTAGCCTGTGCATCAATATTAATAACTTTATCAATCACAACATTAATACCATGCCCTCTTAGACCGTCATAGCCAAACTTAATCTCGTCAAGACTGCGTTCGCCACTAACTACTAAGTTACTGGTAAAACCAGTGTAGTAGTCTTTATTAGCTTCGATTAAAGTAACATCAACCGACTTATCCATCATTTTGATGTATTTTGCAGCTACTGCACCACCCATGCCGCCACCAACAATAACAACTTTTTTGCTAGAGCCGCCAATCGCAAATGGTGTGTATGTCGCAGCAGTTGCAACTGTCGCACCTAGACCTAATGTTTTTAAAAAACTTCTTCTATTTTGTTTACTCATCAGTATTCCCCTTATTTTTTGCCACTAGCATAGTAGTCAACAACCAACTCAAACGCATCTTTATTACGCTTAAATAGTTTTCTCATTTTCTTTGACATTTTCTTATCTTGAGGACGTGAACCATCATGAAAGTCAGTTAAAGAATATTTTAAGAAAAGCTTGGCATTGCCAGATAATTGACCCGCATCATCATCTGCCACTGTTCCAGCCTCTGTATGACACTTGTCACAATATTTCTCGTGTAACGCCTGTCCTGCTTTGGCTTTAGCAGCATCAAATGATTGGCTAGTGTTTTTATTAACCTCTTGTTCAGCAAAAAAACTACCCATTGACTCAAACTGCTCTTCGGTATAACCCTTGGCAATTCGACCCATTATTGTAGACGCTCTTTCGTCAGACTTGTATGCATTCATACTTTCTACTAAATAAGTCGATGACAAGCCCGCAATTGACGGAATGGCGTTACCAGTACTGGCACCATTAGTACCATGACAACCTGCACAAGTGTAACTTAACATTTCTGCACTTGGCTCAGCTTGAGCTTGCATACCTAATGCAATACCAGCTACTAATAGTGCGGATTTAATGATTGTTTTTTCTATCATATAAAACTCCATGATGTTTGTTTAAAATTAACCCTTCGCTTTTAACTTATAAAGCAAAGCCCCTCACAATTAATAATAAAGACAAATATTTTTTTATTAATTTAATTCCATTCTATACCTATGCTTTTAAAAGAAAATAACATAAGTTATTTTGCTAAAAAAAATACTACTGAATAGATCTCTCCACCTTACCCGCTGCTTTCGCCTTTTCTAACACCTCTTGTTTTTTATCAATATACTTAATAATTTTTCCAGCATGTGTAAGTGCAGGATCCAGGCTTAGTGCATGCTCAGCCATAGCTTTAGACATTCCATACGAACCAAGATGTAAGTACGCAATTGACATCGATGTAAACAACTTAGAATCTTTCGGATCTAATAGTGTCGCCTCTTGGTAATTAGCAATTGCTTGTTTATTTTTGTTTTCTGACATATACAAGCTTGCTAGGGCTACATAAGAACTCTTACTTGGTGAATTGCTAATTGTTTGTTTCAACTCTTTTTCGATTCTTTTAAATTTTAGATCATCCATTGTTTGACTCACTTGCTGCAATATCTTACTTGCAGCCGATGGATTTGCATTAACTGAATAACTCAAACTTAACGATAAAAATAAAGCCGATAGAATGATAGGTTTAAATTGTATATTTGTTTTCATATTATTTCCTTGAGACCTTTGCACTTATACCCTGTGGACAGAAGTGCAAAGATCTCTCCTTAAAAAATTATAAAAAAAACACCTTTGCCGAGTTGCCCCGACAAAGGTGTCTTAATTAAGATTTATAACACTAAATTATTTTTCAAATTGAGCTTTAAAATCTTTGGTTGCTTGGGCGCGGATCTCTCTTTGCCTATCCGTCATCTTGCCTAAGAACCACTTATGATTATCTGAATTCAGAACCTCATTAAGTACAGCCTTAAGATGATGCGCTTGCGCTTGCTTCTCCTTAGAGAATGATGACTCACCTTCATGAATTAATTCTTTCAATTCAGGAACCATCTCAGTGTAGAAGTTTTTAGCAATCTCGTAAGTGCCTTCCCAATGAGTGATATCAGGACCCATCATAGAAGCACCATGACGAGCACGACGACCTTCGTGATGCCATAGCTCAAACCATACGAAATCAAGCTTGTTACTAAACTTAACTGGATTCATTAATGGCTTCGCAGCTTTCATTAACTTCAAACCAGGTTTAGCAAACTTCTCATTGTACAATTCAATCAAACCGTCATACTGCAGGTAGAAGTTTTCTACGTAATCATCTGAGTGACAAGCAGAACAAACATCTTGCATACTGTCTCTACGAGTCTTCCAGTCAATATTTTGACTAGCTAGACCCATTTTCTTATCAGACACTTCAGGACGAATTGACACTGGTGGACGGTTATTCCAAGAAATACGCAATCCAACATTATGCGTTACATCTTGGTTTTTAGTTGCACCCATGTGACAACTTGAACAAGTAGGCGCCTGGTAGTAATCTTCACCTGGAATCCACTTAGACTTATCCATGCCTAACTGACCTTTCTGAGAAGCATATTGAATACCATGCTTAGACTCATTGTAGATCTCGATATGCGGATGATCAGGACCCATGTGACATCTACCACATGTTTCAGGAGCACGAGCTTGCTCTACTTTAAAAGTATGACGAGCATGACATGCTGTACAAGCACCTTCTGAGCCATCAGGGTTGATTCGACCAATGCCTGTATTAGGCCATGTTGCAGGATCTAATGCGCCATCTTCTAGCACCTTAACTTGCGAACCATGACACTGCAAACAACCATTAACAGCCGCTGCTGAATTGCCACCTGGAAAGCCTTCAGTAACAAACGAACTATTACCTTCAACTACTTCGGCTAGTAAATTATCTAACGAACCTAAGATTCGGCCTGCTTTAGCGTGATGCGACTCTTCAGCCTCTTTTACCTCTTGAGCATGACAATTAGCACAATCACGTGGCGATACGATAATAGAAATTAATTTCTTATTGCCTTTTTCACCGTGTAAAAATGCATCACTATCACCTTCATTGGCAGCATGACACTCATAACAACCTACCTTGGCACGGTGATGTTTGGAATCACCCCATTGCTGCACAACACCATTGTTGTCTTTCTTATGGCAAGATGTACACTCTTTAGACTCTTCAGACATTCTTTCTGGTGGCTCAGTAACCGACGCTAACGCCACAGAACCTAAGAATGTTAAAGAAAATAAAAGAATCAAGCTTCTAATTATTTTATTCATAAAAACCTCTCTTGTTTATTTTATAAAAATAAGCCCTGCCATAAAAAGCCAAAGCAACCCCTGGTTAACAACAAATTAGATAAACCAAAATAAATTTATTGATAACTTAATTGTAAACAGGGTTAAAAAATAAACAAATAACATAGATTATTTTTAAAAAAATAATTTAAACTATAATTCATTTAAGCCCTCTTTAACGTATTCTCCCCAAAAGTAGTACAAAATCAAAAGAGGGCTCCTAACTTGCACGAACAACAAACACCATGATTAAAAAAACCAAATTCAATCTTTTATTTTTTCTATTATTTTTTAGTTCATCTTTGATAGCAAATAGCATCAACACAACAATAATCAAATCTGATTATAAAAATGTACGTAGTAATATTCTTGATTCAATTGAAGAGAAGGCTTTAAATATTGCCAATGTATATCATGCCAGTGAAATGCTAAATCGTACCAAGGGGATTTTTAGCTTTGGCAGAAATATTTATAAAAATGCTGAAATTATTGAATTTTGCTCAGCAAAAATATCACATGAAATGGCTAGAGCAAACCATTTAAATATTTTACTATGTCCTTTTAAAATTGCTATTTATACGCTTAATAGCAATCCAGAAAATACTTATGTAATCTATTCTGTACCCGACCCAATTGATGAAAATTCTAAAAAATCAATGGCAAAAGTTACTGCGTTAATCAGGTCTATTGTTGAAAGTGCGGCTTGGTAATTATCTCGCTTTGCAGCTGCTCGACACAACGCCTTAGTATAACTCTCTCTTTTACTAAATAAAGCCGACCTATCTTAACCAAGGCATCATAATATTTTCAGGTTTGGTAAATTTGTTAATGTCATAACGCATACCAGACATCGATCCATTCATAATTGACATATCATTACTCATATGGGCCATGGATCCATTCATAGTTTTAATATTGTCATTCATTTGAGAGATTCCAGAACCCATACCTTGCATGTCTCTACCCATAGAAACCATTGAATGTGTCATCACATTCATATCACGTGCAACATTAGCAAAGTCATCACCCATTTTCTTTTGGCCTTCTACCATGCTATTAGCCATTTGCACCATATTGCCCGCCATACCGTGCATGTCTTTAGCCATGGAATGAACATCCCTAGTCATTTGTTCGACTGCCTTGGTCATGTTGGTCATGTCTCTGCCCATGTTATACATAAATGAGCCCATGCCATAAGCACCAATACCACCCGCAATAAACAACATAATTTTTATAAAGTTTTTTGACATCATTGACAAAACAAGCCTTTATATAAAGCTCATAAAAAGTCTGTTAATTATTCAACTTTAGTGGTAGCTGAATTCTTCTCACCAGTGTTACTTACCCACGACAGTGTAATTGCATCACCTTTAGCGCCATTTAATTTAACAAATAAGTACGGATTTGCAGATACTGTAGAGTTAGGTGATAGTCTTAACATCTCTTTGCCATTTTTTAAAATAGTGATGTGACTAATGTATTCTTCAGCAACAACATTTCCCGCCTTATCTTTTCTGCGGCCAGTTTCCATTGGGTGTGTAATTTTATATTTAACTTCAATAAGGCCGTTTTTCATTTTTGCTCTTGCTTTAATTTTCTTTGTCATAATAATTCTCCTTAATCTTGTTGATTAACAACCGCCTTTAGTTACTTTAGTATTACTCGAAGCAGTTACAAAACCACTTGCTGTATGCACAATTGCTGTAACTTTGGTAGGTTTTCCCAATTTCACTCTAAAACTGGCAAAAGCGGCAACTTCTTCAGAGTCAAAATCGATGCGCATCGCCACAGGCTTAATGTTTTCATGAACGATCAAAAAGATACTTTTTACGCCAGTTAGCGCCGTAGCATCAACTGTAACTGGCACTTGCGAACCATTCTCAGCCACTTTTGGCGTTTTAAGTTTTAGTTTAGATGATTCGGAATGCTTGCCGCCCGTAATCGCATCAATCGCGTCTAGTGCTGCCATCTTTCCCATCATCTTATTTGCCAGTGCATTGAGTGGCACCATGCCTGATAATGCTAATGCACCACCGATTAATACTTTTATAGCGGATCTTCTATTCATTTTTCTTATCTCCTTATTTATAAATATTATTTAAATTTCATCACGAAATCTGAATGGCATCTTTTGGACAAATTGAAATGCAATCACCACAGCCATTACAATTTTCCGTATTTAAATCTATGCCGGGAATGCCGCCCATTTGCAAACTAAACTCAATAGCACCATGATCACACACCTCAGAACATGACTGACAAACTACGCCAATTTTAGACAGGCAATTGTCTTTAATTTTTGCTGTTAAATCCCAAGGCCTCTTACTAACCACCTCAAAAGCATTATATTTACAAGATTCAACGCATTTTTCACAAAAGCTACAACCCCCTTTAGTAAAGTCAACCACAGGAAATTTTCCCGCTCCTGTAGATATAATTTTCTCAGGACATGCATCTACGCAGGCTCTGCAACTATTACACAGATCTACAAACTGCTCTTCACTCTTGGACCATGGCGGTCGAATAACAACTTTTTTATTCAACCCCCAACCCCCTCTCAGAAATTGAGCTCTAGTAATTTTAGCCACTAATCTAAATTAACAAAATCACTCTCAACTAAAGGGTCTAATTTAGCTTGCGGCACATGACATTGTAAACAGAAGTATCGTCTTGATGACATTTCAGGCAAACGCTCATCATCCCTTGTAAAGAAGTGTGTACTTGACATCTTAGGTGATCCTTCTTCTTTGTAATTTTCATCACTATGACAACTTAAGCATTTATTCTGTTTAAGATTAATTATCATTCCAGCTGTTTTATGTGGAATTAATGGCGGTTGATCGTCGTAGTTTCGCTCAAACTCTACGTTCTTTTCAATCCACTTAAAATTTTCTGGTGCAATTGATAGATCATCAAGCACATGCGTACCACGAAGCGAGGCAACATCAACCACATCAGCTGCTGAACTTACTGCATCAGAAACCTTGTCAACGGTTGACTCTGCAACATCTTTAACGGCGCCTACTGTGTCAGTTGCAACCTCTTTAACCTCTTCAACTACCTCTTTAACACTGTCCATCATTGTTGAAAATGGGTTGTTCCAGTTATGCCCAGAATCAAAGAAATTTGCCTGAACACCTAAGGTAAAAAATGCAGCGATAACCATTGCTAGTATTTTAGTTTTCATGATCATCTCCTCCTAGACCTTAACAATTTTAACTGGGGTTTTTTTATAATCCGTTTCTTTAGAAAGCGGATCTGTTGCATCTAATATTAATTTGTTAACTAAGCGTGATGCATCAAACCAAGGTACAAACACCAAGCCCCTAGGTGGTTTATTACGACCTTTGGTTTCAACCATGGCAACTATCTCGCCACGTGATGATGAAACTTTGGCATTTTTACCTCGTCTCAAACCTCTAGATTTAGCATCATCTGGATGCATGTAAATAACAGCGTCTGGTACCGCTCTATAAAGCTCTGGGACACGTCTGGTCATGGTTCCAGAATGCCAATGTTCTAACACACGGCCTGTTGACATCCATAAATCAAATTCTTCGTTTGGCACTTCTGCAGGTGGCTCGTATGGTGCTGTAATAATATTTGCCTTACCATCTTTGTTGCCATAGAAACTAACCTCTTCACCAGCTTTAACATAAGGATCATAACCTTCACGGTAGCGCCATAGCGTTTCTTTGCCGTTAACCACTGGCCAGCGTAAACCTCTAGCTTTATGATAAACATCAAAGTCAGCTTGCTCGTGACCTTTTTTAGGACCTTCAAGCTGGAAACGACGGTATTCTTCAAACAGGCCTTTTTGAATATAATAACCAAAATCATCCATTTCATCGTTAGCATATTTATTACCACGATCATCGGTAATATCTTGCTTGGCAAATTTATCCACCTGGCCGTTGGCATACAGCACATCGTATAAATTTTTGCCTTTATACTCTGGATTTTGAGCTAATAACTCATCTGACCAAGCATCGTCCGTTGTAAATCTCTTAGAAAATTCAACCATTTGCCATAGATCTGATTTGGACTCACCTGGTGCCTGAACCTGTTGACGCCAAAATTGAGTGCGTCTTTCCGCATTACCATAGGCGCCCTCTTTTTCTGCCCACATTGCTGTTGGTAAAATAAGATCGGCTGCTTGCGCAGATACGGTTGGATACGGGTCTGATACCACGATAAAATTATCTGGATTTCTCCAGCCGGGTAACATTTCATCATTAATGTTTGGACCAGCTTGCATGTTGTTGTTACACATGACCCAATAAACATTTAACTTGCCATCTTTTAGCGCTCGACTTTGTGCAACCGCATGCAATCCTTTTTTGCCTGGAATAGTACCTTCTGGCAATTTCCAAATTTTCTCGGCAAAATCACGATGTGATTTTTTCATGATGACGTAATCTGCAGGCAAACGATGAGCAAATGTACCCACTTCACGGGCAGTACCACAAGCGGATGGCTGACCTGTTAGAGAGAATGGGCCGTTGCCAGGCTCGGAAATCTTACCTGTTAACAGGTGTACGTTATACATCAGGCCATTTACCCAAACGCCACGAGTGTGCTGGTTAAAGCCCATTGTCCATAATGAGACAATTTTTTTATCTGGATCGGCGTACAACTTGGCTAGGCGCTCTAATTTTTCTGCTGGAACGCCTGAAATTTCAACTGCCTTTTCTAAAGTATAAGGTTTAAGCGATTCTTTATATTCTTCCCAACTAATTTTAGTGAGTTTGCCTTTATTGGCGTTTTTGGCATTTTTTTGTAATGGATGATCATCTCTCAAACCATAGCCAATATCGGTTGGCGTCTTGTTGAAATTCACATGCTTTCTTAAGAAATCTTTGTTATAGGCTTTATTCTCAACAATGTAATTCGCAATGTAGTTAAGAATGGCCAAATCTGACTGCGGATGCATAATCATGCCATTGTCTGCCAGCTCAAATGAACGGTGCTCATAAGTTGACAATACATGTACTTCAGAACCAGGCTTGGTTAGACGTGTATCAGATATGCGCGACCATAAAATTGGGTGCATCTCTGCCATGTTTGAACCCCAAAGCACAAATGCTTCACCATGCTCAAAGTCATCATAACAACCCATTGGCTCATCAGAACCAAAGGCACGAATAAATGCACCTACTGCTGACGCCATACAGTGACGAGCATTAGGATCAATATTGTTTGATCTAAAGCCTGCTTTAAATAATTTAGAAGCGGCATAACCCTCCCAAACAGTCCACTGACCAGATCCAAACATACCAACACGTGAGGTCATCTTCTCAACAGGTTTGCCTTTATTTTCTTCTTTGGATACGTTAAGAGCAGTCTTCCACTTCTCTTCCATAACGTCAAATGCTTCATCCCAAGATACTGGAGTAAAATCACCATTCTTATCATATTTTCCGTTTTTCTTACGTAAAAGTGGTTGAGTAAGGCGATCTTTACCATACATGATTTTAGATAAGAAATAGCCTTTGACACAATTAAGACCTTTATTAACTGGTGCATCAGGATCGCCTTGTGAGGCTACCATCTTTCCATTTTTAGTACCTACTAAAACTGAACAACCTGTGCCACAGAAGCGACAGGGAATTTTATCCCACTTAATACCGTCAACACTTTCATTGTAGTTTGAAAGAGCAATGCCTGGCAAAGTAACACCAGCCGTTACAGCTGTTGCACTTATTGCACTATTTTTAATGAACTCTCTTCTGGTGATAGCCATCTTTTTCCTCGCAGATTTAGTTAAAAAACAAATTACCTATTAAAATGAATTGACAACTTTAAACTGTTGCTAGAATCATTTCATTAACATAGGTTGATTTGCGCTAATTTTTTTTAAAACGCGAAGAATAACTAAATACTTTTGGCTCGCAAATATCGATACAACGACCACAGTTAGTGCAGTTTTTATCCAAGATAATACTACTGTTATTTCCTTTTAAGGCAGGATTTATTATTTGTGATTCTGGACACACTGCGTAGCATTCTAAACAATCTGTACATTTTTCACGCTCTTTTGCATTCACCCTTAACAAGGAAACTTTTCCAAGCAAGCTGTAAAAAGCACCCATTGGGCACAAGCGCGAACACCAGCCATTTTTAACCACAAATAAATCAAATAGAAAAATTAATACAATTAGACCCCAGCCAAAACTCATACCAAAAATAATGCTACGATGTAAGATTGATACCGGGTTAACTAACTCCCAAACAATTGAACTAGTTAGCCAGGCAGTGGACATACTTACTGCTAATATCCAATACCGGGTTTTATTTGAAACACCGCTGCTAGTTGCTTTAATACCTAACTTACAACGAAAGTAATTAGCCGCATCAGTCACAATATTCATCGGACAAACCCAAGAGCAAAAAACCCTACCACCAACAACAAGATAAAATATTAGCACAATTAAACCACCAATTAATGCATCTACAGCAAGCGAATGACCAGCAAAAAATGATTGTAATAAAATAAAAGGGTCGCTAAGTGGTAGCGTGTCTAGTATTAAACTTGAGGTTAAATTACCCTTAATAATCCAAACGTCAAACCAAGGCCCCAGTAAAAACAAAAATAAAATACCTAGTTGTGATAGGCGACGCAAAATAAGATATTTGTTTGCTCCAATCCAGCCTTTAGTTTTTTTGGCATCATCGCCGACTACTTGGCAGATATTTATTTTTTTCATTTTCTCTTGATATTAAATAACGGATTAAGGCTATTGAGCGAATCTAGCGCATTATCCAAACTAGACTCAACCTTGATGTCGGTCAGCCCTTTACCATAGAGGTCATATTGCTTACCTTCAGGGAGATTATATTTATGTTCAATATCAGGTGAAACCAATGATCCGCCAGCTTTTTGTTTTTCTTCCCAGCCAAGTTTGTAATGGTCCTGACGCTTACCCATGACCAACTGCATTGGTAGTACCTTAATAACTGCTTCTTCCATAATACATGCTTCTTCACATTTTCCGCACCCTGTGCAATGATCATAATTAACAATTGGAATAAAGAGTGTATGACTTCCGCTACGCTTATTATGCTTCATTTCAATGGTAATGGCCTTGCCACGAATTGGACACACATTAAAGCACACCTCACATCTTAACCCTTGATAAGCAATACAGCCTTCGGTATCGACAATTCTTGCCAAGCCCATTTTGGAATTATTAATATCAGTTAGGCTTTTATCTAGTGCACCAGTTGGGCAGGCTTTAACACAAGGAATATCGTCACACATCTCGCACCCTGCTTTACGCGCAGTAAAAAATGGCGTACCTATGGCAACACCATCTTTCTCAGTTGCTAATGATAGGGTTGGAAACGGGCAATCATTCACGCAGAGTCCGCAACGAATGCAAGCAGAAATAAAATCTTTTTCTTTGAGGGCGCCAGGTGGACGAATGGCTGTTGCAGGAATGGAATAAGCATATTTTGAATAGCTAACAATCCCGGTTGCGATTAGCGCTGAAGTAGTGGCCAATTTAGCAGAATTTAAAAAAAACTCTCTGCGTGAAATGGCCATAATAGTTAGTTAAACTTCTTCCGAGTGCTGGTAAGTTAGTACAGTGGAAGTCACATTAGGAATATCATTAAAACTACTCATGGTATCCATGATTTGCTTTCTACCATCAAGCTCAATGGTAACAATTAGGCGTGAATTATCAGTTACATGATGAACCTCGACACCATCAATTGCGCTCAATGTGTCTTTTACTTCTTGCTCTTTGTCTTTTTGCGCAGACACCAACACACCGCAGACATCAATTCTATCGCTCACTTCAGCCATAACCACATTCTCTAATATACGAAAATTTATTATATAAACAGTTGTCTAAAATAAAAACAACCTATGTTATTTTATAATTAACAATGAGTGCATTTTGCACATATGTAGTGACCCATTAATTTTGAATACACCTTAAAGTTAATACGGACACTTGCACTGCATAACTCTATGCGGATGGTTAATCCTTTAATCAAACTATCAAAAACACGCTAATTTTTTATAGAATAATTAAAAAATCCGACGTATTGTCGACAATTTGTCGTCTTTTTAGGGGTTTTTCGATAAGCGTAAAAAGGGCTTAATCTCTGAAACCCTTATGGTGTATGGTGGGGCGTGAGCGATTTGAACGCTCGACCAGTGGATTAAAAGACTCCCCTGGAACATCTAAAAACGCCCTATACCGCCCTACTAAAGCACTTTTTTATCACTTTAAAATGATATAAAGGGTTTTAAGTAGTTCTTTGTTGCGGTTATTAACCTTTATAAACCTCATTGTGCGTACCAATAGCTACCGGAATAATTTTCTTATCTTTAACCATAAACTCAATACTAATCCGATAGCTTATATTA
>CALBNC010000078.1 GCA_937896195.1 uncultured Gammaproteobacteria bacterium
CTGGGCGCAGTTCTTTTGTTTGGCTTCACCGATCCAGCCCATATCGAGGGCCACCCGGTCTGGAGATCCCACCGGAGTGCCCTGCCGTTCCGTGAGTGTGCGTACAAAATTTCCAGCGTCCAACAAGCTGTCATGGGTGCCAGCATCCATCCAGGCAAAGCCACTGCCCATTGTCTGTAAGCTGAGCGCGTCATCGTACAGATAGCTTTTCAATAGGCTGGTGATCTCCAGCTCGCCACGGGCCGAAGGCCGTACATTCTTGGCGCGTTCAGGTGCTGTCTCATCCACGAAATAAAGCCCGGTCACCGCAAGGTTTGAAGGCGGCACAGACGGTTTTTCGATGATGCTTTTCACCGCGCCGTCTCTGTCAAAATCCACTACGCCATAGCGCTCAGGGTCGGCCACCTGGTAGGTGAAGATAGTGGCACCACTGGTGGTTTTATCCGCTTCTTGCAGGAGGTCGGGCAGGCCATGGCCACAGAAAATATTATCGCCCAGCACCATTACCGCTGGGGCGCCGGCCAGAAACTGCTCTGCCAGAATAAAGGCCTGCGCCAGACCGTCAGGGCTGGGTTGCACTTTATACTGGAGCGAGATGCCCCACTGGCTACCATCGCCCAAGACGCGTTGAAACTGATCTGCATCATTGGGAGTGGTGATAACCATGACCTCACGGATACCAGCCATCATCAGCACGGTCAGGGGGTAATAGACCATCGGCTTGTCGTAGATCGGCAGCAGCTGTTTCGACACGCCCATAGTAATGGGATAAAGCCGTGTGCCGGAGCCGCCAGCAAGAATGATACCCTTTCGTTGTGTCATTCACAACGATCCAGAATAATTTCGGTTAAGTTTGCCATATTGCTTTGCTCGTGCTGGGCACCATCACGAAACAATGTCTCTCCCAACCTTTGCAAGCCACGGTGCGGTCAGGTAGCAGATAACTAAAAAGAAGACGTCATAATATCAGAAAGGATAGGTCGCGCTACCAAAGCGTACTTATTTTAAGATCATGGGGTCAAATCGAAGAACGCAGCTTTTGATTGCTGGGCAATATTCCGAAGGCTTTGAATGCTATTAGTCAAATCTGTCACGTCGCCTTCAAGGGTATGGCATTCAAGTTGATCGAGTGGCGTTTCTAGCACGTTTTGTCCCAACAACACTGCGGCACCTTTCATTTTGTGAGTAGCCTCCACTAATGCGACATGATCCTCGGCGAACACACCGTCGATGTACTGTTGGATAAATACGTCCAATTCTTCAAAGAATTTTTCACCAATGCGCAAGACTTTCTCGCGACCAAGGGTTTCAAATAACTCCGTTAGCACAGGTGGAAACTCATCAATAACCGCAAATTGATCATTAGAAACAATATCAGAAATAATTTTTCGCAAAGCCTCAAGGCGAATTGGTTTGGTAAAAAAGTTATCCATACCAGCTTGTTGCGCTTCCTCACCAAACTCGTCGCTGCCGTGCGCTGTTAGCCCAACAATACATGCCTTTGAATTTAATTTACTATCAGCACGAATTCTGTGGGTTGTTTCAATGCCGTCCATTACTGGCATATTAATATCCATGAAGATGATATCAAATGATTGAATGTTAGCACAGTCTATGGCTTCCACCCCGTTAGTGGCTCTACTCACAGAATGCCCCAAGCCTTTAATCATATCGCTAAGAACTTCTCTGTTAACATTGTTATCTTCAACCACCAAAATACTAAGATTTTGATTTGCTTTGTGAGGAAAAGATGCTGGTTCAGCAACCTTAACATCAATTTTTCTTACTCTTTCCAGCGGCAAACTCATTGTAAACTCTGCCCCTTTTCCAATATCGCTTTTTACCATAACATCACCGCCCATAAGACGCGCAATTTTACGAGAAATATAAAGACCCAATCCATCGCCCCTAACTTGGCTTTGGTCGCCTTGAGTAATGGCTACAAATTCTTCAAAAATCTTTTGATGATTTTCCGGAGCTATACCCAAGCCCGTGTCACTGATTATAAAGTGCACAAATGAAGTTTCAGGGCCATCACTTCCAGTAATTGAAAAGTTGATATTACCTTGATCCGTAAACTTGATGGCATTGCCTAACAAGTTGGTCAATATTTGTCTAATTCTATGGCTGTCGCCCATAAAGTTTGACTTTATATTGTCATCTAATTGTAGTCTTAGATCTAAATCTTTCTGATTAGCTAGTGGATCGAGAATCGCAACCAAAGTTTCGACCAAGTCAGACAAATTAAATTCTTCAGAATTTAATTCCAAATAAAATTCTTGAGAAGATAATTCTGATTTACCAACATCGATACGTGTGATGTCTAGCGCTTCATTAATGTGCTCGAGCAAAACTTTACTGGAGGATGTTGCAATCTGAATATAACGATCCTGTTTTTGCGTAAGCTTGGTTGTCTTCAGCAAATCCATGATACCAACTATGCCAGCAAGAGGGGTACGCATTTCGTGGCTCATTACCGCCAAAAACTGAGACTTAGCTTTGTCTGCACGCTCAGCACGATCACGCGCTTCAATTAAGGCTTTCTCAGTAATTTTACGATCACTGACATCACGAATATAGGCCATAAATATTGCATCATCATTTCGTTTAACAAAGGTTATGTTCAATTCGACTGGAAATTCTTCACCATTTTTTCGCCGTCCAGACAATTCAAAAC
>CALBNC010000079.1 GCA_937896195.1 uncultured Gammaproteobacteria bacterium
TCTTATTTTTGCACCATTATTTACGCGCAAAGCTGAATCTGAGACAGAGCCTGATAATACCGATCCTAGCAATCCAGATAAGCCTTCAAAATCAGATAATGACGATGAAGAAGAAATGTGGGATGGTGAAGAGGAGTGGGATGATGATAAGTTCGATACTGAAATGGATAAAATTGACGAAGATTTCCAAGAAATGGATGAAGAATTTGCCGCTTATCTAAAGAAATTAGATGATGAAGATCCTAAAAAAGATAACACTTAAAAGATTTATTCTAATAGTTCAAAAGCGCTAATCACACTCTCTGCCACATCAATAATACGTTTGTTTTTATCCATGGCCATTTTTCGCAGCGATTGGTAGGCCTCATCTTCATTAACTTTTTTGTGCTGCATCAACAAACCTTTAGCTCTTTCAACTGCTTTACGCTCAGATAGTTGGTTGCGAGTAGCATCTAGCTCATCTTTTAATGCTTGGAATTCTCTAAATCTTGCCATGGCAACATCAATAATAGGCTGAACACGCTTCTCTTCAAGTCCATCAACAATATAAGCATTAACACCTGATTTAATAGCAGAGCTTGCCATTTCAGAATTTGACTCTTGAGTAAACATAACAATTGGCTTAGGCTTGGTTCTATTAACATCAGATAAATTAGCAAATACTTCTTCATCTGGAATATCAGCATTAACAATCACCACATCAGCATGCGTCATCTCGTTACTGTCTTGAAGCTGAGCACTACTACTCATTCGGCAGATCACTTCATGACCTTTGTCTTGTAGCGCTCTACGTAACATCGCAGAGCGCCCTGTGTTCTCATCAACTAAGATGATTTTTAGCGCTGTATTCATAAAAATAGGGTCCTAATTTACGAGGTCATACAAGATTTAAAAATGGCTCTATGTACATCACCAATGCTAATAATGCCAGCCAACTTTCCGTTTTGAGTCACTGGAATTCTGCGGTATTGTTTAAGCCACATAATACTTGCAGCTTTCAAACAAGGTATGTCAAGATCAATACTATCTACATCAACAGTCATAATTTCACCAATCTTAACATTCATAGTGTCTTTATAGTTTGCCTCCATATTTTCAAAATCAAAATGAGTATCGCTCATAATGTCTTCTAATTTAGGGAACATGTGTTGAAGGATGTCTTTTTCAGAAATAATTCCAATCAAGTTATTTTCGGCATCTACAACTGGCGCGCCACTAATATGATCCATAATCATCATTAGCGCTATATCCTTGACAGGTTGGTCGGCAGTTACTGTTTTTAAATCTGTTGTCATAATGTTTTGTACAATCATATTTTCTCCTTTTTAATTAAGTATCTATGTTTCTATTCTACATAATTAAACTTGGAATTCATAAGGGATTTATACCAAAAAACCCCGCTATAAGCGAGGTAAAAAATTGATTAAAATCTTAAGGGAATTTATTTTGTAAACTCTGGATATGCCTCCAAACCACATTCAACAATATCCGCTCCAGCGTATTCTTCTTCTTCTGAGATTCTAATACCCATGATTGCTTTTAGGATTAACCATAAAGCCAATGATGTTCCAAATACCCATACAAAGATCGTTCCTGCACCTGCCAACTGGCCTGTGAATGAAACACCTGAGTTTGTTAATGGTACAGCTAATAAGCCCCACAAGCCAACAACACCATGAACTGAAATAGCACCTACTGGATCATCAATCTTAAATACTCTATCAAGCGTTGTAATAGAATAGACAACTATAATGCCGCCAACAGCACCAATAAGAGTTGCCTCTAAAGCAGTTGGCGTATCTGGTCCAGCTGTAATTGCTACAAGACCTGCTAATGCACCATTTAGAGCCATAGTAAGATCTGCCTTACCCCATACTAATTTAACCAGGATTAATGCTGCAATAACACCACCAGCAGCCGCTGCATTAGTATTTAAAAATACCATTGCTACTGCGTTAGCACTTTCTTTACTTGCCATTGCTAATACTGAACCACCATTAAAGCCAAACCAACCCAACCATAGGATGAACGTACCCAAAGTTGCTAATGGCATATTTGCACCTGGGATCGCATTTGATGAACCGTCTTTATTGTATTTACCCTTACGAGCGCCCAATACAATAACACCTGCAAGCGCTGCTGCTGCACCAGCCATATGCACAATACCTGAGCCAGCAAAGTCAGAAAACCCTAAGTCACCTAAAGTGTATAAGCCAAATACTGATGCACCGTTCCATGTCCATGCGCCTTCCATTGGATAAATAACACCCGTGAAAACAACCGCAAAAGCAAAGAATGCAAACAACTTCATACGCTCAGCAACCGCACCTGACACAATCGACATAGCTGTAGCTACAAATACTACCTGGAAGAAGAAGTCAGAAGGAGCTGCATAAGTAGCATCCTTAGCAACTACTTCAATTCCTTCTAGCATAACACCACCACCATACATAACGTCATAACCGTAAATCATATAAGTTGTACAAGCAATTGCATACAAACCAATATTCTTTGTCAGAATTTCTGCTGTATTTTTACTACGTACCATTCCTGCTTCAAGCATTGAAAAGCCTGCCGCCATCCACATAACCAACGCACCCATCATTAAGAAATAAAAAGTGTTAATTGCAAATTGGATTTCTAAAATTGAATTTTCCATGTCGCCTCCTTTATAACGCTTCTGAACCAGTTTCGCCCGTACGAATACGAACCACTTGCTCTAACGTAGTAATAAATATTTTTCCATCACCTATCTTGCCATCCTCAGATTTAGCAGCCAAGCTAATCGCTTCAACCACACCATCTACTTGATCTGCAGAAATTGCAATTTCTAATTTTACTTTGGGTAAAAAATCTACTGCGTATTCCGCACCTCTATAAAGTTCAGTATGTCCTTTTTGACGACCAAAACCTTTTACCTCCGTTGCTGTAACGCCAGAAACACCTATCTGTGATAGCGCCTCTCGCACTTCATCAAGCTTAAATGGCTTAATAATTGCTGTAACTATTTTCATTGTCTTTATCCTCTTTTCTTTAAACAAAAAAAAGCTAGTTATTTCAATTTGCAATACTTACAAATAAAAATAACTAGCTTCAATGCTATTTTTGCATCCACTCCCCCATGAAGCGCGCATAAAAAAACGTCTATTTAAATTCTTTAATTAAAAAAGAACCTAAATAAACGTCTATGTTTGGTGCCAACTTCCCGTCTTTGGAAAGCAACTGCGATTGATTATATCAAAAAAATGCACTTAATTGTCAAATTTTTATCAAAATAAATACTAACAAAACTTACCCTCAAAATTATCCAAGAAATCATCTATCGATAAATAATGACTACCATCACAAGAAAAGTTTAGCCCTATAGAGCCATTCATGATATTTAAACTGGCTGTTTTTAAATACAGATTTTCATCCATAAAACGCAAATATTTAAACTTTTCAAATACAGTTTTAATTTGATCCTGACTGACTTTAGCATTTTCAGGATAATCTTTTTTAGGGTACAAAAGAAGAATATTAGGGTTAATAATTTCATCTAAAACATGAACACGATAATTATAAGGATCATCCAGAGACCAAACCGTAGCCCTAGATGCAGGATAATGAAGCTTCAAGTGAAACACACCTAATTCAGCCAATAATTCTATCGCAATATCATGCACTGTGTCCAAGGACTTGTCCATGGCTGATTCGATACGCTGCTGATTAAATAGATTTGAACGTATTTCAGGATCGCCTTTAATTTGTCGCCAATCTTCATGATTAAAATCTTGCTGAGGTAATGATAGTTTCTCTAAATCAAGGTCAAAAACCAACATACCCATAATCTTATCATTTCGACAAACAGTATGCAAGACACTAATACAGGGCTTTAATGTCGCACTGGAAATATAAGCATCGGAAATATAAATAGGGTGCTCATCATCAATGGCATTAAAAAAAGGTCGATCTGATAAATTCTGCCCTTGAAAGCCATCTGATATTTCTGAGTTGGTAACATTAGCACTCATCTGCACGCCGTTTTTATCCAAAACATAAGCCAAATTGGCGTAGCCATGGCTTTGCATATAAGACAACAATAGTTCGTTTAATTGCTCAGCATCTTGCTCAGCAAGATAATTACCACAAGCTTTTGACAATTGCATTAAACCTTCACCAAGTTGATCTTTTAGAAAGTTTTTTTGTTCAACAATAAGATCTGAAATATTCATAATTTTAATATTCTATTAATTAATAAGCATCAAATAATCTAATTCGCTCATAACTTCAACATTAAACTCTTGTGCGCTTTGAATTTTTTTAGCGCCTACATTTTCTCCAATCACCAAATAATCGGTCTTTCGACTCACGCCACTAGCAACCTTAATACCTAACGCTTTGGCTTGTTTTTTCATACCTTCTCTCGAAGAGTTCATCTTGCCAGTAAATACGATACTCTTGCCAGATAACTCATGAGAAAAATCTGAGTAATCTTTTTGCAAGAATGTTATTTCTAAATTAAATTGATAAGATTTTAATAAATCAAATTCTGGCTTAATAGCAACTAAACCGCTAACAATCATTTTTGCCGTTAACTCGGCAAATCCGTCTATATCAGATATTCTAGATAAATTTAAGCCAAATATTTCTTTTAAAGAATAGGCTTTTAATAAATTTTCACAATTACCTAGCCCCATTCTCGCCATGCCAAATGCTGCTAAAAAACGCCAATCTTCCACCTGTTCCGTATGTGATCTTTTAAGTTGATCAATTAAGTTTTTACTGGTTTTGTCGCCAAAACCCATCACCATTAATGCGCTATGATCTAATAGATAAATTTGTGAAATTTTTCGAATACCATGCTTATATAGCTTTTCAATGGTGGCAATACCAAAGCCATCATTATTAGCTAGTATTTTAAAAAAATATTCCATTTTTCCAATTACTTGCGCAGGGCACAGGTGATGGTTAACACACATTAAGAAGTCAGATTCCCACTCTAGTGGTGTTTGGCAACTTGGACAAAGAGTAGGAATATCAACCGCTACGGATTTTAAAACTTTGTTAATCTTAGGAATCACCAAGCCAGAACGCATAAGCTCAATGACACTGCCAGCGCCCAAGCCTTGCTCTTTGACTAAGCCATAATGATGCCCAGTTGCACGCACAATGGTTGCACCGCTTAGCAAGGTAGGCTCTAATTCTGCAACCGGTGTAATTTTCCCAGTACGCCCTACTTGAGGAGTAACCGACAGAACCTTAACTTGAGCTTTATCTTTGTTTTGCTTAAAAGCAATCTGCCAACGATGAAACTTTCTATTTGCACCCATTTGAGCTTTTAACGCTTCATTAGTAGCTTCAAATACCACGCCATCCACATCAAAATCAACCATGGATAATACATCAGCTACGATCAGCTCAAAGCCATCAATAAGTTCTTTAATCCTACCCTGCCAGGTTGGTAATTGTACAAATGGTACAAATAAAGCAGCTTTTTCGTTAATGGCTTGTTGGGCTTTTCCGTCTAAGGCTTTTTCTTTTATAAGACTGGCTTGAAAATTACGAGGATATTCAAAACTATCGGATAAATGTATTTGAAAATAGCTTTGCTTAATAACAATTTCACCGGCACCCTGTCCACGACTAGAATCATTATAAACTTGGAGTCCGCGGGAAAATACTCTGGAAATATCACTGCCTTTTTTTCCATCTCCACGCGTATATAAGTGCTCACCATCATCAAAGCCTGCAAAGCCATCTAGCTTGGGCGTTGCTTTGAGTTGAATAGATTGAATATCTAGATTGATTTCAATGGCTGATTTTTCGAGGCGCTCAATCCATTTATGAATTTCAAGCCAAGAATAAGCTTTATCGGTAGAAAGCATAGCCTCAGGCAATAGAACTTTCTCCTCAGAAAATCCCCTTCCTTCTGGCTCAACAGATTGCAATAATGCATGCTTTGGAAGTTTTTGCTTTAATACAGGAAGATAAACGAAATCATAATCCTGATCACTAATGATAGGATTACCATCTCGATAAGTGCTATTAGCTAACTCACAAAATCGTGCCAAATCTTGGTTAGATAAATCATCCACCAAGATTTCCTGGCGAATAATTTGATCAACGGTCTGTTGTGACAAAGTCACCTCGGCCCTAATTAGAATTGCTTAGCAACACTTCCCAAGAATTCATAACTAAAGTCAATGGTTGCTTGTTCATTTTCTTCGGAAAGATCATTAAAGTACACTTCTGTTTTTCCAGTATCAATCTGTTTTACGATAATTTGAAATGATTTTTTAATCGCATCATCACCAAACATGCGTGACCAAATACCCTGATCTTCAGTTCTAGCAATACTAATGTAGAAGCTACCTTCTTTAACATCTTTGTCCTCAATATCAGTATTCAGCTGGTCTAGCGCCCAACCCATATTATCCCAAGTGTCGTATTGACCCAATGAGAAAGTTAACTTAGCGTAGCCACCAATACCTTTGGCCACTTCTACAGTCAATGCCTTATCTTCTTGAGCTTGAATGATTTTTTCTCTAGCAACAGCGTGATCACTGCCTAAGAAAGTCATTAATCGATATAGCATCTCTGTTTCAAGTGCCTGGTCCTTTGGGCGAGACTGCCAAATAGTATTCTCCTCATCTTTACCTTTATTGGTTAACACTTCTTCCATAGAGGTTAAAGACAAATAAACTTCTGATTTTTTACCATCAGCCATTGGTTCGATACGAATACGGTACTTATCAACTATAGGTAGCGCATAACGAGCCGCTATAGCCTTTTTTAACATTGAACGAATAATACCTAGAGAACGATCTGGAATTTCAGGCTGATTTTCTAAAAAATCAGTTTCCATCATGCCGATTTTTTTATTAGTTTTTTTAATCGCAAAGCCATTTGACTTAAAGAAGCTCTTTGATAAATTCCAAACTGCTTCTGGCGTTTTATCAACGGATAACCAGCGACGATCTCCAGATTTTTTCACCTCAATATTAGATGGCGTTCTCAAGATACTTGATGCTTCTTTAATAGCCTCATCTTTTTTAGAAAAACTAATCGTGTCTTCCTGAATGTTAGACACATAATTCTCTAACTTAAATGCATTTTGCAAACTAGGTTTGGTTAAATCAGGCGGGATCTCCAATGAAGAAACCGTCTTATTAGAGTAATATTTAATATCTCTTTCACCCAAACTTTGAGTTGCTTCTTGGGTTTTTTCTTCAAAAGAAAAACAACCCACTAAAGATAAAGAAAGTAGCGCCGTTAATGATGTTTTGATCATACTAAATAACTCCCAAATTAGATAAATCTCGCTCTAATATTACTCGAGCTTCTTGTGATAATTTTGTTAATGGTAAACGAATACCGCGCTCGCATTTGCCCATTTTATGCATTGCCCATTTCACCGGTATTGGATTAGACTCAATAAATAAACTTTGATGTAAATTTGTCAACGGCTGATTAATGGATACAGCTACCTCTTTGTTATCTTCAAATGCAGCCTGATAAGCTTTAGCCAAGGCTTCTGGTGCAACATTTGCACTCACAGAAATACCGCCATGACCGCCCATTAAGATAAATTCAATCGCCGTGGCATCATCACCACTATAAAGTAAGAAATCTTCTGGGCACTGATCAATCAATGCACGAGCGACATTCAAATCACCCGTAGCATCTTTAATACCAATAATATTTTTAACAGCTGACAAACGCACCGCCGTTTCTACCGATAAATCCACTGCTGTTCTGCCGGGCACATTATACAAAATTTGATCAATGTCAACTGATTCTGAGATAAGCTTATAGTGCTGATACAAACCTTCTTGAGTTGGCTTGTTGTAATACGGAGTAACTAATAGACAAGCATCTGCACCTATATCTTTCCCAGCTTGCGTTAGTTCAATAGCTTCTGAAGTTGAATTAGCGCCTGTACCGGCAATAATAGGAATTCGGCCTTTTGCAAATTCAACGGTTTTACGCATCACCTCAATATGTTCTTTTTGATTAAGCGTAGCACTTTCACCCGTCGTCCCCATAGAAACGATGGCTTTTGTGCCAGATTTAATATGAAATTCAACCAATGACTCAAGCGAGCTAAAATCCACCGACCCATCTTCAAGCATGGGGGTGATCAAGGCTACCATTGAGCCAGTCAGTAGGTGATTTATACGCATAATAAAAAACAATTAAATATTGCTATGATTATATACGAATTGCTTTTGCTGGACATAAAAAAACCCGCCAATAGTTAAACTAGAGGCGGGTTTTTTAGCTAAATTAAGCTATTTTTTAAAGATCGTAACCTCTCTCTTCATGAGAAACAATATCCAAACCTTGTTGCTCCTCTTCAGCGCTAACTCTTAAGCCGGTTATCATATCAACTACTTTAAGAATGATATAAGTAGCAACTGCCGTATAAGCAAAGGTTGCAATAACACCGATTGCCTGAATTTCAAGTTGTGACATAATAGTCATACCTTCTGCCAAACCTTGGCCAGAGAAAATACCTAGCTGATCAGAGGCAAAAACTGCTGCCATTAGCGTACCGATAACACCACCCACACCGTGTACTGGAAATACATCCAACGAATCGTCAATTTTCCATTTTTGCTTAATCAAAATAACAGCATTAAAACAAACAATACCTGCCACAATACCAATAACCAAAGCGCCTGCAGGACCAACAAAGCCAGAAGCTGGTGTGATTGTGCCTAAACCAGCAATTAAACCTGTGACAGCGCCTAGTGCCGTTGGCTTACCAAACTTAACCCACTCGTAAAACATCCAAGTGATCGCACCTGCTGCTGCTGAAATATGTGTAACTAGCATAGCCATAGCTGCATCACCATTAGCTGCTAAGGCAGAGCCGCCATTAAAACCAAACCAGCCAACCCAAAGCATCGCTGCACCTGTGATTGTCATGGTCATGTTATGCGGTGGCATTGGTTTTTTTGGGAAACCGTTACGAGGGCCAATAACAATCGCTGCGACCAAAGCAGCAACACCAGCTGTAATATGAACAACCGTACCGCCGGCAAAATCTAATAAGCCCATCTCACCTAACCAGCCGCCACCCCATACCCAATGGGTAATTGGAGCATAAACTACAACCAACCAAATCGAGCTAAATAGTAGCACTGCGGAGAACTTCATTCTTTCAGCAAAGCCACCTACAATTAACGCTGGAGTGATAATTGCAAAAGTCATTTGGAAAAGTACAAACAAACTTTCAGGGATATCACCACTTAGCGAGCCCTCCATAACACCTGCCAACATAAACTTAGATAAACTACCAAAATATTCATTACCAGGTGCAAAAGCAATACTATAGCCAGCAACTAACCAAAGTATTGAAACAATGCCGGCAATCGAAAAACACTGCATCAAAATTGATAGGATATTTTTACTACGAACCAAGCCGCCATAAAACAAAGCCAAACCTGGCAATGTCATCAACAAAACTAATGCCGTTGAGGTTAGAATCCATGATGTATTTGCACCATTTAAACCTTCTGCGAACACAACCATTGGCATTAAAGCCAATAAACTTAATAATTTTTTCATTTTTTACTCCTTAAAGTGCGTCTAGATCCGTCTCACCAGTACGAATGCGGATAACTTTATCTAAATTAGTTACAAAAATTTTGCCATCACCAACTTTGCCTGAATTGGCAACGTTACTAATGGTGTCAATAACAACATCAAGTTTTGATGCAGGTATTGCCAACTCTAATTTAATTTTTGGTAAAAAATCTACTTGATATTCAGCGCCACGATATAACTCGGTGTGCCCTTTTTGACGACCGAAGCCTTTAACTTCGGTGACTGTAATGCCAGATATACCCACTTCTGAAAGTGCTTCTCTAACATCATCTAATTTATGCGGTCGTAGAATTGCCGTTACAAATTTCATACTTCTCTCCTTTGATAATTGCAAATACTACTATTTGCAATTAGAAATAAACCCTTCATGGGCAACTTGTTAGCAACAATGCTTGATTACAAAACTCTACGCCGTTGTAGAATAATGCAGTTATTATAATTTTTTTTGCTAAAAAAGCAAATAAGTGCTATTTTTTAATGAGATCTTGACGCTTCTCTTTAGTGCTTTTAAGTGACTGATCTTCTCGCCAAGCATCAATATTAGCTTGATGCCCACTGAGTAAAACATCTGGTACTTGCTGGCCATCAATAATTTCTGGACGAGTATAATGCGGATAATCAAGCAAGCCGTTGGAAAATGAATCATTAAGGGATTCTGCGTTGCCCAAAACGCCGGGCACATGCCTACTAACACTGTCAATCAAAACCATGGCAGCCAGCTCGCCCCCACTAATCACATAATCACCAATGGACACTTCCAAGTCTACGTCATGCTCAATTACACGCTCATCAATCCCCTCATAGCGCCCACATAATAATGTGACGGATTCAAGTTTGGAGATTTCAATGGCCAGCTGATGGGTAAGTTTCTGACCTTGAGGTGATAAGTAAATAACTTGAGAATTTGGATTTTTTTGTTTTATTTGCTCAATACAGCTACGAATAGGCTTAACCTGCATCACCATACCAGCGCCACCACCATAAGATTTATCATCAACATTGCGATACTTGTTGTCAGAAAAAT
>CALBNC010000080.1 GCA_937896195.1 uncultured Gammaproteobacteria bacterium
TTGGGCTTGATTGAGCGTGCAAAATATAATGCTGAAAAAAACTTAATAACCAATGCTGATTTTTACAAAGCTGATCTTTTTAAAGAGGTGGAAGGCTTTGAGTGGTTCAGAGGTAAAACTTATAATAAGGCACTTATTGATCCGGCACGCTCTGGTGCCATTGAAATTGTAGAGCTGTTACCAAAATTAGGTGTGGAGCGCTTGGTGTATGTGTCCTGTAATCCTGCAACACTTGCTCGCGACACGGCTAAACTAATTGAACTGGGTTATAAACTCGATACTGCTGGGGTAATGGATATGTTCCCTCAAACTGCCCACGTTGAATCTATTGCACTCTTCACCAAATAACACATTCTTATGATTACAATCAATATTGCTAATCAAACTTTAACTTACCAAGATACAGTGTATTTAATCAGTAGCGCCGCTAATGGCGTTGGTGAAATACAAGGGTCTTTTTGTACACCTTTGGGAAAGTTTAAAATTTCTGAAAAAATTGGTGATGACTTAGAGTTAGGTTCGGTGCTAGTAGGGCGCGTGCCAACAGGTGAGGTTTATTCAAAAAAACTGTTTGATGAGCAGCCTGATAGGGATTGGATTTTATCTCGTATTCTTTGGCTTGATGGAGTTGAGTCACACAATAAAAACACCAAGCAGCGATATATTTATATTCATGGCTCAGCTGATGAATACAGCATGGGAAAGCCTGGGTCAAAAGGCTGTATCCGTATGAAAAACAATGATATCATTCAACTATTCAATCAAGTTAAAGTAGGCGAAGAGGTGGTGATCAAATGATTAAAAATTATTTACCAACAAAAGCAGTTAAGCTTATTCTAGAAGGTGCTACTTTGATCGATGTTCGTTGTGAAGCGGAGAATAAATTTGTAGGACGTGTACCGAACTCAATCCTTATTCCGTGGTTAGATGAGCCAGAATGGGAAGTAGATGAGGAGAAGTTTATTAAGACTTTTTCACGGTTTGATATTGATAAAGATGCTGAAATTATTTTAATTTGTCGAAGTGGTTATCGTTCTGACGATGCAGGCAAGTGTTTGCTTAAGAATGGGTTTACTAACATTGCCCATGTAGTGAGTGGCTTTGAAGGTGATCTTGATGAAGAGGATCAACGTGGTAACGTCAATGGATGGCGTCATGATGGTATGCCCTGGATTCAGTGTTAGAAAGTCTTCGACTATTTGTTCACCCTCGGGTAGCTGCTATGCTATTTTTGGGCTTTTCAGCAGGTGTACCGATTTTGCTTATTTTTTCCACATTAGGTCTGTGGCTGAATGAGGCGGGTGTTGCAAAATCTAGTATTACTTTTTTTTCTTGGGCTGCATTAGGCTACTCATTTAAGTTTGTTTGGGCACCCTTAGTCGATCGCTTACCTTTACCGATTTTGACTAAACTATTAGGCCGTCGTCGTGCATGGATGCTGGTTTCACAACTAGCAATCATGAGTGCAATTTTACTCATGTCATCAGTTGACCCTAAAGCTGGCGTTGATAGCTTAACTATTATGGCTTATGGTGCAGTTTTATTAGGCTTTTCATCAGCGACTCAAGACATCGTTATTGATGCTTATCGTATTGAGTCAGCCGATAAAAATATGCAGTCTATACTTTCAGCAACTTATGTTGCAGGCTATCGTATTGGTATGTTGGCGGCTGGTGCAGGTGGTTTATTTTTAGCTAGTTATTTTGGATCTACTAAAGAGCTGTATAGTTTTTCAGCTTGGTCTAATACTTATCTAGTGATGATTATGGTTATGATGGTGGGCGTGGTAACCACCTTGTTGGTCAAGGAGCCTAACCATAGTTGTCATGAAGAGCAATATTCCACTCAAGATTACGTTCGATTTTTCGCTTTATTTTTAGTCGTAGTGGCAGCATTTATTGCTACCTTTATTTTTAGTGCAGAGCTGGTTAAAACGCTTAAATCAAACTTAACTGAAATTTTTGCTAACAAACATCTGGCTGGATTTATTGTTGGTGCAGTTAGATTGGTCTTGGCCATTTCGGGTGCGTATATTGCCACTCGATTACTGATCAAACTTAATGTGGTCAACAAATCTATGGTTAATGGCACCTACATTGAACCCGTTAAAGATTTTTTTAGCCGATATGGAATGAGTGTTGCCGTATTGTTATTAGCAGTTATTGGCTTGTATCGTATTAGTGACATTGTACTGGGTGTCGTAGCCAATATCTTTTATCAAGATATGGGTTTTACGAAAATAGAGATTGCCACTGTGTCCAAAACCTTTGGTTTATTTATGACCATCGCTGGAGGATTTTTAGGCGGACTAATGGCAATAAAATGGGGCGTGTTTAGGGTATTATTTTTGGGAGCGGCGCTTTCTGCATTAACCAATTTACTCTTTATTGTTTTGGCAAATATTGGCCATAATATAACTTGGCTTTATGCAACTATTACCATGGATAATTTATCTGCTGGATTGGCTAGTGCAGCTTTTATTGCTTTCTTATCTAGTTTGACTAATATTAAATTTACCGCTGTCCAGTATGCAATTTTTTCTTCACTAATGACACTTCTTCCAAAAATTTTTGGCGGCTATTCTGGCAGTATTGTTGAAGCATTTGGCTATAGTCAATTTTTCATTATAACTACGTTAATCGGGCTACCTATTTTGTATTTAGTGTACAAAGTTAAACCTTATATCAATTAGAGAAATTATGAACCTAGGGCCAATCATGATGGATGTGTCAGGACTGACACTGACACAGTTAGAAGAAACACAATTAGCAAAACCCAGTATTGGTGGCGTTATTTTATTTAGTCGTAACTTTGAATCGATTAATCAAGTTAAACAGCTGATTAGTTCTATTAGAGCGGTTAATCCAAATATCTTAATTTCTGTTGATCATGAAGGTGGTAGAGTTCAGCGATTTAAAGAAGGATTTACACATCTGCCAGCCATGTCAAAGCTGGGTGAGCTTTACGATAAAAAGCCCAAAAAAGCAATAAAATATGCCTGCTCATGTGGCTTTATTCTGGCGTATGAGTTATTAGAAATTGATGTAGATTTTTCTTTTGCACCTGTGCTTGATATGGATTATGGCAATTCTTCAGTGATTGGAGACAGGGCGTTTCACTCAAATCCTGATGCAATTATTAAATTGGCACAGGCGCTAATTAAAGGTATGCATAGAGCTGGGATGAAATGTGTTGGTAAGCACTTTCCAGGACATGGATATGTCTCATTAGATTCACATTTAGACTTGCCAATTGATGACCGTCCTGCAAAAGAAGTTTATCAAGACATGGCGACTTTTAAAGGTTTGGTTGATGAGGGTCTTGATGCAGTAATGCCAGCGCACGTAATATATTCAAAAGTGGATGATAAGCCCGCAGGATTTTCCAATGTTTGGATTCAAGATATTTTAAAAAGTAAGCTGGGTTTTGATGGAGTTGTTTTTAGTGATGATTTATCAATGCAGGGTGCTTTATTCATTGAAAATATTAAGGACCGTGTAAAAATTTCCCTAGATAGTGGTTGTGATATGGTGCTAATTTGTAATCATCCAGAGATGGTGTTAGAGGTTATTGACCAAGAATGGGGTTCGAATGAGAAGCTGCAATCAATGCAAGGCAATAGAAGGTATAAATCCGATAAAATAACCTACTTACAACATTTAGAAACTATTAAGAGCTTATTATGAGTGATAACAATACACCCGATTTAGAAGTTAGAATGCTAAGCGCTATGAGAAAAACCCTAATCTCAGTTGCAAAAGACACCATGACCAAGCCAGGGCTTCGTCACCCATTGACTGAAAATACACAAAAAATGATTACTGATTGCTTAAATCTTGTTATTTCTCGTCAAACTGAAATTGAAAAACAAGCAGGCACACATACTAAAATGAAGCCAGTTTATACTGACGAGCAAACTGTTCAAAGCTTTTCTGTTGATGATTTAAAGAAAACTTTAAACTAAACAAACTCTAAATTAGCATAGCTGGCAATTAGCCATTTTGTACCTGCTGATTTAAATTTTATTTGAATTCTAGCGCTATCACCCTCGCCCTCAAAATTCAGCACTGAGCCATAACCAAATTTTGCGTGCTTAACACCTGCACCTACTGACAACTGTCCATTTGCTTCAAGCTCAATGTCTTGGTTATAGATATCATCATCAGAATAGTTAGCTTGTGTTGCGCCAAACTTTGCTTTAACTTTGTTAACGTATTCACTGGGTATTTCATCTAAAAATCGTGAAGGATAAGCATACAAAGACTGACCATGTAAAAAACGCTTAATAGCAAATGACAAGGTTAGTTTTTTCATAGCGCGCGTCATACCAACATAGCATAAGCGTCTTTCTTCATCTAGTAGATGCGGCTCGTCTTTAGATTGCCTTGATGGAAATAGATCTTCTTCTAGTCCACCTAAAAATACATTTGGAAATTCCAAGCCTTTGGCCGAGTGAATAGTCATGAGCTGTACGTTATCAACCGCAGGTGCGTTAGCATTGCCAGCAGAATCTAGTGATGCTAAAGAAATAAAACCAACTACTTCATTCATCTCACTATCTTCTTCATGATTGTATTGTTTGGCAGCAGAGATCAGTTCATCTAGGTTTTCTTTTTTACTACCCGCTTTGTCAGTTTTGTCATTAGCATAATGATTCATAATTTCTGACGCACTAAGCAAATGAGCAACTTTCTCGCTTAAATCAAGATGTTTGCTATCATCAATCATTTGATCGATAAGCTCAACAAAACCATTTAATGCATTAGCAGCTCGTGTTGGTAAGGTAGACGACACCTGTTGAGCTGCTTGGAATAAATTGGTATGCTGATCACGGGCAAATTCACGAACTTTTTCTAACGTGGCGTTACCAATACCTCGTGTTGGGAAATTTACAATCCGTTCAAAAGCAACATTATCAGCAGTATTTTCAATTAAGCGTAAGTAGCTTAAGGCGTCTTTAATTTCAGCGCGTTCAAAAAATCTTAAACCGCCATAAATAATATAAGGCACATTGTATTTAATTAATACTTCTTCAAATACTCTTGATTGTGCATTGGATCGATACAAAATAGCACAATCACTAGCGCAATCACCATCTTTAATCAGTTTTTGAATATTGCGAATAACATAATCTGCTTCGTCAGTTTCAGTGCGTGCTTCATACACATCAATTAAATCACCATTTCCAGAATCAGTCCATAAGGACTTACCCATACGATTAGTATTGTTAGCAATTAAAGCATTTGAGGCGGACAAAATATGACCAGTTGAGCGATAATTTTGTTCAAGTCGAATGGTTTGAATGGGTGCAAAATCAGTTTCTAGTTTGGTAATGTTTTCAATTTTCGCACCTCGCCACCCGTAAATAGATTGATCATCATCACCGACACAAAATACTTGATTATTACCGTTAAATAATTGCTGAATCCATTTGTATTGAACGGTATTAGTATCTTGAAACTCATCTACTAAAATATGTGAAAAGCGTGTTTGATAATGCTCAAGAAGCTCAGTATTGTTTTTAAGTAGCTCATAGCTTCGAACTAATAGTTCAGCAAAGTCAATTAAATCATTGGCACGACAATGCGCTTCATACAATACAAAAACCTCAAGACTTTTCTTAATAAAAAAGTTATAACCAGGGTCAACATCTTGAGCTTTAATGCCTTCATCTTTTTGTTGATTGATAAACCACTGTACCTTTCTAATTGGAAACTTAGACTCATCAATACTGTTCTCTTTCATTAGGCGCTTAACGATCCGAAATTGATCCTGTGCATCTAATATTTGAAAACCTGATGTAAGTCCAGCTTTTTCATAATGCGTTCGTAATAGACGGTGTGCAAGGCCGTGAAAGGTACCAACCCACATACTTTGAATAGGTCTTCTTAAAAGAGTGGAAAGTCTTTCTCTCATTTCAGCTGCAGCTTTGTTTGTAAAAGTTACCGCTAATATTGAGTCCGTATGAATATTTTTTTGAGTAACCAAATAGGCGATTCTATGTGTTAATACTCGAGTCTTTCCACTACCTGCACCCGCTAGTATGAGTGCATTTTTGGCGTCTTCAAGCTCAACTGATTGGCATTGTTTTTCATTTAAACCGTCGGTTATTTCTGATAAATTCATCGTTTTTTCTTACCTTGTGAAATTAAATGGTTATAATATTACCTTTATCTTATGTCAGTTGAAAAAAAAGCTCTGATATAAGCTGCAAAATTATAAACATTATTTAAGGAGTGTTAGCAATGACTTACTATGAAGGCGTTAAAAAAATGGAAGAAATGGGCGTAAATGACAACTATATTCAAGGTTGGGTTGCAGGCTTCCTAGGTAATCCTGAAATTGAACAACAAAGAAAAACTAGCGAGTATGAATCAGGTTATGAAGATGGCCAAGAGCATACAGATGAAAACTTCGCTAACTTCTGTTAATAGCTTCAAGTAAAAACGAATTATAAGAGCCCCTGACGGGGCTTTTTTATGTATATGACTCACTGGAATCAACAAGCTAGAAAGGCGCTAAAAGGTGCAAAAATCAGTAATGATTTTTTTAATATCCAAGCATTCGAAGATTCAAAATTTCCTATTAAAATCCCCTTGGAATATGCCCAACTGATTGATAAGAATAACCCTAATGATCCACTGCTTAAACAGGTTATGCCACAAGCTAGTATGGATCGAATTGGCTTTAGCCAAGCACCCTTGAATGATGAAGAGAATTCACCCATAGCTGGACTAATTCATAAGTATAGTAATCGAGTACTATTGATCACATCCCAAGTATGTGCTATTCATTGCCAATATTGCTTTAGACAAAATTTTAATTATACAAAGCACGATGCAATGAGTAATTGGAGTGAGATTGAACAATACCTACAAGCTGATAAAAAAGTGAACGAAGTCATACTAAGTGGCGGAGATCCTTTAAGTTTAAGCGACGATAAACTTAAAAAGCTAATTAACAATATTGAGAATATCAAGCATATTAATACCATTCGAATTCATACTCGAAGTGCAGTAGTCATGCCTAGTAGGATTACTTCTGAGCTAGCTAATTTACTTAAATTAACTCGATTAAAGGTGGTGATGGTTTTTCATGTCAACCATTCACAAGAATTATCAGCAGGGTTTGTTCAGCAGATTAACAAATTAAAAAATTTAACTTTACTTAATCAGGCGGTACTCTTAAAAGGGGTCAATGACCATGCTGATACATTAAAAAATCTTAGTCTAGATTTGTTTAAAGTTGGAATCTTGCCTTATTATTTACATATGCTGGATCATGTATCAGGGGCTGAAAGATATTTCGTTGAAGATGAAGTGGCACTTAAATTACACCAGCAACTAAAATCTGAATTGAGTGGTTATCTCGTACCAAAACTGGTTAGAGATGAAGGTAAATCTTCGAAAAGTTGGCTACTTTGAAATAGCGTTTTTCAAAGATTCAATATCCATTTCACCCATTTTAAAATCAACCAGCTTTCCCTTTGGGCTGTAAACATAAGTGGTTGGCATACCGATCACTTCGCCAAAATTAGGAAACTGAGGACTGTTATGTTCGTCAAACAGCACTATTGGATAGTTAACCATAAAGGTATCAGTAAATTCCTCAATGGCTTTTTTATCGGCCTGCTCATAATCTAATCCAAGTATTAAAACTCGGTCTTTATTGTTCTCATAGAACTCTACAAAAGCAGGAATTTCTTTCAAACAAGGTGGACACCAGGTAGCCCAAAAATTAATCACTAAATATTTTCCTTGGGTTGATTGATTGGTATGGATATTTCCTTGGGTATCGATCAAAGAAAAGCTAGGCGCTTTAATCTGTTTATCTTGCTGTTGAGCAACTTTACCAGCATCCACAATTTGATTAATAGTCATACCATGCGCACTATTAAAGCCAGCAAGTAGAGAGAGTATAATAATAATTTTTTTCATAACAACCTTTTGAATATGAGCACAATAATTTACCACAATCCTAGATGTACAAAATCTAGACTAACATTAGGCATTTTAGAAGAAAAAAGCCTGGATTTTGAAATAATTAAATATCTAGAGTCTCCACCAAGCTTTGATGAGCTAAAAGCTTTGATTATTGAGCTTAAAACGGATGCAAGAGGCCTAATGAGAACTTTTGAAGCGGCCTATAAAGAGAATAATTTAGATGATGAGTTACTAAATGAAGATGAGCTAATTCAAGCTATGATCGATCATCCAATTTTGATAGAGCGTCCAATTGTTCGAACAGATAAAGGTGTTGCTATTGGTAGACCACCAGAAAGCATTCTAGCGATTATTTAATAAATGACTTTAGTAATCTTCTTCTACTAAAAGAGTAGAAAGATGACCTTCGCGTCCTTCTATATTGGAATAATAAACATCATCTAGCCCGTCGACAACAGAGTTTTTGACAGTTTCAACTTCTAAAATCGCCTTACTCCAAGCGTTTAAATTCTTAAATTCTGCAAGCGATAACGCATTGTCGGTAAATTCGTTAATCCAAGCTAGGCGCATAAAGATAGGTGCAAAAGCAGCATCAATCATATTAAATTCATCGCCATTAAAGAATTTTTCAGAGCCTTTAATTGATTCAACCTTGGCAAGTTTAGTAAAGAGTGCAACTTTAGAGGCGTTGAACTTTTTCTCATCACCGGTAACAACACCAAACATATCACCAAGTATATCACCCGAAAAAATAATCCAAGCGCGATTATTAGCACGCTGAATAGCATCTTTAGGATGGAAGCTTGTTTGGCTAATTTCTTCAATAAATTCCGTAATAACCAGTGATTCAAATACAACTTGGTCATCCACTTTAAGAAGGGGAACTTGTCCGTTAGGAGAAATTTCTTTAAACCAATCAGGCGGATCCATTGGGTTGATATAAGTTGTCTCAAAATCATGATTTTGAATATTGAGAGAAATAATTGCACGCTGTGCAAATGGACAAAGTTTAAAGCTGATGAGTTCTAATTTCATTTTCTTTCCTTTAATTAATGCTTCATTATTCCCGATGATAAGGATGATTTGTTAATAATGAATGTGCTCGGTAAATTTGCTCAACTGCCAGCAGCCTTGCCATCGAGTGAGGTAGTGTTAAATTTGATAACCCCCACAATAGATTAGCATGAGATTTAACCGCATCACTCAAGCCGTCAGCACCACCAATAATAAGTGATATCGTATCACCACTTTGCTGCCAATTACTCAAATTTTGAGCAATATCTTTGGTTGTGTGCTGTTTTCCATGCTCATCAAAAGCAATCACAAGATGAGAGTCTTTAACCGCTTTAAGAATTAACTCACCCTCCAACTCTTTTATTTGCGCAATGTTTTTACCTTTGCGCTTTTGAGCCTCTAATGCAATGAGACTAAAGTTGAGTTGAGTGGGGAGTTGTTTTTGATAATGATTAATTCCGGCTTGTATCCAATCTGGCATTTTTTTGCCAATCACAACCAGGTTAATCTTCATTGATTTTTAGTCGTTTTCAGCGCCAGACCAAAGTCTTTCTAGTTTGTAGAATTCTCTAGTCTTTTCAGTCATCAAATGAACAACAACTTCTGCTAAATCAACCAATACCCAATGCCCAGTTTCAGTACCTTCAATGCCAGATACTTTCATACCTAAGCGTTTAGCTTCAATTTTAATATTATTGGCAATACCACGAACATGCTGAATAGAACGGCCTGTTGCAACAACGATAGCTTCAATATCAGCACTTTGGTCAAGTACTTTAAGGGTGACGATATTTTCGCCTTTTAATTCGTCAATAGTATCTGTGACAACTTTAAGTTGCTCTTCTAGGGTTAGGCTCATAATTTTTGTAGATAGTTAATAATACGCTTTGGAATTAATTCATCCAAGCTCTGTTGTGCGTGTATTTTACCCTCTTGCGAAGTTTCAAACAGAATACCGCGAATATCACTTGAAGAAATATCATGAAGCTCTGTTTTTGCAAAATAAACTAGACCTACGCTCTTTCTAAGAAGGTCTTTAGGGTTTTGGGTGAGTGTAAATTCAGCATAATTTTGCCCATTTATTTTTCCAGGTCTTGCCAGAACGATCAAATGACAATATTGATGAAATTTTTGATAGTCTTTCCAACTAGATAATTGGTTAAAGCTATCCATGCCAATAATCAAGCAAATAACCTCTTCTGGAAGCTCGAGTGCAATTTCTTTGAGCGAGTCAATACTATAAGATTCACTTTTTCTGTTAATTTCTCGAGTATCTAGGCTAAGTTCTGGAAAGTCTTGTATGGCTATTTGTAGCATTTGAAGGCGCTGTTCTGTAAGAAAGGTTAGCTTGCTTTTATGAACAGGCTCTCGACATGGCATTAAAAATAGCTCAGATAAATTAAGCTCATTCTTAATTTGTTGTGCATTTTTCAAATGTCCAAAGTGCACAGGATCAAACGAACCCCCAAAAAATCCAATCATAACATGGCTTTAACTTCTTTTAAAGTCAGCGCTTCAGTAGGATAGGCAACTATTCCTTTTGACATGCCCTGCACGAAACTCGTAAAGTCAGCTTCACTATCTAGTAGTAAATACGCATTGCCAGATTTTTGCTCAGCCATCGTGGTGTTAATTTTGCAACCATAATCATGTCCACAATGGAGCATGACATTATCATCAACCTTTTTAAGCTTTTGCATGGAGTCATAAAGTTCCTTAATACTTGCACCTGGAAGGCTACAGTGGCCAGCACCATAAACAAACAATGTATC
>CALBNC010000081.1 GCA_937896195.1 uncultured Gammaproteobacteria bacterium
CCTCGTCCTTCTAACACCCATTCATGATGAGGCGTGTAAAACACAGGAACACCTAAAAACTCAACCACTACATCATTAGCGACACCGCGATTAGTTGTTGAGTTAAGTGTGATTTGATTTGCTTTCATTTGCCAATCAGTATTACCCAGTGGGCATAAAGAGTAACTAGCATCGTCAAAGACCTGCATAGTGCCATCGTTAACCACTTGCTGAGCTTGGCCATTTATCTTGGTGTCTGGATAATGAAATTGAACTTGATTTAGAGTGGTATGAGTTATGTCTGCTTGTTTTTTAACAACAGCACTATCACCTATTAACATCAACTGATCATTTTGAAATTGAACATGGCCTTTAGCTGTTGAGGTTTTATCTGATTTTTTAATCTTAATTTCATCTGCACTCAAATAATAAGCACTAGAATTAAGCGAAACGTTGCCAGATAAAAGATAAGTATCACCTTTGGTAATTTCGCTACGATCAGCAACCACATCTAGGTTTTCATCGTTTGATAAGGTTTGTTTTGGAAAAAGTAAGCGATTATCTTCACAATTTAAAACGTATCCCTGTGCATTGGCCAAACCAGAAAGTAAAGCAAACGAGCAAAGAGTAAGTGACTTTTTCATGATGGTATTAATATTTTTATAATTCAATTATTTTAACACCAACTAAATAGCAATATCCTCAATATATTAGCTTCATGAGCGTGCATTTATTTGGGTAAAATAACTGAAGTTTTAACAATAATGGAAGTATTTATAATGGCTTGGAACGATAATAATAGTAATCAAAAACCTTGGGGCGACAACAACCAGACGCCTCCGGATTTAGATGGTGTAATTAAAGAATTTAAAGATAAATTTAACAGCCTATTTGGTGCTGGTAATTCAACCGGTTCATCAGATGCACCAAAAGCACCGCAAGGTAGCGTGAAGTTTGTTGTTATCATTGGTGTGCTTGTTTGGATGTTATCAGGAATCTATATTATCGATCCTGCTGAAAAAGGTGTTGTATTACGCTTTGGCGCCTTCCAAGAAGAGACCTCTCAAGGTCCTCATTGGCACCTACCATTTCCTATTGAATCTGTTAATAGAGTTAATGTAGCACAAATTAGGACGGCTGAAATCGGCTATCGTAATGTTGTCAAAGGAGGTAATAACTTTGGTGGTAATGTTTCTTCTGAATCACTTATGTTGACCAAAGATGAAAATATGATTGACGCTAAGTTTGCGGTTCAATACAAAATTAGCGATGTACAGGCTTACTTATTTAATGTTGCCACTCCGGATACAACGCTGCGTCAAGTATCTGAAAGTGCTATTCGTCAAGTAGTTGGTCGAAATACCATGGATTACATTTTAACTGAAGGTCGAGTGAGTATTGCCGATGACATTAAGGAAAAGTCTCAAGCATTGTTAGATTTATATCAGACAGGTTTACAAATTACGACAGTAAACATGCAGGATGCGCAACCACCTGAGCAAGTTCAAGCGGCTTTTTCTGATGCTGTTAAAGCACGAGAAGATAAGCAGCGTTTGATTAACGAAGCGCAAACATATGCTAATGATATTTTGCCAAAATCACGAGGTCTTGCTGCACGTCTACTTGAAGAATCTAAGGCTTACAAGTCTGAAGTAACTTCAAAGTCAGAAGGTGAAGCGTCTCGATTTAAGCAAATTTTAGCTGAGTATGAAAAAGCACCGGCAGTTACTAGAGAGCGTCTATACCGTGAAACTATGGAAAGTGTCTTTGCTTCAACTAGTAAAGTTGTGGTTGATTCAAAAGCAAATTCAATGATGTATTTACCTATTGATAAACTAATCAATAATAAGCGAGCTAATACTCAAACCACTTCTCAAGCAACTCCAGAGCAAGTAGAGGCGCCAAGTGGTGCTAGAAATATTTTCCGTGATAGAGGAGTAAGATAATGCAAAAAATAGGATTAATTATCATTGCTGCAGTATTCTTTATACTGAGTTCAGCACTATATACGGTTAGTGAAACTGAAACCGCTATCAAACTTCGTTTAGGTGAAATTGTTAGTGTTGAAAAAGAGCCAGGGCTTAAGTTTAAAACACCATTTGTCAATAATGTAGTCAAATTTGATAATCGTGTTCAAACACTTGATGCGCCATCTGAGCGCTTCTTAACAGGTGAAAAGAAAAACGTTATCGTTGATTCATATGTTAAATGGCGTATTATCGATGCTGAGAAGTTCTACAAGTCGACAGGTGGTAACTTAGCGCGAACTAGTAATCGTTTAGCGCAAATTATTAAAACCGGCCTTAAAAGTGAATTCTCAAAACGTACTATTAAAGATGTTGTTTCAGGTGAACGTAGCGAAATCATGACTAGCATTGCAAAGCTTGCGAAGAAAGATATTGGCGATTTTGGTATTGAAATTATTGATGTTCGTATTAAGCGTATTGACTTATCTCAAGAAGTTTCAAACTCAGTTTATCGTCGAATGCAAGCAGAGCGTAATCGTGTTGCGAAAGAGTTTAGATCTAAAGGTGCTGAAGAGGCTGAAATTATTCAGGCAGCAGCTGATAAAAAGAGAACTATTATTTTAGCAAACGCTTATCGTGATTCAGAAATCATACGTGGTGAAGGTGATGCAATCTCAGCAGGGAACTATGCACAAGCGTATAATCAAAACGCTGATTTTTATTCATTCTATCGTTCATTAGAATCTTATAAGAAATCGTTTTCTGGTCAGAATGACATCATGGTGTTAAATCCAAATACTGAGTTCTTCCGTCACTTTAATCCTGGGGCTAAATAAGCACCTATATGAAATCTTGGCAGTTACCCGAGGGTATTGATGAATTAAGCGGCAATCAGGCGCTTAATTTTGAAATGCTACGACGTCAATTAATAGACCTATATACTGAAAAAGGTTTTGGCTTGGTGATTCCGCCAATGGTGGAACATGTTGATTCGTTACTTTTAACCAGCGACTCGGTTAACGAAAAAACATTCAAATTTCTAGACCCGGTTAGTGGGAAAATGCTAGGCGTTCATGCCGATATTACGCCGCAAATTGCGCGTATTGATGCGAGACGTGCCAGTGTCAGTATTGAAAAATATTGTTACATTAATGCAATCCTACAAACCAGTGCTGATGACTTTTATGATTCACGCTCTCCTATTCAGGCGGGTGCAGAGTTATATGGCTCTAATGAAATCTCAGCAGATATTGAAGTGATTGAATTAATGCTGGAAAGTTTAAAGATTCTATCGATCGATCCGGTTGTTATTAGCTTAGGAAATGTAGCTATTTTCAATGCCTTAATGGCGGATGAATCGCTAGACTCAGATCAGGCAGCTGAACTACGTCACATCTTTGCACATCGCTCATCACCAGATCTAGCTGTTTTTATCAATAAGCATCCTCTTGTTAATGCACCTTTGTTTAATGCGCTTATCAAGTTGGAAGGTGATAATAGCGCATTGAATCAAGCCTTAGATTTGTTTGTCAATTTTCCAAATGCGATCAATGCTATCAAAGATTTACAAGCAATTGATCAAGCGCTTAAAGGTAAAAATATTCAAGCAAGTTATGATTTAGCTGAACTACAAACTTATGAATACCATACAGGCATTGTATTTTCAGCTTATAACCAAAACTATTCTAAGGCTTTAGCGCAAGGCGGGCGTTATAACGGTATTGGTGAGTCGTTTGGACAGTCAAGAGCGGCCACAGGATTTTCATTTGACTTGAAGTTTTTATCTCAATCAAATTAAGTTTTATTAACAATAAATTAACCAGTTAGGAATTAGTATGTCAAAAAATGTAGTAATCATCGGCACTCAATGGGGTGATGAAGGCAAAGGTAAGATCGTAGACTTGATCACCGATAAGGTCTCTAGTGTTGTTCGCTTTCAAGGCGGGCACAATGCAGGACATACATTGGTTATTGATGGTCAAAAAACAGTACTACATTTAATCCCTTCTGGAATCTTACGTGATCATGTTGAATGTCTAATTGCTCATGGTGTTGTTTTATCAATGTCTGCACTTATTAAAGAACTTGGCGAATTGAACGAAGCAGGCGTTGATGCAAAATCACGTTTAAAGATTGCACCAGGTTGTCCACTGATTATGCCTTACCATGTTGCTCTTGATAATGCACGTGAAGCTAAACGCGGTAAAGCTGCCATTGGTACAACAGGTAACGGTATTGGTCCTGCTTATGAAGATAAGGTTGCTCGTCGTGGACTAAGAGTTGGCGACCTACTAGATCTTGAAGCATTTGCAGATAAGCTTAGAGAAGTAATGGAATATCACAATTTCTCTTTAAGCAACTACTATAAAGTGCCGGCATTGGATTTTGATACAGTTTTAGCAGAAGCTCTAGAGCAAGCTAAGGTGGTCATTCCTATGATTACTGATGTCACTGAGAAAATCCATCAACATATTAAAAATAACGAAAATATCTTATTTGAAGGTGCACAAGGTGCACTTCTAGATATTGATCAAGGTACTTACCCATTTGTGACTTCATCGAACACAACTTCTGGTGGCGCAGTAACAGGCTCAGGTGTTGGTGTCACAGACATTGATTACGTATGCGGTATTGTTAAGGCCTACACAACTCGTGTTGGTGGTGGTCCATTCCCAACAGAGCTAATCTATGACATGTCAACAGACAAAGGTGATGAAATTGGTAAAGTTTTAGGCACTATAGGTCATGAATTTGGCGCAACAACAGGGCGTCAGCGTCGCTGTGGTTGGTTAGATATGGTTACTCTGAACCGGTCATTTAAGCTTAATGCCGTTACTGGAATTTGCCTAACTAAACTAGACGTACTAGACTCACTAGATAGTATTAAAATTTGTATTAGCTACGATTTAAACGGTAAGCAAACAACCACACCACCTTACGATGCACAAGGCTATGCAGATGCAAAGCCAAATTACATTGAAATGCCGGGCTGGAAAACTTCAACAATTGGTACAGATTCATTTGACTCTCTACCAATCGAGGCTCAAAACTATATTCGCAAGATCGAAGAGTTATCTAATTTACCAGTAGATATTTTATCAACCGGACCAGATCGCGACGAAACTCTGATCCTTAACAATCCATTTAACGAGTAATTATATGAGCGACCCGCATCAAAAAAGAGAATCAGAAAAGTACGATAATCCTATTCCATCTAGAGAATATATTCTTGGCTTCATTAAAAAGAAGCCTATCTCAAAATATGACTTATTTGATTTATTAAAGGTTGATTCTGAACAAAAAAAACCACTAACTCATCGCCTTAAGGCCATGGTTCGTGATGAGCAACTTAACTGTGATAATGATGGAAATTTTACAATTTTCGATCCAGCTGAAGGTATTAAAATCGGTACAGTAGTTGCAAACCCTAAAGGCTTTGGCTTTTTAAAGCTTGAAGAGGGCGGTAGAGATTTACGACTTAATTCAAGACAAATGCAGCTAGTTTTTCATGGAGACAAGGTTAAGGCTCGCTTAATCAGTAAACGTGGCGACGCTAAGATTGTTGAAGTCCTGGAGAGTGTTAAGACTGTAGTAGCACGCCTTCATATCGATGAAGAGGGTAATGCTTATGCTATCGTTGATGACAAGCGTATCCGTAACAACATTAACATCCCTAAAATCAGTGACGACAACACAAACGAACAAATTGTTATTGTTGAGATCACTAAATCACCAACATTTAAAGCGCTAGCAGAAGGCAGAATTATTCAAATTTTGGGCTCATACATGGATGAAGGTGTTGAGACAGATGCAGCGCTTTATCGTAATGGTATTCCTGTTGAATTCTCAAAAGAAGCATTAGCACAAACTGCAAAAATTCCAGCTGAAGTAACCAAGCAAGATAAAAAAGATCGTATTGATATTACCGATATGAAGCTTGTTACTATTGATGGCGAAGACTCTAAAGATTTTGATGATGCAGTATTTGCAGAGTCAACAAACAATGGCTGGAGATTAGTTGTTGCTATTGCTGACGTTTCTCATTACGTAGAAGAGGGTACAGCACTAGACGATGATGCAATCGAGCGAGGTAATTCGGTTTACTTCCCGCGTCGTGTAGTACCAATGCTGCCTGAGGCTCTATCAAATGGCCTGTGTTCAATTAATCCAGGTGTAGAGCGCCTTTGTATGGCTTGTGAGATGAACATTGATAAAGCAGGAAATTTGCTTGATTATAAATTCTACCCAGCAACCATGTTCTCTCATGCAAGACTAACCTATACAAAGGTCAGTAAGATTTTAGAGGAAGATGACCAAGCATTAAAAACAGAATTTGAACCAGTATTAGAAAATTTAAACGACCTTTACGACTTATACAAAGTGTTAAAGGCTGCTAGAACTAAACGTGGTGTAATGGATTTTGATCGTATTGAATCACAAATCCTTTTCAATGATGCTGGAAAAATTGACAACATCATTGCCCTCTCAAGAAACGATGCACACAAACTTATTGAAGAATGCATGCTGATGGCTAACCAAGCTACCGCTAAATTCTTAGGTGAAAATGAAGAAGACTTCTTGTACCGAATTCATCCAAAACCAACGGCAGAAAAAGTAGAAGTGACTCGTCAATTCTTAACCGCTATTGGCCTTACATTAGAAGGTGGTGATCAGCCAGATTCTAAACATTTTGCGAAAGTACTGGAAGATGCTAAAGGTAGAGACGATGAAAACATTATCAAAACCGTAGTCCTTAGAACCATGAAGCAAGCTGTATATACACCTGCTAACGAAGGACATTTTGGTTTGGCATTTGATGATTACACTCACTTTACATCACCAATTAGAAGATATCCTGACTTACTAGTGCATCGCGCCATCAATCGTGTTCTTAAAAAGAAAAAGCCATCATTGATGAATCGTGTAGTTGGCAAGGTACTGGGTAATAAAAAGAAAGAGCCTTCTAAGAAAATGATTGAACTGGGTGTAAGCTTATCAGTCACAGAAAGACGTGCTGATGAAGCTTCTCGCGATGTTGAGCAGTGGCTAAAGTGTGAGTATATGCGTGACAAGGTCGGCGATACTTTTAATGGTATTATTTCAGGTGTAGCAGGCTTTGGTATTTTTATCGAGCTAACAGATGTCTTTGTTGAAGGTATGATTGCAATGCGTGACATGAAAGATGACTACTACAATTTTGACGATGTTCATCATCAATTAAAAGGTGAGCGCACTGGTAAAGTGTTTCAGCTAGGTGATAAAATTAAAATCCAAATTGTTTCAGTTAACTTAGACGATAGACAAATGGTATTTGCTCCAGCTCAAGATTAAGTTTTTTAAGTTTAAACAGATAGAATAAGATGAAAATATACGCACCTTGGGAAAAAGCCTTTAAAAAGGTGTCAACACCTTTTGAGCACTTTATTCATGCCCAAACTACCACAGGCAAAATCTTAATGTTTATGACGGTGCTTGCGTTAATTCTAGCAAATACACCGCTAACAGAAAACTACGAACATTTTTTCCATACAAAAATTGATTTAAGTGTTGGCTCTTGGAAGTTATCCCACAGCCTGCATCATTGGATAAATGATGGCTTAATGGCTGTGTTCTTTTTTATTATCGGATTAGAGATAAAAAGGGAAATTTTAGTCGGAGAGCTTTCAAATATAAAAGTTGCTATTTTGCCTATTATGGCAGCTATTGGTGGAATGATTTTCCCTGCATTGATCTATTTAGGTATTAATGCAAATGAGCCCAGCGCTATCGGGTGGGGCGTACCCATGGCGACAGATATTGCTTTTGCGATTAGTGTTTTAGTGCTCTTGGGTAAAAGAGTCTCTACTGCGTTAGTAACCTTTTTAGTGGCACTTGCCATTGTAGATGATCTAGGCGCTGTGTTGGTGATTGCAATATTCTATACTGATCAAATTAATATACTACCTCTTGGCTTGTCTGGCGTAACTTTTTTAATGTTAATTATATTAAATCGTTTTGGTATTCATGCAATATTACCTTATTTTATTGTTGGCATTTTCATGTGGGTTTTTGTTCTAGAGTCAGGCGTACATGCCACTATTGCAGGTGTTATTGCTGCCATGGCGGTACCTTCTAAACCTAAACAAACCTCGATAAATTTATCTAAAGATACTAAAAAATTATTAGATGACTATGACAAGTATCCTGTTTGTAAAAATCACACATTAAACGAAGATCAAAAAGTCATTCTAGAAAAAATACAAGTTAGGATTGACTCGGTAAGCTCCCCAGCTACAAAACTGGAGCAAAAACTACATCTTCCTGTTGCTTTAATTGTTATCCCTTTATTTGCACTAGCTAATGCTGGTATTGCAATAGATTTCAACTCTATTGGTACTGTGATTATTGAGCCAATATCAATGGGGATTATTTTTGGTCTTATTCTAGGAAAGGTAATTGGAATATTTGGAGTTTCCTGGTTGGTTATTAAACTAAAAATTGCGAAACTACCAGATCAAAGCAGCATGAGTCAAATTTTTGGCGTTGCACTTTTAGGAGGTATTGGCTTTACCATGTCTATCTTTATAGCAGATCTTGCTTTTTTAGGATCTGCTGAATATATCTTTCAAGCTAAAGTTGGTGTTTTAACTGCCTCTTTATTGGCTGGATTATCTGGATTTTTATGGCTTAAGTACATAGCCAAAAAGCCTATCTAAATACAATAAACTAAAAAAAAGGAGGCAAACGCCTCCTTTTTTTAGTTTTAACTTTTACTTTAAGAGTTAATCAGTCACTGCACCTTCAGAAGCAGATTTAGCCAGTTTGGCGAATTTTGCCAAAACACCTTTAGTATAATTCGGCTTAGGCTGTACCCAGTGAGTTAAGCGCTCATCAATAATTGATTGATCAACCAGTAGTTCTAATACGTTATTTTCAGCATCAATCAGAATCTCATCGCCATCTTCAACAACAGCAAGCACGCCGCCTTTAAAAGCTTCTGGAGTGATATGACCCACTACAAAGCCGTGCGTTCCGCCCGAGAAACGACCATCAGTAATGAGTGCCACTTTACCACCTAGGCCTTTACCCATAACGGCAGAAGTAGGCGCAAGCATCTCACGCATGCCAGGGCCACCTGCAGGTCCTTCATAACGAATGACAATCACATCACCCGCCATAATTTCATCATTTAATACAGCTGCAAGCGCTTCTTCTTCACGACCATAACATTTGGCCACCCCTTTAAAACTCAAACCCTCTTTACCTGTAATTTTTGCAACAGCACCATCTACGGCCAAATTACCACGCAAAATACGAAGATGTGAATCTTTCTTAATCGGATTATCAAGTGATCTAATAATATCTTGAGAATCTGCATATGGTTTAACATCTTTAAGATTTTCAGCCATTGTTTGCCCAGTAACTGTCATACAGTCACCATGAAGCATACCAGCATCTAATAGCATTTTCATCAATGGTAACGTGCCACCAATAGCAACCAGTTCACTCATCATGTATTGGCCAGATGGCTTAAGATCAGCAATAACTGGGACATTCGCACCAATACGCGTAAAGTCGTCAATATTTAAATCAACGCCAGCCGCATTTGCCATAGCGATTAAATGAAGTACGGCATTGGTAGAGCCACCCAAGGTAATAATAACTGTAATCGCATTCTCGAACGCTTTCATAGTCATGATATCATTTGGCTTAATGTCTTTTTCAAGTAAGTTTAATACCGCCACGCCAGCTTGAACACAATCATTATTCTTATCCGCTGAGATGGCATCTTGAGCCGAAGAGTTTGGCAAACTCATGCCTAGTGCTTCAATAGCAGATGCCATGGTATTAGCCGTGTACATACCGCCACAAGAGCCTGGACCTGGAATGGCTGTTTTTTCAATATTTTCAAGTTCAATTGCATTAATCTTATTACTGGCAAATTGACCTACCGCCTCAAAAACACTAACCACATCTGTGTGATTTTTACCTGGTTGAATCGTACCGCCATAAACAAAAATACCCGGACGGTTGAGCCTTGCTAAACCAATAATACAACCTGGCATATTTTTATCACAACCACCAATCGCAACCACACCATCAAAACCCTGACAACCTACTACTGTTTCAATTGAATCAGCGATAACCTCACGAGATACTAAAGAGTATTTCATGCCCTCTGAGCCCATTGAAATACCGTCAGAAATAGTAATCGTGTTAAAGATAACACCTTTACCGCCAGCAGAATTAATGCCCTTCTCAGCTTCATCTGCTAATTTATTAATATGCATATTACAAGGTGTAACCATTGACCAAGTTGAAGCAATGCCTACTTGAGGCTTACTAAAATCTTCTTTTTTAAAGCCTACTGGATAAAGCATTGCACGAGAAGCTGCTCTTTCATAGCCATCAACAACTTGAGAGGAATATTTTCTTGAGTTAGACATAATTGCTTTGTATTGATATAAAGCATTATATTTTAGATTAAAATAGTGCACTTCTATCAATGTTTTAATACAGTACTTTGGATAAATCTGAACAAATTTTGACTTTAATCAAGCCTTTTGTAGATCAAGGGAAAATTCTCCCTAGAAGTAAGGTGGAAATTGAAAAAAATATCAATGACTTCATCTTGCTATTTGACAACAATCAACTAGTTGCTTGCGCAGGTTTAAAAGATTGTCAAGAAGGCTCTACGGGTGAAATTTATTCTTTAGCGGTTGCTAAAAATTCTCAAAATTTAGGGCTTTCTACGCAACTCTTAGATAAGATATTAATGGAAGCTAAGAGGCGAAAATTTAGTAAAGTTTTCGCTCTAACAAAGTATGAAACTGATTGGTTTTTAAAGCATCACTTTACCCAAATGAAAATTTCTGATCTACCTAACAAGCGTCAAAAATATTTCAACCATGATCGAAACTCTTCTATCTTTTTTAAGGATATTGCTTAATGCAAATCAAAGAACGTATTCGTGGGTATTTACCGGTTGTCATTGATATTGAAACCGCTGGATTTAATTATCAAACAGATGCCATGTTAGAAATTTGTGCTGTGATTATTGGTATTGATGACAGTGGAAAACTATACCCAAAGGAGCCTCAACATTTTCACACGCATCCTTTTAAAGGGTCGAATCTTGAGCCGACAGCTTTAAAGTTTAATGGCATTGATGTTGGCAACCCTCTACGTGGCGCTATTGATGAAAAGCTAGCACTAAGTGATATGTTCCAAACGATATGCACCGAGATGAAAGACCAAAATTGCTCGCGTTCGATATTAGTAGGGCACAATGCATCTTTTGACTTAGGATTTTTGTATGCTTCAAGTGAAAGATCAAAGCTTAAAAACCCCTTTCATAAATTCTCTACCATTGATACCGTTAGCTTATCAGCACTTACCTTTGGGGAGACGGTTCTGGCTAAAGCAATCGCGAAAGCTGGTATTGAATTTGACAACGCTCAAGCGCATTCTGCCTTGTACGATACAGTTAAAACCGCTGAGTTATTTTGTCAGATCTTTAATGCTTTTGAATTTACACCGACACCAAAGAACTGATTAAACACCGAGCGCTCTTTTTGTGCTTGATGGATAGCCATTAACTCAAATCTAACTTTTGCACCTGGTTGTTGTTGTGCCAACTGAGCTAAATCCAGTGAAAATACAGTGCCAATTTTTAAGTATCCGCCAATGGTTGGTGCATCTTTTAGTAAAATAATTGGCAATCCGTCGCTAGCGATTTCCACACTACCATAACACATACCTTCAGAGATCATTTTGTCTTTTTTGATGGCTATGGGTGCGCCTTTTAGCCTACATCCCGTACGATCATTCGCATTGCTAATAGTATAAGTTTGACTAAAGAATAACGTTTTTTGAGCATCACTAAATTCTGAATATTGATAACTTGGCAATAATCTTAATACAACTTCTTGATGGTAATTAGGCATATATTTTGGCGCAATAAAATGATCTAACTGGCCAATTGATGCTTGGCATGTAATAATTTCATCTTGTGTTATTTTTGCACCAATGTGTTCACGTAAATTAACCGATCTGGAGTTGAAAAATTTTTGAGTTTCAAACCCACCTTTAACTGCTAAATAAGCACGTATTCCGTGTTTAGGTAGATGCCAGCTAAGTCTATCACCTTTTTGAATTTGAATGCTATTCCAAATATCCACCGTTTGATGATTAATTTTAAAATCAAGATCCGCACCGCAAACACAAATCAGCATATCATCGAGCGCTTCTAATTCAACACTGCCAAAGGTGATTTCCAGAGCGGCATCAAAATAATGATTACCCAGTAAATAATTTCCCCAAGCATAGGCATGCTCATCCATTACCCCAGATTGAGCCAAACCCTGTTCACCATGAGTTAGACGACCATAATCTTGAACCGTCGTTAAAAATCCTGGTTTGATAACTTTAAAGCTCATTCTCGTCCACCATAACGCATAAATTCATCACGGCTAATTGAGTAGAATCTAACCTTGTCACCTATCTTAAATTTGTCTAGATTTTTAGGATCGTTAAGTGATAAGTCAAGTATTGTTCTGCCAACAATATTCCAGCCTCCTGATGAATCAATAGGGTAGACAGCTGTTTGTCTATCAGCGATGCCCACACTACCTGCTGGAATTTTGATTCTTGGTGTGGCTAGGCGAGGTGCTTGAATTTTCTCATCAACCTGGCCTAAAAATGCAAATACTGGGCTAAATCCAATGGCATAAACTTGGTAGGTTTGCGAAGTATGAATATGGATAAACTCATCTATTGTTAGTTCTTTTTCAGCCAGCAATTTTTCTAAATCAAGAGCTACTTCAAATCCATAATAAACGGGAATGTGTATCACCTTAGAAATTTGTTCAGCTTGTTCAAAGCTAAATTGTTCTAGCAATTCGCTAACTTGAGTCTTAAACTGCTGATAATTGGTTTTATTGAGATCGTAATTCACCAAAAGAGAAGTATAAGAGGGTGTTAAATTGACAATTGACTCAGAAAAATGCTTTTTAAGCTGATTTGCAAAATTTGCGATATTTCTAGGAAGACTAGGATCGATCTTATTGCCAAAATAGATAAGAAGCGAGCTTTCCCCCGCAAGTATGATTTTATGCATTTTTAAGCTGTTTTAGAGCCTCTACAGAGGCTTTATTGTCACTATGAAAGCAAATGGTGTCAATTTTGAAAGATTTCTCCTCTAAAAATTGATAATATTGATCAATAATAGCTTTTGGATCGGTTAAAACCGCACCTTTGTCCCCTCTAGGAATCATATGTATGCCTTGATAGCCTCGATCGGCATAAACTTCATGCAAAAATAAGCCATTTCCATTATTTCCGAAATTTTTAAAATAATCCTCATGACCAGCCTGAACCACCAAGGATAAATTTTGATCAGTTTTATGAATCACATCACACATCACCTCTAAAACCAAAGGATTGTGAGTCATATCATGATACAAAGCACCATGTGGCTTGATGTATTTAAGAAGGGCGCCATGTTCGGTGCAAAACGTTTGAAAAGCAGTAATTTGCTGGTAAATTAAATCAAACAATGCAAAAGTACTTAGCGTTTGACTCACGCGACCAAAATTAGCAATATCTGCATAACTGGGATGTGCACCAATCTTGACGCCAAATTTTTTGGCAAGTTGAATGGTTTTTGTCATGCTGTTGTTATCACCCGCATGACCGCCACAAGCAATGTTAGCCATGTTGATCAGTGGCATAACATCAGCATCAGGGTTGGGAGTTAAGCACTCTCCTAAATCGCAATTAATCATCAACATAGATGTAAATTATAAAGCAATCAAAACTATCTATTCTCAAGATAAAATCATTCTTATATTATAAAAAATAGATCGGGTGAATATGGCAGGACTAATTAGCTATATTGCTAGGGTGTTTTCTTATTACTGGTATCGTCGCCATAACCACTGAAGCGGCTATTATTTTAATCAAAAATACAAAATGGTTTAAGCTTAGGTAAAATCATTTAAATTTGTAATTTAACTCAACTAATTCTATGAACCACATTAAACAAATGTTCGAACTACAGATGAAGCTCAATAACGCCACTAACGGAGAAATTTGGACCGAAGGTGCCACTAAAGAAGGGCGCCCAATCTCATGGTTACGTTGTATCTATATGGAAGCTGCCGAAGCAATTGATTCCTTTAACTGGAAGCATTGGAAAGATATTGAGTCAGAAAATGATATTGATAATGCTAAAGTTGAATTGGTTGATATTTGGCACTTTTTAATGTCTGAAGCGATTCATTATGGTGATGCTAGTTTTGCTGAAATATACAATGATATGGTGCCTGAGCGCGACATAGATCCAGAAAAAATGGTGGAGATATTTGAAAAAATCGTAGCCATATCAGCTAGTGCCAACGTTGATAAATCTCAAAATTCTTTATACCAATTGTTCGCTTTGTTTTTCCAAGCATTGGGCAATATGGCCATGGACGTGCCAGAATTATATAAACGCTATTTGGTTAAAAATCAGCTAAATACCTTTAGACAAGATCATGGCTATAAGGATGGCTCTTACGTGAAGATGTGGGGCGCAGTTGAGGATAATGTTGTTGCTTTTAATATCATGGAAGAAAGCCCTGAGCTAACGCCAGAACAACTCTACACACAATTAGAAGAAGCTTACGCTCAACTTTAATTCATCATTATGTCTGTCTCAAATATAAACAATGTAAAGCTTACTGAGTATAGTCATGGCCAAGGTTGTGGTTGCAAAATATCACCAAAGATTCTGGACGTAATTTTAGAATCATCATTAACTGAGTTTAATGATCCAAAACTGCTGGTTGGTAATGCTTCTCGTGATGATGCAGCTGTTTATGATTTAGGCAATGGAGAGGGGATTATTAGTACCACCGACTTCTTTATGCCAATTGTAGACGACCCATTTACCTTTGGAAGAATCGCTGCAACCAATGCTATTAGCGATATTTACGCAATGGGTGGCACCCCTTTGATGGCCATTGCTATTTTTGGCTGGCCCATCGACAAGCTTGCACCTGAAATAGGTCGACAAGTAATCGAAGGCGGGCGCAGTGTTTGCGCTGATGCAGGTATCTCTTTAGCAGGTGGACATAGTATTGATGCACCAGAGCCTATTTTTGGATTAGCCGTTACTGGTAGGGTTGCTATCAAACACCTTAAGGAAAATTCAAAAGCGCAAGTGGGTGACAAAATCTATCTAACCAAGCCTTTGGGTATTGGTATTTTGACCACGGCGCAAAAACAAAAGAAAATTACCAAAGAGGATGAGTCTAGAGCCATTGATACCATGTGTGAACTTAATGATATTGGTGCTAAACTATCCAAAATCAACGGTATTAATGCGATTACTGATGTAACGGGATTTGGCCTAGGTGGGCATTTGGTTGAAGTTTGTCAAGGCTCTAAGGTATCTGCTATTATCGATTATCAAAAAGTACCAACTTTACCAAATATTCAACATTATCTAGCCAATGGTTGCTCTCCAGGTGGCGCTCAACGAAACTTCGACAGCTATGGACATCATTTAAGTCAAATGAGTGATCAGGTTCAATCAATAATTTGTGATCCACAAACTAGTGGCGGGCTGCTTATTATGGTTAATGACGAAGCGCAAGAGGAATTTCAAAATACCATGAATGCAGCTGGGTTTAAGCTTGAAGCTATTGGTGAAATTATTGCACACAACCAAACGACTGTAAAAATTAATGCCTAATTCGCTGACTCAGATTGAAGATTTTCGCTCTCTAGTAGTTAACAACACCCCCATGTTTGATACCCGTGCACCTATTGAATTTACACAAGGCGCCTTTCCACATACACAAAGCTTGCCACTCATGAGTGACCAAGAGCGGGAGCTTGTTGGTACTTGTTATAAGCACAAGGGTCAAGAAAAAGCCATCGAGCTAGGACATGAATTGGTTCAGGGTGAAGATAAACAGGCTAAAGTTACAGCTTGGTTAGAGTTTATCCAGAAAAATCCTAATGGTGCGCTATATTGCTTTCGTGGGGGGTTGCGTAGTCAAATTACTCAACAATGGATTTATGAAGAATCAGGTATTGATTATCCACGGCTAAAAGGTGGATACAAGGCGCTACGTCGATACTTAATTGACGAAACTGATCGAATCATGGACCAGGTGACACCGATTATTATTGGTGGACAAACAGGCTGTGGAAAAACCTTGCTACTTGACCATATTCAACAAATGATTGATCTAGAGGGTTTGGCTAATCACAGAGGATCTGCATTTGGCAATACAGCCACAGCTCAACCGACTCAAATTTCTTTTGAAAATGAACTGGCAATTAAGCTCATTAAACAGCAAGGTTGTTCACACTTGGTATTTGAAGATGAAGGTGCCAATGTAGGAACTGTACACATTCCTGATTGCGTAAAAAATAAAACTTCTCAAGCAGATTTAATATTACTTGATGCAACGATAGATGAGCGTATCCAAGTCAGTATGGATGCTTATGTGATTAATATGCATCAAAACTTCCTAACCCAAGATCAAGTTAATGGTTTTGATAATTTTGCTAAATATTGGCTAACAAGCCTTGAAAAAATTCAAAAAAGACTAGGTCTTGAGCGATATAAAGTGATGAAATTACAAGTAGAGTCTGCGTTAACAAGCTATCAGAGTAGCAAAACTTTTGATGAATTTTTGCCTATTGTTGAGTCACTTTTGGTTGATTATTACGACCCTATGTATAACTATCAAATTCAAAAGAAATTAGACCGTGTTGTATTTAAAGGCAGTAGTACAGAGATTCTTGATTATTTGCGTGGCTTGTCAATTTCTTGAGCCAATCTTAATATCAGTAATAGGCTTTGCTTGGCACGCTAAAATTTCACCTTTAGATAAAGGCACCAAACAATCTTGATGCCTAACATCCCCTTTTAGCAGTAATAGCACACAAGAGCCGCAATGTCCTTGGCGACAAGAGTGGTTAATCACCACATTGTGCGCTTCAAGCTCTGTTAGAATCGAGCGCTCACCATAGACATAAAGTGATTCGGTTTTGCCGTTGATGTTCTCAACATCGATTCTAAACATATTGGCTAGTTAGAGCTTGAAATCACCAAAATCTGTATCATCTTTATCGAGTGTATTATCAATAGCACTCACCAAATAAGAAGTGATTTCTGTCTCTTGAGGAGCAACTTGAACATTGTCAGAATCAAGCCAGTGATTGATCCAAGGTAGTGGGTTGCTACGATCTTCAAATAAAGGTTTAAGGCCAATAGCTTTCATACGTATATTGGTAATATATTCTAAATATTGCTTTAAAATTTCAGCATTTAAACCAATCATTGAGCCATCTCTAAATAAATATTCAGCCCAATTTTTCTCTTGATCACAAGCTTCTTTAAACATTTGAATAACTTCTTTCTCGCATTCTGCTGCAATAACAGTCATTTCAGGATCATCTTTACCTTCGCGAATAATATTAATGATATGCTGAGTGCCAGCCAAATGTAGTGCCTCATCACGTGCAATCATCTTAATAATTTTAGCATTACCCTCCATTACCTTGCGCTCTGCAAAGGCGAAAGAACAAGCAAACGACACATAAAAACGTACTGCTTCTAAAATATTAACAGACATAATAGTCAAATACAGCTTGCGCTTTAGGCATTTTAAATCAATGGCTACTTTCTCACCATTTAGATCATGAGTTCCCTCTCCATGCAACAAATAAGCTTGTGAACATTTGATCAACTCATCATAATGTTTGGAAACACTTTCAGCGCGTTCAATAATTTGCTCTGTTTTCATAATATCATCAAACACAGCACCTGGCTCATTGACAATAGCGCGAATGATATGGGTGTATGAGCGCGAGTGGATAGTCTCAGAGAAACTCCAAGTTTCAATCCAGTTTTCCAACTCTGGCAAAGATACAATAGGCAAAAATGCAATATTAGGACTGCGACCCTGTACGGAATCTAGAAGAATTTGATACTGAAGATTAGAAAGAAAAATATGTTTTTCATTGGGCAATAACTTGGCAAAATCCATTTTATCTTTGGAGACATCGATCTCTTCTGGACGCCAAAAAAATGACAACTGCTTTTCAGTCAGTTTTTCAAACATTTCAAATTTTTGCTTATCAAAGCGTGCAACATTAACCGTTTCGCCAAAAAACATAGGCTGAGTTAGTGTATTCGTAATTTTTTTATTAAAAATCGAGTATGACATATTTAATTCCTAAAGTTTACAAACGCCATCAGCGCAAGCATTATCGTCTTGGGTTTCAAGCATGTCATCACCGCCACCATCACGTGTCGTATGATAATAAAGCGTCTTAACACCGTACTTATAAGCTTTTAAAAGATCCATTAAGAATAGTTTCATCGGCACTCGATTATTTTCAAATTGAGAAGGGTCATAATGTGTGTTTGCACTAATGGACTGATCAACAAATTTTTGCATAATAGCACAAAGCTGTAAATAACCTTCGTTGTTCTTAATATCCCAAAGCAACTCGTATTTATCTTTAAGTGCTTCATAATCCGGCACAACCTGTTTTAAGATACCATCTTTAGACTGCTTGATAGATACAAAGCCTCGTGGCGGCTCAATACCGTTAGTGGAGTTAGAAATTTGAGAAGAACTCTCACAAGGCATTAATGCAGTCAATGTTGAGTTTCTTAAACCAGTAGTCATGATATCGCTACGTAACTTGTCCCAATCTAGCTTAAGCTCGGAACCACAAAAATCATCAACATTTTTCTTGTAAGTATCAATTGGCATAATACCTTGTGCATAATGCGTCTCATTAAATAAAGGACAAGCACCTTTTTCAGCTGCCAGAATATTAGAAGCTTTAAGAGCGTAATATTGCAGTGCTTCAAAGGTGCTGTGAACTAATTCATTGCCAGAGCCATCAGAATATTTAACGTCATTTTTTGCCAAATAGTAAGCTAGGTTGGTAACACCGATGCCCAAAGTACGACGATTCATACTTGCAATTTCTGCCGCTTTAAGAGGGTAATCTTGATAATCTAGCAACGAATCTAGCGCACGTACAATAATATCTGTAATATCCTCTAATTCATCAATAGAGTCTAATGCGCCTAGATTGACAGCTGATAATGTACACAAGGCCACCTCACCATTTTCATCTTGAACTGAATGTAATGGCTTAGTCGGCAGAGTAATCTCCATACAAAGGTTTGACTGGCGCACTGGTGCTACTTTAGGGTCAAAGGCACCATGAGTATTACAATGATCAACATTTTGCAGATAAATACGTCCAGTGTTAGCGCGTTCTTGCATAAATTTAGCGAACAAATCTCTGGCTTTAATCGTCTCTTTACGAATTGAGCTGTCCTGCTCATATTTTTCATATAATTGCTTAAACTTATCTTGATCTTCAAAAAAAGAATCGTACAAGCCGGGTACATCATGTGGAGAGAACAAAGTGATATCACCATCAGCTAGAAAACGTTGGTACATCAATCCATTAAATTGAACGCCATAATCAAGGTGACGAATTCTGTTTTCATCCGTACCTGTGTTATTTTTCAATACCAATAAACTTTCAACTTCAAGATGCCATAAAGGATAGAAAAGGGTGGCTGCACCACCACGAACACCGCCTTGAGAACAAGATTTTACTGCTGTATGAAAATGCTTGTAAAAAGGAATACAGCCAGTATGTGTTGCTTCACCATTACGAATAGGGCTACCAATCGCTCTAATCCTACCAGCATTAATACCAATACCGGCTCTCTGAGAAACATATTTAACAATAGCGCCTGCTGCTGCACTGATAGAATCAAGATCATCATCTGCTTCGATTAAAACACACGATGAGAATTGACGTGTCGGAGTGCGTACACCCGCCATAATAGGCGTAGGTAGTGAAATTTTAAAGTTAGATACACCGTCATAAAAGCGTTTAACAATTGACATGCGATCTTCTTTTTCATATTCTTGAAACAGGCACATACCTACCAACATGTACAACTGCTGTGGTGATTCATAAATATCACCAGTCACACGATTTTGTACTAAATACTTACCCTCAAGTTGCTTAACAGCAGCATATGAAAATTTCATATCACGCCAATGATCAATATATTCATCCAACTCTTCAATTTCAGACTGGGTGTATTTATCTAGGATATCTTTATCGTAAATACCTAAATCAGTAAATTTTTTCACATGCTTAAAAAGGGCGGGGGGTGTGAAAGATTTAAAGGCTTTTTTGCGCAAATGAAAAATAGCCAATCTAGCAGCTAAATATTGATAATCAGGCACCTCTTTTGAAATTAAATCAGCAGCTGACTTAATAATCGTTTCATGAATATCTTCAGTCTTAATTCCATTAAAAAATGCTAATTGTGCATTGATTTCAACCTGGCTAACACTAACCCCTTTTAGGTCTTGCGAAGCCCAATGTACAACACGATGGATTTTCTCCATATCGATCAACTCTTGCTGACCATCTCGTTTGGTGACTTTGATACTTTGATTCATTTACTCCCCTGAGTTAGAAACACTACATATAGTGTTCATAAAAGATAACTACAACTAAATATAGTGTATTTGGATGATTTTTGCAAGTGGTAAAAATATCAAAAGATAGCTAAATTTACCAAAAACATTGGTACAAAAGGGATTGAGAGAATAAAAAAAATTAAAATAATTTTTAGAGCTTTTGGCTTAAAAATATTATCAATTTATGATGTAATAATATTACTTTTTTATAATAAAAAGCGCAAAGCCTGACGGGGAAAGAGTAAAAAAAAATAGCGGCAAATAAACTAATAAAAAAGTGAAGTTTTTATCTAAAAATAACTAAATCGGTGAAGCAATTAATTGAGCATCATTTAAGCCATTTTCGAGTAAGAATTCACCTAGATAAATCAACACTTCGGCAGGTGCAGAAATATAGACTTCTGATTGGTTTACAATGTCCTGATCCAAAGAATCATAAATTTTCTTTGCAACTTTATGGCAATCATTATGACTGTTTCGATCAAATTCACATGCAATCGGCTGATAATGATAATCATCCATCACAGCATTCCAAGATTGCGCATGGTTATCAAAATAAGGGCGGGGCTCAACACTTGGATAAGCCCAGTAAAAATAAACAGGATTAGGCATTTCCAATGAAAAAGCATGCTCAACCAGGCTCCTAATGGGTGCAAATCCCCCATCCCATGCGATAAAAACCATAGGCTTGTCTGACGTTTCTTTAAGAACAAATACACCTTTAGGGCCTGTTAGATCAACTTTATCTTTATCCTTGATTTTATGAGAAAAAATTAATTGTGAAAATTCATCAATATCAAGATTTCGAATATGAAACTCAAGCTCCATACCATGACACGGGCATGAGGCAATAGGGTAGCGAGATACTACCCCTTTAAAGTTTAACTCAACATCCTGTCCTGCCATAAACTGTAAATTTTTAGAGCGTGGCGTTCTTAGACTAACAATCGCCATGTTTTCGTTAACAAAACGAATATCTTTAATTTTAGTCTGAATTTCTTGAAGAGGAATTAAACGAACATCTCCAATCAAATCAAGCTCAAGCTCAAGATTTGATCTGGGTGCGTGACAGCACATTAAAAACTCTTGATTATCTATCTCTTCAGCAGTGAGGGCGTAATCATGGTGTTTGATCTTTTTAATATCACCCTTAACAAGTTTAGCTTTACACGCGCCACAAGTGCCATTACTACACTCATAGCGCATCGACAAGCCATGGCGAAGGCCACCATCAAGAATAGATTCTGAGTGAGCGCATTCAAATAATTTTTCCTGGCCTTGAAGTTTAACTTGATAAAGATTTGAATGATTCATTGGAGTTAACAGGGTAGCGGTTAATAATATTGTTTTAATTGTTAAACAAATTATACAATTACTTTATAACCCTACTCATTTAATAATGACTATGAAACATATCAATATTATCATTGCCCTTATAAAAATATCATTACGCTTTTTACGACTTTTACAATAAAACCAACTGATTCATTTGAATAATGTTACAATATTCAAATGAATCAAAAAATACAAACTCATGGTGGCGCCAGAACAGGCGCAGGTCGTAAGAAAAATTCGGGTAAATTTAAAGAAGATACCAAGGTAATGCGTGTGCCAATTAGCCTAGTAAGAACTGTTAAATCTACTTTAAATATATATAAATCTCAATTAAAGTCTGAAATAGAAGTGCTTGAGCCAGACTTTAATGCGCCCAATATTTTTATCCCTATTTTTTCCTCACGTGTACAGGCCGGATTTCCATCTCCTGCAGATGATCACTTAGAAGACCGTCTTGACTTAAACAAGCATCTAATTCATCATCAGGAGTCTACTTTTTTTGTACGTGCACAAGGTGAATCAATGTTAAATGCTGGAATTCATCCGGGTGACATTCTGGTAGTGGACAAGTCTCTACTTGCTAAAAGTGGCAAAATAGTTATCGCCGTAGTGGACGGTGAATTTACTGTTAAGCGACTACATAAATACAAAGGAAAAATTAGCTTAAAAGCTGAAAATCCAGAATTTAAAGATATTGAAATTAGCGAAGGCAATGAGCTTATTATTTGGGGCGTTGTTACGTCAACCATTCATCAATATGCCTAAATTCAAAGGGCAAAAATTTGCACTCATTGATTGCAATAATTTCTATGCATCCTGTGAACGAGTGTTTGAACCTAAATTAGAGAGAGAGCCTATTGTAGTTCTCAGTAACAACGATGGCTGTATTATCGCACGCTCTAATGAAGCTAAATCACTCGGCATTAAGATGGGTGTGCCGTATTACCAAATGAAAGACTTAATGATTAGTAAATCAGTCGTGGTTAAGTCATCTAATTATCCTTTGTATGGTGACATGTCATCTCGAGTAATGAAAGTTATTAGCCAATATTCACCAATACAAGAGGTGTATTCAATTGACGAAAGCTTCTTAGATTTATCAGGCTTTACAATAAACTTGAATACATACATGCAAACACTGAAAAACCAGGTTAAATCATGGACGGGTATTCCCGTTTGCGTAGGTATGGGAAGCACAAAGGTACGAGCAAAACTAGCCAATCGTATTGCTAAAATTTACCCCAGGTTTAATGGGGTATTTGATATAGACAACTTGCCAATTGAGCGTTTTGAAAAGCTATTAGATTCTTTTGAGGTAGTTGATATATGGGGTGTTGGAAACAAATCAGCCCAAAAGCTACAGCAGATAGGAATCAACAGTGCTTATGACTTTTACAAAGCTGATATTGGAATTATTGAAACCTTATTAGGCGTTAACGGCAAGCGTATATATAGAGAGCTATATGGTTATTCGTGTCTTGCCATAGAAGAAATTGGACCAATTAGGAAGCAAATTGTATCTTCACGCTCTTTTGGACTCGATTTAAGTGATTTTGACGAGATAAACCAAGCATTAACTAGTTTAACCAGAAAGGCAGTAAATAGGCTTAATCAGAAGTCATTAGCAGCCACCTCGATGAGTGTTTTTATTTATACAAACCCTTTTAAGAGAGATATTTCACGCATCAGTCTATCTAAGACTGTTGGCATGATTACACCTATTAGCGACGAAAGAGTATTGATACCATTATGTTCAAAGTTACTTAAGCAAATTTACGAACCAGGCTATAAGTTTTATAAGGGCGGGGTTATGTTGGGAAGCCTAACAACAGATAAAAGCCAACAAGACTTATTTATGGCTAGTAACAAAACTCAATCATTACATAAGCACCCATATGGAAAATTATTACGATATGCGAGCGAACTTGGTAATGAGCGCTGGCTACCAAGAAGTGATTTTCAATCTAGCAGATTCACGACTGATTGGTCTGAAATATTAAGTGTTTAAAGATATAACCCAAAAAGTAAGGTTAAATTAGCAGGGGATAGGATAAAAGAGAATTAAATATATAAATATTTTTTATTTAACATAATATAAATTATACGAACTATATATAAGTAATAAAAAATCAATTAATGACTAGCTTTTACTAAGATTAGTATCGATAAAGTTACGTACAAAGTCCGGAGTTTGTGCTGAATGAAAACGATCAACCTCTTCACCATTAATAAAGGCAATAACAGTTGGAAAGCCACGAACAGCATAGCGTCCAGCAATTTTCATATTTTCATCTTCCGCTTCAATTTTAGCCAATAAAAACTCTTTCTCATCATACTCCAAAGCTACAGAATTAATGATTGGCTCTAACACGTTGCACGGACCACACCACTCAGCTGAGATATCTAAAACCACTAACCGATGGTGAGATTCATCAAGTACAAGCGCTTCAAAATTGTCAACATTAATCTCTAAAGCAGACATAATTAGTGACGTCTAATGGTGTTAAGGTCAAAATGTCGACGCTTATTTTTACGATAAATAGGGAAAATAGCGATCAATAATACAATCAAAATGGCGACACTTAAATAAATCCAATTAGTGTTCAAATTACCCATAAAAGAGAAGAGATAATTATCTTGAGATAGTGGATCTACATCGTCAGAATTTTCTAATTTAGGTGAGATTTCATTTGTATTAGTTGCTCTTTCTGACTGATTGTAAGCTGTATTTGAATCCTTAAAATCAGCTTTAAGCTTTACTATGTAAGCATTTAAATGATTATTTTCGACCTCTAATAAAGAGTTTTTATGGGTGAGAATTTTTATTTTTTCTTTAAATTGTCCTAATAATTTCTCTTGAATTACCAGCGCATTAGGTGTTTTTTTAGTATTATTTTCGTCTGAAAGAGGGGGTGTAGATGTCAGATTTTCAGACAAAATCCAACCATTTAGACCATCAAGACTAACAAAAGACCACCCAGAATAATGCATTGTTAACCGCTGCAATGGTTGATTCTTGCCCACAACCTTAATGACATTCTTATTATTAAGGTTGACTCTATCTGATCGGATAACACTATCATCATTAATTGCAAAAACAGTGGAACTGGCTAATGAACTAAAACTCAATAGCAGTGAAAAAATCAAGAAAAAAAATCTACTCATATCTAAAATAAATAGCTAAAAATTAGTCATATTATAAGGTGAAAATACAAAAAAACCAAAAAATAAGGGGTTAAATCAATAAATTACTTAAAAATCAATGACTTATATATTATAATTAAAAATGCCTAATTTTTAACGATTCAACACCAGTCCAAGTACTTTCCTTGATTTTATGAGAAAACCTCTTAAATCTAAAATTTAAGAGGAATAGCGAAAAAATAGCAAAATTTTGACTATTTTATGGTTAATCGTCGTTTTGCCGTACTAAATTATCTTGGAACGAGAAAACTTACTTGTTAATCTATATTTTTGTTTTGGACTTTTTGGTTTTTCTGGAATAGTACGTTCAAAAAAATGACAATCCAATAAAGGATTTAAAATATCATTCTTAAATCGATGCTTATGTGTGCGTTTTAAAATTTTCATCAGCTCGTCAGCGCTACTTTCCAGTTGGCAATTTCTTAATACTTGAACTTGCTCCGAGCTTATTTCTTCTATCTTGCAACTTAGTCCATTCTTAGTACTTGATACATCTATAGATACTTCTTCATCAATGTTTTCTTTAAAAATGAATCCTTGCTGTTCAGCTGAATTTGAAATTGAATTATCAAGCTTTAAATCTTTATTCCAACCTTGCTTATCATCAAGTTTTTGATCCAACTTTTGTTTTTTGTTTTTTCCAAACCAGGCCATAATAAAGATTTGTATAAGATTGATAAGCTTAGTTTATCAAAACTAAACCCGTAATTAGATAAATAACACTTAAAAATGCCTTAAAGCATCTTTTAAATTAGATTTAATTGGTTAATATCTGATCTAGAAACAGTTGTAAACGCTCTGATTCAGGATTATCAAAGAACTTATCAGGTGTATTTTGCTCAATAACCTGACCTTCATCCATAAAGATGACACGATCTGCAACCTTCTTAGCAAAGCCCATCTCATGAGTCACACAGAGCATAGTAATGCCTTCTTTAGCAAGTTCGATCATAACATCTAACACTTCTGAAATCATCTCTGGATCAAGCGCTGATGTCGGCTCATCAAATAACATTATTTTAGGTGAAGTACATAACGCCCTAGCAATTGCAACACGCTGTTGCTGACCACCTGAAAGCTGATTTGGATATTTTTCAGCTTGGTCCTTGATACCAACTCTATCTAATAGAGTTAATGCTTTTTCTTTTGCTTGCTGCTTAGTTTCATTGTGTACCCAGATTGGTGCTAGTGTTAAATTATCAATGATACTTAAATGAGGAAATAAGTTGAAATGTTGAAATACCATTGACACTTCAGAGCGCACTTGTCTGATTTTTTTAACATCGTCTGTTAGCTCAGTCCCATCAACTACGATAGAGCCCTCTTGAAACTTCTCAAGAAAATTTATACAGCGAATTAAAGTAGATTTTCCACTACCTGACGGTCCACAAATAACAATGATTTCACCTTCTTTAACCGTTAAATCGATATTTTTTAATGCATGGAACTCTCCATACCACTTATTCAGTCCTTTAATTTCAATAATATCGCAGCAAAGTCTGTCATCTGTTGGATTGCTCATAAACTTCCTTCCTTTTTTAATTTTTATGTTCTGTGCTAAATCTTACTTCAAGTTTTTTTGAGTAGCGACTCATAGAATATAGTATGACCCACATAACAAAAGCAACAAAAACATAGCCCTCTGAGTTTCTGCCTAGCCAACTAGAATTACTTGTGGCTGCACCTACTATTGCCAACATGTCATATAGACCAATAATTAAGATCAACGTCGTATCTTTAAATAATGCGATAAATGATCCTACGATATTAGGGATGGATATTTTTAAAGCTTGTGGCAGAATGATAAGGGTAGTTTTTTGTACAAAATTTAAACCTGAAGCGTCCGCTGCCTCATATTGACCTTTAGGAATCGCTTGCAGCCCACCTCTTATAACCTCTGCAATATAGGCTGTTTGAAAAAGAGTTATACCAATTAGAGCTCTAAGTAATTTATCAAAATCCATGCCTACTGAAAAGAATAGAGGCAATATAACTGATGCCATAAACAAAATAGTAATCAATGGCACACCTCTTACAAATTCAATAAACACAACTGAAATAAATTTCACGATGCGCATTTTAGACTGCCGCCCTAAAGCAAATAAAATACCTAATGGAAAAGAAGCGACAATACCAACGGCAGCCACTACAATGGTCAAGGTAAGTCCGCCCCATTTATCAGTTCCAACAACTTCTAAACCTAGCCCTCCATGCAGTAAGAAAAAGGCAGCAATAGGATATACTAAGAAAGCACCAATAATATAATGCATTCTGTATTGTGATTTTTTAATCCAAGATCCGAACATGATCATTACTACAATAAGGCCAAACATGGTGTCAATACGCCACAATTCCTCTTGCGGGTAGAATCCATAAATAAACATTTTGAAATTATCATAAATGAAAGCCCAGCAAGCGCCCTCTCGACCACAAGAGTCATTGTCCGCAGTTAAATCAAAATTGGCATCAAAAATTGTCCAGTTTAAAATAGGTGGCAAGATTAGATAAATAAGATACAGTGCTGTAAGAGTAAGTAAAACATTAGATGTAGATGAAAGTAAGTTCTCTTTCAGCCATTGGATTGCCTTAGTTTGCGATTGTGGCGCTTTTTTTGTTTCTTTTAACGGATAGACTGCCATAATAGTTATTTACCCTTAATTTCCATTTTCTTGTTAAAAATATTTAGGACTAATGATATAAAGAGTGAGATCGTCAAATACACCAACATTGTCAATGCAATAACTTCAATTGCTTGGCCTACTACATTTAAGACCGTGCCTGAAAATATAGTAACCAACTCTGAATAGCCAACTGCTGTTGCTAAAGAGGAGTTTTTAGTGAGATTTAAGTATTGGTTAATAATTGGCGGTATCGCGACTCTTAGTGCTTGTGGTAACACCACTAAACGCATTGCCTGACCTTGTCTTAATCCTAACGCTGCTGCTGCTTCTTTTTGCCCTTTATCCACCGAATCAATGCCTGATCGAATGGCTTCAGCAATGTAGGTAGCCGTGTAAACACTTAAAGCAAAAGCCAAGGAGAAGAACTCAATAGATAAGTCTGTGCCGCCTTGAAAATTAAAACCCTTTAAAGCTGGATACTCTAATTGCGCACCAAAAACAAAATAGGCCATAATTGGAAGTAGAACTACAAGTCCTAAAAAGTGAGGGATGGTATTGGTTGCAATCCCCGTATCATCGTGTTTTTTGGTGCTACGTTTTTTAATAAAAACATAAGCAACAATACCAATAATAAAACTTGCAAGTACGAGATAAAATTCAGTTCCTATAATAAATTTAGGCAAGAACAATCCTCTTGAATTGAGGAAAACACTATCCAAAAAATTCATACTATTTCTAGTAGATGGGAGAACGCTAAGCGCTGTTGAATACCAAAATAGAATTTGTAGTAATATCGGTATATTTCTAAAAATCTCAATATACACCGTAGCCATTTTTCTAATCAGATAGTTGCTAGATAAACGAGCAATACCAATAACAAGACCAATGACTGAAGCAAAAAATATACCTGTTATTGCAACAATTAAAGTGTTAACAATACCGACATAAAATGCCTGTAAATTAGTTGAAGTTGGTGAATACGTCAAAAAGAAATTATCATTGACAGCAAAACCAGCTTCATCATTTAGAAAACCAAAACCACTTCTAATACCGCTTTGCTCAATGTTAAGCATCATGTTATCAAAAGCTTGATAAACAAAATAAGCAATAAAAACAACCGCTAGCACTTGAAATGCAATCGCTCTAACTTCGTTGTTATATAGTAGTGATTTTAGTTTTATAAACATAAAAAACCTTTATAAAAAAAATGACCAACTGAAGTAGTTAGTCATTTTATATGTTTTATTTAGAGTTTATCTAAACGCTGGAGAGTACAAGATACCACCTTTAATCCACAACTGGTTTACACCACGTGGAAGCGCAATAGGTGTCGACATACCAATGTTTCTCTCGAAACTTTCACCGTAGTTACCTACCTGTGAAACGATATTACGAGCCCAATCTTTGTTAAGACCTAAATGTTCATTAAGCTTACCAGTTTTACCTTGTAATCTTTGTACACCAGGACTAGTAGAGGTTCTGTCGATAGTAGCTGAAGTAACACCTAACTCTTCTGCTTCAATCATCGCATTAAGCGACCACTTAACAATATTAAACCAATTATCATCACCTTGACGAACTACAGGACCTAAAGGCTCTTTAGAAATAACATCACCCAAAACTACAGCAGAACTAGGATCTTTAAGTGTTGATCTAAGGCCAGCTAGTTGAGAAACGTCAGAAGTTAATGCATCACAACGACCCGCTTCAAAGCCACCTTTGGTTTGTGGAGAAGTATCATAAGTAACAGCTTTAAACTTCATGTTATTTGAACGGAAATAATCAGCTAAATTAAGCTCAGTTGTTGTTCCTGCTTGAATACAAAAAGAAGCTCCATCTAAATCCTTAACACTATTAACGTCTAATGATTTTTTCACCATGAAACCTTGACCATCGTAGTAATTTACGCCGGCAAAGTTAAGGCCTAACGAATTGTCTCGAGTAGCTGTCCAGGTTGTATTACGTGATAACACATCGATTTCACCAGACTGTAGAGCGATAAAGCGCTCTTTTGCTGATAAAGGTACATATTTAACCTTTCGAGCATCGCCTAAAGTGGCTGCTGCAATAGCACGACAAACATCAACATCCATACCAGACCAGTTTCCACTTGAATCAGGATTAGAAAATCCAGGTGTTCCTGTTGATACACCACAGCTTAAGCTGCCTTGTGACTTAACGTCACTTAACGTATCTGCATTTACACTAAAGCCAGTAAAGACTAATAGCGATGCAGCTGAAAGTTTTAACAATTTATTCATAACATTTCCCCTCATTGAGATTAATTAAAAAACGTAGTACTTAAAAGACACTACTGAGGGGGAGATTAACATGAAAAGCGCTTCATGTAAATACTTTAAATAATTAAAAACTAAGTTCTTTTTTGATATAAAGATGCCAAACCTAAGAAAATGGTAATTGTAATAATGATACTAAGTTGCTTGGAATTAACAATTGGCGAGTAGCTACTATAAGCTGAGGCCAATGTTATGCTAGCAAACAAAGAGACGCCTATAGATAGTGTTAGCTTAATAAAGTTTGATAATTTCATCAAACTAATGAACTAATGCCATGCTTAATGACATGATGATCGCGGCTGATGAATAGATAATGGTGTGTAATGCTAAGTTCATTTCTTCCCCCTGGAAAAATTAATAGATAAAAATTAATAAATAGTTGTTCCGATTAATTGCGTAATGATGGATTCTGATGAACTAGAATTTTTAAGGGTTGCTCTAGCGTACCATTTTTCTGCCAGTTGTTCATTTGCTTGAATGCCTTCGCCAGTTAAATAAGCATACCAAACATTAAACTGAGCTGGCAAATTACCCTGCTTAGCAGCTCTTTGATACCAGTAAAAAGCATTCGCTGTATTTCTAGCAACATCTTGTCCTTTTTGAAAAATATCAGCCAATGTATATTGAGCCTCAGCATCGCCTAAATAAGCTTGCTGTTGAATTTTAACTATTTCAACTTTCAGCTCTGACTCTGCTAGTAAGTGTGCATGTATTTGATTCATGATATTTCCCTCATTTAGTTATTTATTTGAGTCGAATATACCGTGATTTTTATGGCGTGTAAAGACTCTTTTATAATAAAAATTAATATGTATTTATTTGTATAAAAATCAATAGGTTATAGTGTTTTTATGGTGATATTACCACTACTTGTATTTTATAACTAATGTAACTCATTGACATGGGTGGTAAAAAATAACTATAATAGGTAAAAAAACAAGTAAAAATAGGTAAAAAATATGACCAATAAAACTAAAGACTATCTAACCAAAGTGCGCAAAAAGACTGGCTTTTCAGACTATAAGATCTCTCAAGAGTACGGTATAAATCAGTCTAATTTAAGTAAATATAAATCAGGGAAATCTTCCCTTTCTGAAACTCATGCCTGGCTATTTGCTGATATTTTGAATATTAATCCTGCTGAAGTAGTTGCTAACACTAAGCTCGAGCATGCAAAAATGAAAGGCGACAAATTGAAGGTTATATTTTGGCAGGAGCAGATAGAAAACCTTTCAAATATCTCAGAGTCTATCAAAATCGATATCGCACAAATTAACCCTATTGTTGGTGATTTAAACAATAACGCTCAACAAATCATCGACTTAAGTATTGAAGCTGCTCAACAAGGTGCTGACTTATTAGTTTTTCCAGAATTAGCATTAACAGGTTATTTGCCAGAAGACTTATTATTAAGAGCTGGATTTATTCAACAAGTTGAAGAAAAGGTTGATTTAATTAAAAACTCTATTCCTGAAACTATGGCTATTGTTTTTGGTGCACCTCATAAAAATCAGGGCAATCTATATAATGCTGCATATTTAATCCAAGATCAAGAGGTTCAGACTTATCACAAACAACAACTACCTAACTACAGTGTTTTTGATGAAAAACGCTACTTTAGCGCGGGTAGTAAACCTTTTGTTTTTACAATCAAAGGTCAGCGTATTGGGCTACTAGTGTGTGCTGATATTTGGAATGCTGATATAGTTAGTGAAACAGCCAGATATGGTGTTAGCACTATTGTTAGTATTAATGCCTCCCCTTTTCATATTGACAAACATCAACAGAGACTTGACGAAGTAAAAAAGCGCGTACTTGAAAATCAAGTTGGCTTTATCTATGTCAACCTAGTTGGTGGTCAAGATGAAATTATCTTTGATGGCGGCTCTTTTGCTATGAATTCTAAAGCACAAGTCACTCATCAATTACCTTTCTTTAAAGTTACAACTAGCTCATTATCAGCACCATGCGAACCTATTAAAGCGGTAAGTATTGAAGAAACTATTTACGATGCCTTAGTACTAGCAACTAAAGACTATATTGAAAAAAATGGCGTATTTAATGGTGTAGTTATTGGCTTATCTGGTGGTATCGACTCTGCATTAACATTGGCGATTGCTGCAGATGCAATTGGTAACGAAAACATTAAGGCTATTATGATGCCCTACACCTATACTTCTAATATGAGTTTGGAAGATGCCAAGGCTCAAGCCAGCACTATGAATATTGATTATCAAGAAATTAGCATTCACCCAATGGTTGAAAGCTTTAATTCTCAGCTTAGTGAATTATTTAGTGGCTTACAAGCTGATACCACAGAAGAAAATTTGCAGGCTCGAGTTCGTGGCACCCTACTAATGGCTGTCTCAAACAAGCTTGGAAAGATTGTATTAACAACGGGCAATAAATCAGAAATGGCAGTTGGATATGCCACCTTGTATGGTGACATGTCAGGTGGTTTTGCCCCGCTTAAAGATGTATCAAAAACCATGGTTTATCGACTGGCAAAATATCGAAACACTCAATCCTATATTATCCCTGGACGTGTTATTGATCGCGAACCCTCAGCAGAGCTTGCACCCAATCAAACTGATCAAGACTCATTGCCACCTTATGACGAGCTAGATGCTATTCTTGAGCTATTTATCGAGAAAAGACTTGCGGTTAAAGATATTGTCAAACAAGGCTTTAATCAAAAAACTGTGGAACGTATTAGTCAATTAGTGCTTAATAATGAATATAAACGCAGACAAAGTGCGCCAGGGCCAAAAATTTCAAAAAATGCATTCGGTAAAGAGCGTCGCTACCCTATGACGTCAAAATTCAAACCTTAAAAAACTAAGAGAATATCTTTAAAATTCCTTGAGCTTTATGTGTTGTTTCTTCTAGCTCACGCTTAGGATTAGAGTCAAAAACAATGCCTGCGCCTGCTCTAAAGCTCAGATCTTTATCTTGTTTTATCATGGTCCTAATAAGAATATTAAAATCCATTTTTCCATTATTACTAATGTATCCCAAAGAGCCTGTGTAAGCTTCTCGAGCCTGCTGCTCTAATTCAGAAATAATCTGCATACAACGAATCTTAGGGCATCCCGTAATAGTACCACCTGGAAACAACGCCTCCACCAGGTTCTTAATATTAATCGATGGCCTTAAAGTGCCTTTAATATTTGACACAATATGATGAACGTAAGGATAGGTCTCTAAAGTCATCACTTCATTTACTTCAATTGAGCCATACTCACATACTCTGCCCAAATCATTACGCTCTAGATCAAGTAGCATAATATGCTCAGCTTGCTCCTTGGGATGATTGATCAAACGCTGTTTTAGCACTTCATCCTCGATACCTACACCTCTAGGATGGGTGCCTGCAATAGGACGTGTCTCAATTTTAGCGCCATTCACACTAAACAAACGCTCAGGAGAGGAAGAAATAATACTAAAATTTTGAAATTGAGCGAGTGCTGAAAATGGCGCTGGATTAGATACCTTTAAGGCATTGTAAAGTTGCGTAGCGCTACACTTATTCTTAAGTGTATATTTCCAAGCACGTGATAAATTCACCTGAAACACATCGCCCGCTTTAATGTAGTTTTTAATCTTTTCAACGCCAGACAAGAATTTAGCATCTGCCTCACAAGCTAATTCTCCTGAAAAGTCAGGCGAAACTTGGCTTAATTTAGCTTGCTTGATGTCACTCAATACTTGATTTAATCTTGTTTTATTACCATCCTCATCTAATAAATAAGTTTTCTCTAATTGATGATCAACAACAACAGCGCAAGGAATTTTTACCGCGATTGCTACTGGCAAAGCGCTATTATGTAAATCCTTTAATAAAGTAGGCTCGATTTGGCCAATTAGCTCATAAGACAAATAAGCAAACCAGCCGCCTGTAAAAGGTAGATGCGAATGCTGAGCATTATTAGTAGTATTTAGAGAAGATAACCTATCTAAAAAATTAAAATCAGTTAGATTTTCTAACACCAACTCCTGCTGTGGATGCGCAAACAAAATAGAATAGCGATTGTTGATATTATGATTAACGCTTTCCAATAAAAAAGGATAACGCTGGACATTCAACTGACACAGGATATCCAGAGAGAAATTTGGAATTTCTAAAACTTTCATACTAGTTCAACTGTTCAGGCTCACTATTGGCTTGTTTAGTGGGTGAAATCTTTGCGAGTAATTGTTGAGCTTGATTAGCAACGCGATGAGATGGAAATTTCTTCAAAATGCTATTCAGTAGATTTTTAGATTTTTCAACTTGCTTTAGCTCAACATATACTTTTGCCAATTCAAACAAGGAGTTGGCATATTTGTGATGTAGGGGGCTATTTTGTTGAAATGCGACAAATGTATTTATAGCTAATGAATACTGTCTTTGCGCTAAATACGTTTTAGCTAACCAATAGTGTGCATCTGATGCATGATTATTATCAGGATAAATATCCAAATATTTCTTAAATAATACAATGGCTTGATCATACTGATCGGTCACCAGCAATGAACGAGCATTGGTGTATATTTTTTTGGCTTTTTTATTGTGTTCATGCACGCGCGTCATGGCTTGCTCAACCACAATACTAGATTTTTTGTATTCCATCAAATTAAACAGTTCGGTGATTTTCTTACTACTCTCTAGTTGCTGTTGTTCTAGTTGTTCAATTTTCCCATTCAGCGCTTTGTTAGTCTGAACTAAGTGCTTAATTTTTTTATTATGATCCATGATCACTTTTTCTGTATTAATGCCGGCAGAAGCTGGCTGCCAAGCAAATACAGTTAATAAAAATATTAAGAAAAAACGTCGCATAACTCTTTACTGATAAATAAACTCAACGCGTCGATTCTGCTGCCAAGCGCTTTCATCATGCAGTTGAACAACTGGATTTTCTTCGCCAAAACTAACTACTTTAACGCGAGAAGATAGATCGTACAAACCTAAAATTTCTTTAACAGCTAAAGCGCGGTTTTCACCCAATGCTAAATTATACTCACGGGTACCTCGCTCATCTGCATGCCCTTCTAGGCGCAGATCAAGCGTTGGATTATCACGCATGAAATTTGCATGCTTAATAACTTCTTGAGTTGCTGCCTCATCAATCTCGCTACCATCATAGGAAAAGTTTAATACGAACTTAGTACCTGAGTTTTTTAATTGAGCAACAATCATTCGAGCAGCACTATTTTGAGCTGCTGTACGAGTGTGACTGCCCTTAAATTCTTGCGACTGAAAACTAGAAGAATCTACTGCAATAATGCTTTCTTGATTTACAGCCGCGTTCTCTTCTTCAGTTATTAGAGCTGATCTTGGTGAAACTTTTTGATAAAGCTCCTCAACTGAAGACGTACAAGACGACAATAATAAAACAGCTGAGGTTAATAAAGTAATTTTTAACATGTGAATTTCCTTATATTATTTAGAATAATGCGACCAATTTGGCTCTCGAACCTCACCAGCTTTACTGGCTAGTTCAAATGTCTCATGACCCAAAATAGAAACTACCGATAACACGCCAGAATCATCTTTATTAGTGGCAAAGATAATCATACTACCATTAGGCGAAAAGAATGGTGATTCGTCCAACTTATTTTGGGTCATAACCATTAAATCTTTAGTGGCAATATCCAATAATGCAATGCGATAATCCTTATCAACTCGATGTACTAGCGCTAAACTCTTGCCATCAGGTGAAAAGACAGCTTTAGCGTTATAGCTTCCTACAAAAGTAGCCCTGTTAATCTTTCCAGTCTTTAAATGCTTAATGTAAACCTGAACTTGACCTGAGCGATTAGAGGTAAAGGCAATACGCTCTCCGTCAGCAGAATAGCTTGCTTCTGTATCAATGCTCACATCACTGGTTAATCGAGTTAGCTTTTCATCTTTTAAATGATAAGAATATATATCTTTATTGCCGTCTTTGGATAATGTTAAAACAATACTTTCACCATTGGGATGCCAAGCTGGTGCTGAAGCAATGCCATCAAAATAAGGAAGTTTTTGAGTCTTACGACGTACAAATGGGTATTGAATAAAAACCTCAGATTGGCCATTTTTAAAAGATACATAAGCTATCTGATTTTGATCAGGTGACCAGGCGGGTGATAAGATTGGACTAGCCGCTCTAAGAATAGTTTGAGGATTTTGTGCATCAGAGTCTGATATTTCTAATCGATATTCCCGCTTACCTTGGCCTTTATTGGCAACAGTTACATAAGCTAAGCGTGTATCAAACGAGCCTTTTTCGCCCAATAAGGCAAAATATATTTGGTCAGATAAGTAATGAGTAATTCGTCTAATACCACTGTTGTGTACGGAAAATTTTTTGGCATAGAGAGTTTTTCTCGAATATACATCAAGTAATTCGATTTCAACATTAAAAATTTTCTTACTAACCTGTTCAAGTTTACCAATAACAATTGCTTCGGCTTTTTTAGCTTGCCACTTATCAAAATCAACCTGATTTGTAATAATATAATCAGCACTAGAGGCGCTAAATTCGCCAGAGCGATTAAAATTATCACGCATAATATTTGCAATTAACTCGCCTTGCTTGGCATCACCTTTAACTAAGAATGGAGAAATGACAATAGGAAAAGCATCTCCAGCCTTTTTTAGAATCGTAACTTCTAAAATAGCAAAAGCCGTTGCACTATAAAACGTTAAGAATGCAACTATAAATCTAATCATTCTCTCTCTTCAATCCAATTCATTTGAATAGCTTCAAGAATCTTTTCACCTGTTTTTTCAGCATCATCATCAAACTCATCTAACGCCATAACCATAGCTCTAAGATCTACAAATCCTATTGTTAAAGGGTCTATATCAGGGTATGCTTCATCTAAAGCAATTGCAATATCTAGAGAGTCTGTCCAATTCATAAAAATACCTATAAAATAATTAACTTAATTTTAACCAAATAGCTAGCAATGGTGTGCCCTTTTGGCATGCAATAGTTGATTAAATTCTACGAACACCTTGAATAAATTTAAGTGCTTTTAAAGACTCTGTAATTTCATATAAATGCCTAGAATCTTTCACATTAATAACTAAATCAAGAGATTTGAGAGAGTTGTCTTTTTCTTGAACAGTAATATGCTCAATGTTACTTTTGAGCTTTGACACCGTATTCGCAACTGAGGCAAGCGCCCCGCGCTGATTATCTACATCAACTGAGATCTTAACATCAAAACTCTCGTTTTTATCGTTTTGCCAGTCAATAGTTAACCATTGTGCCTGCTTACTCTTCAAACGAATCAAATTAGGGCAATTAGATCGATGCATCACCATTCCTTTTGATGTAGTTAGGATGCCAGATACCTTGTCTCCTGGAATCGGGTAGCAGCAATGGGCAAAATTAATAGCTTTATCTCGAGTCGAGTTAATTCTAATATTTTGAACTTCATATTGTTTATCGCCATCTTGCAATTTATTAAGCACCACTGAAACCAAAATTTCACTCAAGCCAATTCGTAAATGCATATCTTCTAATGAGTCACACCCTAACTCATTAAGGCAAGTTTGCCATTTTTCATCACTAATAGTCTCTACATCGACCGTAAGATAATCAAGCGCATTAGATAGTAAATACTCACCTAATTGAATAAGTTCTGAGGCAGATTGTGATTTTAGATGAACCTTAATTGCAGATTTAGCTTTCGCTGTAACTGCCATTTGAAGCCAAGATGGGTGCGGTTTTGCCTGATCATCTGTAATAATTTCCACAGTTTGCCCTGAGTGAAGTTGTGTTGAAATAGGCGCACTCACTTGGTCAATTTTAGCTTTAATCGTTTTATGTCCTATATTAGTATGCACCATATAGGCAAAATCTAACACAGTCGCACGATAAGGCAATTGAATGATATCGCCGCCCGGCGTAAATACAAAAACCTCTGAGGGAAATAAATCATTCTTGGTTTCTTCCAAAAATTCGACTGACGTGTCTGAATTTTGCTGAATGTCCAGCAATGAACCCAGCCAATTGCTGGCCAATTCAGAGCTATCGCTCGAGTCACTTTTATAATGCCAATGCGCTGCAATTCCATATTCGGAAACAAAATGCATATCTTTAGAGCGAATTTGCACTTCAATGAAAATTTTATTAGGGCCAAGCAAAATAGTATGTAGCGACTGATAGCCATTAGATTTTGGTAATGCAACATAATCTTTAAACTTACCAGGTAATGGCTTATATAGATTATGAATCACACCAAGTGCCTGATAACACTGGGCAACATCGTCAACAATCACCCGAAAAGCATACATATCTAACACTTGATTAAACTTCAAGTTCTTGTTTTTCATCTTTTTATAAATGCTACAAGGTTGTTTACGGCGACCACTAATATCAACTTCTGGAAGCCCTTCTTTCATCAAACGAGTATTAAGCTGATCTTGAATACGCTCAAGAACCTTAGTTCGATTACCATATTGCTTTTTAATTTGACTCGCTAAAACTTTATGGCGAAACGGATGAATAATGGCAAAACATAAATTATCCAACTCAACTCTAATACTATTTAAACCCAATCTTCTGGCAATTGGCGCATGGATTTCAACTGTTTCCTTAGCAATTCTTAGCTGTTTATCTCTTTGCATAGAGTCCAAAGTGCGAATATTGTCCAGTCGATCAGCCAACTTAATAACCATTACTCGCATATCGTCACTCATTGCTAAGAACAATTTTCGGAAATTTTGCGCCTGCCTATCAATAGTTGTATGAAACTCTAAACCAGTTAATTTAGAAACGCCCTCTACAATATGTGCTATTTCAGAGCCAAAATCACGCTTAATCTCTTCATAAGTAACACTAGTATCTTCAATGCAATCGTGAAGTAATGCAGCTACAATACAGTAATAATCTAGCTGTAAATCCGCCAAAATCATGGCCACAGAGAGAGGATGAAATACATACGCTTCACCGGATTTTCGATATTGTCCATCGTGAGCTGTTGCTGCAATAATATAAGCTTGATAAACCTTTTCTACTTGAGATTTAGGCATATATAAATCAAGTATTTCACACAGATCACTAATTAGAACTCTTTGATGGATTTTTGACATGTAATTTGAGCTAAATCTAGAATTAAGTTTTGCCATTATAATACTTTGGTGTCAGTATAATGCTTTGCATATTTATAATAAATTTATTCAAAAATTCATGAAAAAACTCATTCTAATCTTACCTTTACTTACATTATTTCTTGGTGGCTGTTTCTGGGAGGAAGAGAAAAAGCGAGAATCAATTACCAAAGGCTGGTCTCCAAAAACCTTTTTTAATCAGGCAAAAGAGCAGGTTTCAGCAGGCTCTATGGATAAAGCTATTGAGCTTTTTGAACAGCTTCAGGCAGCTTATCCAGGCTCGAAATACGCTCTGCAATCAAAGCTAGAGATTGCCTATGCACTTTACAAGAGTGAAGATTACGATCCAGCAATTGATCGACTTAATAGCTACATCAAACTTTACCCTAATCACTTCTCTACGCCTTATGCTTATTATTTACGCGGCATAATTTCAGAAGATAAATCTCGCTCAATCTTAGATGATTACATTACTGACAACGCACAACGTGATGTTAATTCAGTAAAGGATGCCTTTAATTATTACTTAGCATTGATTGATAAATTTCCTAAAACAGAATACACCGAAGAAGCTAAAACTCGACTAATTGTACTTCGAAACATCTTATCTCGTCATGAATTGTTTGTGGCTATCTACTACACCAGAAAAGGCGCTAATATCGCAGCTATCAACCGTAGCAAGTATATTATAGAGAAATATCCAAATACACCTTCTGTTCCTGCTGCGCTTCATTTAATGGCTCATAACTACGACATTATTAACACGCCAATTCTTGCTACAGATGCTCGTCGTGTATTAAAACAAAGCTACCCTTTATATACACCGCACTATTCGTTAGAAAACTAACCAACATTAGCCGCTCATGACAAAACTAGAGCGATCTTTCGCGCTAAAAATATCCCTCATCATGGCGACACGCATGTTGGGCTTGTTTATGATTTTTCCTATTTTTTCAGTCTATGCCAACAACTATACAAGTGTTACACCGCTATTAATTGGTGCAGCCATTGGTGCTTACGGACTAACTCAAGCATTTTTTCAAATTCCGTTTGGTTATTTATCGGATAAATATGGACGAAAACCTTTATTGATACTAGGTCTCATTATCTTTTTCATGGGTAGTGTCGTTGCAGCTACTGCTGATGATATATTCCAAGTAGTAATTGGTAGAGCTTTACAAGGTGCAGGTGCTATCTCTGCCGTACTCATGGCATTTTTAGCAGATTATATTAGCGAAAACGAACGCCCAAAAGCCAATGCGTTTGTTGGTGTTCAAATCGGTATAGCTTTCATGTTGGCATTATTATTAGGCCCTGTTATTGTTTATCAGATCGGTATTTCTGGGCTCTTTTGGACAATTGCAGCACTTTCAATTGTGGCACTATTAGTAGTAACTACATTACCGCATGCCAAACCAAAAAAGCAATATACACTTTCGATTGAAAATTTTAAGCGTATTTTAACGCCCGCTTTGCTTAGGCTCGATTTTAGTGTCTTTGCTCTGCATTTAATTCTCACTAGCGCCTTTATCGCTATTCCAATTTTTCTTGTTGAAAACAACATTCTTTCCATTCAAGATAATTGGCAAATTTATTTACCTGTTATTATTTTGTCCTTTCTAGGCATGGTTCCAATGATCATTGTTGCCACTAAATATCAAAAGACTAAAACCATTTTTTTGTTAGCGATTTTCTTGTTAGCATTAAGTCAAATGCTGTTTTATCAAACTGCCTTAAATTACGCCACATTCTTTATTATTCTTACTTTATTTTTTACGGCATTTAATGCCTTAGAGGCACTACTGCCTTCACTAATCGCCAAAACAGCAACCAGCGATAAACGTGGACTAGCAATGGGTTTCTATGCTAGTTCACAATTTTTAGGGGCATTTGTAGGTGGTATTTCTGGCGGGTGGATTTACCACACGCTCGGTCTAAATAGTGTATTCTTATTCACCACATTTATCGCACTTATTTGGTGGCTAATCGCACTAAGTATGAACACTGAAAAACATTAAAAATTTACGGGAAAAAATATTATGGCAGGCATTAATAAAGTAATTTTAGTAGGTAACTTAGGCCAAAAGCCAGAAGTTAAATTTGCATCAAACGGCAATGCAATTGCTAATATTTCGGTGGCAACAAGCGAATCTTGGACAGATAAAAATACTGGTCAAAAACAAGAGAAAACAGAATGGCACCGCGTTAGCTTATTTGGTAAGTTAGCTGAAATTGCCGGCCAATATTTAGACAAAGGCTCTAAAGTGTATGTTGAAGGTAAGCTACAAACTCGTAAGTGGCAAGATAAATCAGGCGCTGATCGTTACACGACTGAAGTGGTTGTTTCAGGTTTTAATGGTACATTGCAAATGTTAGATCGTCGTGAAGGTGCACCAATGGGTGGAGCGCCACAAGCTGGTGGCCAGCAATCTGCACCAAGTGCACCTAGAGCGCAAGCACCTACACAAGATCCAATTACACCTGTTGATAATGGCTTTGATGATGATATTCCTTTCTAAGTAGGGATAAAAGAAACTTTAAAAAAGCCTGTTATTACAGGCTTTTTTTTATAGCTACATGTTTCGTTATTTTTTTTAGCCAAATGCCATAATGGCCTATCCAAGATATATAGGACACATCTACCTTTTTCAATAGGGATAATCACCCTAGCGAAACTATTGATTAATAATTTATGATTAATAAACAACCCGTACAAATTTGGATTGATGCAGATGCTTGTCCCGTTGTTATTAAAGATATTCTCTTTAAAGCAGCGGATCGCACTCAAACTAAAACAACTCTAGTTGCTAATCATGCATTATATCTACCACCCTCCCTCTATCTTAGCTTTATTCAGGTAGGAGCTGGGTTTGATGTGGCTGACAATGAGATTGTTAAGCGCTTAAATCCAGGTGACTTAGTAATCACTAGCGACATACCTTTGGCAGATGAAGTTATCACTAAAGGTGGACTTGCTCTCAGTCCAAGAGGAGAGTTGTTTAGCGCTGGTAATATTAAATCAAAACTTAGTATGCGTGATTTTATGGATGTGATACGCTCAAGTGGTGTGCAAACTGGTGGCCCGGCACCACTAAGCCAAGCAGATAGACAAGCTTTTGCTAATCATTTAGATCACTGGTTAAACCAAGCTAGCCTCTCTAAAAAATCATGATGACCTTAAAAAGCGAATTTTATGAATCGCCGTGGGCTTCGAGATACCTTTGGATATTAATTAAATTCTCTTAATACCATGATTGTACATTCTTGCTGCCATTTTCAAGCTGTGTGTTTTTGGCTGAAAAAAAGCATGGCCAATATGCTTGCGGCTTTTTAACCAAGGCTGTACAACTTGAGTATCAACCTTGGTTTTCGCTTGCGTTGCACGAACCAAATCCTTGCTAAAGGATTGTGCTGCTATAGAGGTTCCAGTTGCTGATAAGGCTTCTGAAACTTCAGCAATCATATTCTTGAACTGCATATTTTCTCCTTTTTTTTGATGAACTCAATTTAACTATACGCCTAATCGAGCACCCATAAAAGAAATATTTTTGACTTTACTTTATGCTTAATCAACGCCAAGTTGGCTTCATATAAACACCAGGTGTTGCTTCTTCAGCTATAACCTTACCCGGCTCCATCATTGTTCGAATACCTTGATCCATTCCTGGCATCATAAATGAAGACTGAGGCTGCTGATATTGCTTCTGAGGCTGCATACCTGGATTAAATGGCATCATACTCATCCCACCAAAAGATTGTGCCGGCCTACTAGCTTGACGGCTAGGTGCTGAATTTACTGCCCATGGCATAGGATTGTAAGCAGGCTGAGAATATCCTTGTCTTGGTGTCGCATATCTAGAGTTAGAATATCTAGGCTGAGAGTAACCTTGAGCTCCCCACGGCATAGAATTACCAAAAGGTTGCATTTGAGGCTGGGAAACACCCTGCCCACCAAATGGCGACATCATCGAAGACGGATTGCTAAAATTGGCACTCGACAAGGTACTAATAGCTAATGTTAGCCCTAAGCAAGTTTTGATAATATGGTGTCTTGTGTTTTTCATGTCGATTCTCCTCAAGAATTAAATAGTATTAGATTGAACTATACACTGGAGCAATAATCGATATAAGCTATTTTTAGTTATTTAGCGCATTAAGATTTATTTTTATTGTCCCAATAATTAGCGCGATCTTTTAAGATCCAGCGAACACCGCCTTTAGGATTTTCAACATCACCTTTGTAACGTGGAATTAAATGCACATGCAAATGTTTAATACTTTGCCCAGCCATTTCTCCATTGTTAACACCGATATTGTAAGCATCAGGCCTGAATTCTTTGTCAAGAATTAATTTTGCTTTTTGCACGGCAATACCAATTGCCAATAACTCCGCCTCGCTCGCCTCAAAGTAAGTTGCAAAGTGGCGCTTTGGAATGACCAAAGTATGGCCAGGAGAAGCTGGAAAATTATCAATAAAAGTAATGGTTAAATCGCATTCACCAATAATTCTTTCTTGATTTTTTAATTCACAAAACAAGCATTCTGTTGTCATATTGCCACCTGGCTTAAAAGATAAATAATTTGGACGACAATTTTACCTCAATCAAACATCAAATATTGAAGCGCTTTTTTAGACGCAAAAAAGCCGGCTATTAACCGGCTTTTTCTTAAACAACTAAAGACTTACTTGGTTGTTTCTGCTGCTGGTGGTGTGTCTGATTCAGCTGTAGCAGGAATTACTTGGTTGTAACCATAGTTCCAAGGTCCGTTTTTCATTGGTCCAAAAGAATTTGAACCTGTATCAAAACCAAATGGAGATGCACCTGTACCCATGTTAAATGGCTGAGAGTTATTGCCACCATTAAACGGGTTAAAGTTTGTATCTGCCTTCATTGGGCCAAAGCTATTACCGTTACTCCAAGGAGTGTTGTTAAAGCTATTAGTATTCATTGGCATGTTGTTAGTATTCATTGGCATGTTGTTAGTATTCATTGGCATGTTTTTACTCCAATTATTGCTATTTGACCAAGGACCATTATTAAAATTACCACCATTCATTGGAACATTTTTACTCCAGCTATTTGTATTTGACCAAGGGCCATTGTTAAAGCTTTGTCCATTCCAAGGGCCGTTGTTAAAATTACCAAAGTTGTTAGCATTGCCACCGTTACTCCAAGGCGTGTTGTTGCCAAAGTTTGTAGGATTGTTGCTATTCCAGTTATTGCTAAAAGCAGATGCACCAAGTGCAACTGTCATTAATGTGATTACGATTATTTTTTTCATGATTTTTCCTTGTTTTATTAAGTTTATCTTGCTTGTGTGTTACTTACAGGTGTTGCATTGTTCATTGGTCTAAATGAATTATTACGGAAATTAAATGGCTGTGAGTTACCTCGCAAGCCTTGATTCCAGTTGTTATTTTGCCAAGGTACGCTTCCGCTCTGGTTGCGGCCATTCCATGGGCCACTGTTATTATTCCAAGGTCTGTTGTTATAACCATTGGAATTCCAAGGTGTGCTGTTTGTATCGAACTCATCCATCATGTCGTCCATTTCTTCACTAAACCAATCAGGTGTGAAAAAAGAATTTGGATTATGAGCAACAAAGCCATTATTGGTGTTATTAGAATTACTACCCCAACCATTGTTTCCCCATGGATTGTTGCCATAATTAGCTGATGCACTAATTGCTAAAGTCATTAACGATGCTGTTATTATTCTTTTCATCTGTCTCCTTATTTTTAATATTGGTTAATATTAACCTTAATTATAAACCACTTAAACTAATTGAATGGGCGAAAAAAAACCAGTAACAAAATACTGGTTTTTTCTAAACTAACTAAAACTTACTTAGTTGGTGCAACTGGAGCTTGAAGCGCCTGTGAACTATTCCAAGGATTGTTTGAGCTATTGTATGGGTTATAACCATTGAAGTTATTATTGTTCCAACCGTTGTTGTTGTTATTGAATTCATCATCAAACTTGTCTACCATGTTTGACATTTCTTCCATGTACCAACGTGGATCCCAGTAATCGTATGAGTTGTAACCAAACATACCGTTATCTTCTTGGTAGCCATTGTTGTTGCTGTAATTGTTGTTGCTGTAATTGTTGTTCCACGGCATATCGTTGCTGTTAAAAAATGCGTTTGCGCTTAAAGAAGCTGCGATTAATGCTATTGCTAAAAGTTTTTTCATGACCTTATCTCCATATCTAAAATTAAAGAAACTATATTATACCATGATAATATAGACTTGCAAGCTTTAATTATTATTAAAATCCATTACCATAAGGATTTCTTGGTTCAGAAAAATTGTAATTAGATGGATATGGGCCTGATAAATTGCGTACTGGCGATGAGGCTTTGTTATTTAAATTAGAGAATGACATGGCTGCTGGCGTCATATAAATTGGGCTTGGCGCTTGCTGTGATTCAGCCTGAAATGCCTGATTAGGCGTGGGCATATTGGCCATATTGAATTGCGAAGCGCCAACATTGTAAGGGCGATTATTGTAAGGATAGCCATATTGAGTGTTTTTGTTATCTGAAAATGGGCTATTATTTTTGGCTTTATCCATCCAAAACATGGGTGTCCAAACTGGCCAATCATTGTTTTTATAGTCATCACCATAGCTATTAAAATCTAAAAATGCTTGTGCATTAAAACTCATGATCGTTAATCCGACTAATAATATTTTTTTCATTGTATCCTTTATCTGTAATTTAAAATCTATTATAAAGCTCAATTTATCGAGTGTGGCGTCTTAATAGCCTTTGGGTATAATACCGCCCATGAGCACAAAAAAAATCCTACAATCCCTTTTAGAGCAACGAATTTTAGTACTAGATGGCGCTATGGGCACCATGATTCAAAAGCACAAACTTAGTGAAGAAGATTATCGCGGTGAGCGCTTTAAAGATTGGCATGTTTTGGTACAAGGTAATAACGATCTACTATCCTTAACTCAACCAAAAATTATCCAAGACATTCATCGCTCGTATTTAGAAGTGGGTGCAGATATTGTAGAAACCAATACTTTTAATGCCACTAAAACCTCTATGTCTGATTATCAGATGGAGGAGTTTGCTTATGAGATTAATGTTGAAAGTGCACGACTTGCTAAAGAAGCTTGTAATGAATTTTCAACAGCTGAGAAGCCGCGTTTTGTTGCTGGTGTTATTGGCCCTACTTCACGCACCTGTTCACTTTCACCAGATGTTAATGACCCTGGCTTTAGAAATGTTACCTTTGATGGACTTGTTGAGGTTTATATAGAATCAACTCGTGGCCTAATTGAAGGTGGCGCAGATATCATACTAATTGAAACCATTTTCGACACACTAAACGCAAAAGCTGCAATTTTTGCCGTACAACAAGTATTTGAAGATGATAAAGTAGAATTGCCTATTATGATTTCAGGCACTATTACTGATGCCTCAGGTCGTACATTATCTGGACAGATGACTGAGGCCTTTTACAATTCATTACGCCATGCCAAGCCAATCTCAATTGGTCTTAATTGTGCACTAGGACCTGATTTGTTACGCCAATATGTAGCTGAAATGTCTCGTGTAGCAGATACTTATGTGTCGGCCCACCCTAATGCTGGTCTACCAAATGAATTTGGTGAGTATGACCTAGGTGCAATTACCATGAGTAAACAGGTAAGCGAATGGGCAGAGTCTGGTTTAGTAAATATCTTAGGTGGCTGTTGCGGCTCAACACCAGAACATATTAGATGTATTGCAGATGCTATTGAAGGCTTGCCACCTAGAAAGATTCCCACTATAAAACCTGAATGTCGTCTTTCTGGACTAGAAGCTTGTAATATTGCTGATGATGCTTTATTTGTCAATGTTGGTGAACGTGCCAATATCACTGGATCTGCCAAATTTAAAAGACTTATCCTAAATGAAGAGTACGAAGAAGCTCTGGATATTTGTCGTGCACAGGTTGAAGATGGCGCTCAAATTGTTGATATTAATATGGACGAAGGCATGCTTGATGGTGAAGCAGCTATGGTTCGTTTTATGAATTTAATTGCTACAGAGCCAGATATTTCAAAAGTACCATTAATGGTGGACTCCTCAAAGTGGAGTATTATCGAAGCTGGCCTTAAGTGTACTCAAGGTAAGGCGATTGTCAATTCCATATCACTCAAGGAAGGCAAAGAAAACTTTGTTAAATATGCGCATCTATGTAAGCGCTATGGCGCTGCTATTATTGTGATGGCATTTGATGAAGCTGGGCAAGCTGACACCCAGGAACGCAAAATTGAAATTTGCACCAATGCCTATAATATTTTGGTTAATGAGGTTGATTTCCCAGCTGAAGATATTATTTTTGATCCTAATATTTTTGCTGTAGCAACTGGCATTGAAGAGCATAACAACTACGGTGTTGATTTTATTGAAGCTACTCGAGAGATCACTAAAAAATTACCGTATGCCAAAATATCAGGTGGCGTATCAAATGTTTCGTTTTCTTTTAGGGGTAATAATCCTGTACGTGAGGCGATTCACTCAGTATTTTTATACCATGCAGTCAAAGCTGGTATGACCATGGGTATTGTTAACGCAGGCCAGCTAGTGGTTTATGATGACATTGATCCAGAGCTGAAAAAAGCAGTTGAAGATGTGGTGTTAAATTCAGATGCTGATGCAGGTGAACGCCTAGTCGAACTTGCACCTAAATTCTCGGGTTCGGGTGAAATTCAAGACAATAAAAAAGATTTAGAGTGGCGCACATGGGCAGTAGAAAAACGCTTGGAGCATTCTTTAGTTAAAGGCATTACCGAATTTATTGATGAAGACACCCAAGAAGCACTTGACAAATTAGGTCGCCCTATTCTGGTGATTGAAGGCCCATTGATGGATGGCATGAATGTTGTAGGCGATTTGTTTGGCGATGGCAAAATGTTTTTACCACAAGTGGTTAAATCTGCTCGAGTAATGAAAAAATCAGTTGCCTATCTGGACCCCTTCCTAGAGGCGGAAAAACAAGATTGTGGCTCTAGAGCTCGAGGCAAAATTCTAATGGCCACTGTTAAGGGTGATGTGCACGACATTGGTAAAAACATTGTTGGAGTGGTACTCTCATGTAATAACTATGAGATTATTGACTTAGGCGTAATGGTCCCAGCTGAAACCATTCTAGCAACTGCCATTAAAGAAAATGTTGATATTATTGGCCTTTCTGGCTTGATCACCCCTTCACTGGATGAAATGGTCTCTGTTGCTAAAGAAATGACACGCCAAGGCTTTGAGCTACCTTTAATGATTGGTGGTGCCACGACTTCAATTGCACACACGGCTGTTAAGATTGAGCCACAATATGATAATGGTGTATTTTATGTCAAGGATGCTTCCAAAGCAGTTGGTGTTGCCACTTCATTATTATCCGAAAAATTAAAGCCTGCTTTGGTTAGCAGCACTAAAGAAGAATACGAAAAAGTTAGAGTTAGACGTGCAAATAAAGGCAAAAGTAAACTCATTAGTCTAGAAGCAGCTAGAGAAAACAAGCCAAACATTAAATTTGACAACATTACTAAGCCTAAAAAACTCGGTATTCATGTGTTTGAGGATTATGATCTTAATGAAATTTTTCAATTTATTGATTGGGTTCCATTTTTCAGAACCTGGGAGTTAGCAGGTAAATTTCCCGATATTTTGACTGATAAAGTAGTGGGAGAATCTGCTACAGCTCTCTTTAAAGATGCCAAAGTCTTATTTAAAAAAGTTATCGATGAGAAATTATTACAGGCTAATGCTGTTGTCGGTATTTTTCCTGCTAATAGTGTCAATGAAGACATTGAATTAACTAATGAGAATGGTGAGGTGTTCATGACGCTTAACCATCTGCGACAACAGCTAGATAAAAAAGGTAATACGCCTAATTTCTGCTTGAGTGATTTCATCGCCCCTAAAGAAAGTGGTGTGCAAGATTACATGGGTGCCTTCGCAGTAACAGCTGGTATTAATATTGAACCATTGGTAGCAGCTTTTGAGGCCGATCATGACGATTATAATTCAATTATGATCAAGGCTGTGGCTGACCGTTTTGCTGAAGCTTTTACTGAAATGATGCACTATAAATTTCGCACAGAAATATGGGGCTATAGCGATGAAGACTTTAATAATGACAAACTAATTGAAGAAAAATACCGCGGTATCCGCCCTGCCCCGGGCTATCCGTCGTGCCCTGAGCATAGTGAAAAAGGCAAGCTATGGGATTTACTTGATGTTGAAAAAAATACTGGTATGACTCTCACTAGCTCTTACGCAATGCTACCAACAGCCAGTGTTAGTGGCTGGTACTTCGCTAATAAAGACGCTAGATATTTTGGTGTGGCAAAAATCAATCAACAACAAGTTCAAGATTATGCGAACAGAAAAGGAGTTTCGGTAGATCAGGCGGAAAGACTACTTTCGCCTAATTTGGAGTAGATTGACTAGCTACTCAATGATTTGCTATGTAATTTAAATGCTCGATATTCGTTCCACAACAGCCACCGAGAATTTTAATTCCATATTTTTTATTTAATTCAATCATAAGACTTCCCCATTCAGACACAGGATTAGATTCCAAATTATCCGCCTCCTCAAGATCACAATGATCTAATGAAGATGCATTAGCCTGACACCCAATAAGTCTTTCAAATAAGGCTAAAGGTTGAATTTCAGGAGAAATAAATGATGGAAAAATGCAATTAACCATATAACCTAATGGATTTATATTTGTATTCTCGTCAATGTAGTTAACAGCATCTAGTAGTGTCGTTCCATCCAAAATTAAACCATCTCTTGAAATAACAAAACTTATAATGTACGGAATCCCTGTCAACTCCATTGCCTTAGCAATACCAAGAGCTTCCTCTACATTCGGAAGTGTTTCAGCAATTAGATAATCAACCTTGCTGCTTGCAAGCTGCTCAATTTGCCAAGAGTGGAAATTCTGAGCCTCTAACTTAGATAACCCTTCACTAGGTTGATAGCAATCATTTTTACACCCTATCAATCCTCCTATTTTTAGGTTGCTACTATTTTCTTGTAAACTTCTAAAGTCAACTAGAAAGTCAACCGCGTCACGATTAATAGACATTGGAACATTTGACGACATAACCCTTGAATGATTTGCCCTCCATGTTGGCGTGCATAGCAGAAGTGGGATTTTAGACTGCTCCGCAATATCAGCATATTCTTGATATATATTTGTTAACGCCTTTTTTCCATATTCATCATAAATCAATGGAGCATTAACTAATTTTGAATGTAATTTAAAATGACTGGAGCGTCTTAGACGCTCAACAACTGCAGCCTCCATTAAAATTTTGTTATTATCACTTAATAATTTTTTCATCTCTCTACTGGTCTACACTTTAAAAAATCTATATTAATAGGGAAAATGACAATAGCAGCGGCGTTAATAAAGTAACTGCGACATTTACCCCTAAAAACTGCGGATGATTGCCAATATTTTCCCTATATTTAACAGCGCCATACAAAGGAAAAAAAGCTAATAATATAGGTGCTAACGCAATTAAACTTAATATTGGTAGATAGCCCATTAACACGTAACCAATAAGCACTATCATAGCTAAAACAACAAACAAGCCATAAATTTTGTTACTTGCACTAACGCCATAGGCAATTGGAAAGTGACGGCGACCTGCATTAATATCAGCCTGGATATCAGGATATTGATTCAATAACAACAAATTATTAATCAGTAAAAATGGAATGATAGAAATCCATAGTGATAATACATAGTATTCGCCAACCAAAACAAACTGAGTGCCAATAACCATTAATACCCCAAATCCTAATCCTGGCGCTATTAAGCAAAGCCAAGGATGTTTGTTAATCCAGCTGGTATACGTCACAATTAGGACTACGCCCAATAAGCCAATTGGAGCAATTAAAAGCCCATACAGGCTAATAAAATAAATACCAACTAGTAATGTAATAAGTAGTGACACAACAGCTGTTAACCATACTGACTTAAGCCCTTCTGGATTTTTAGGCAATGCGCCACTACCACCACTAAAATCAGTGCGCTTAGTTTCTAAATCCAAGCCACTTTTAAAATCTAAATATTCATTAAATGTATTAACACTAATGTGCGCTGATAGCCCGCCGATAACAACCAATGTTAGTAGTAATAAATCAATGCTTTTTTGTTCGTATATCACAACACTAGCGCCCAGTAATACACATATAGGTGTCAGTATTAAGAAAGGCAATCTACTAGATTGAATAATGGTTTTAATTGTCATTCAAATATTTTAGTATTATTCGGATGAGTGGATACACTCAATCAATCGCTCTACTTGTCTCGTGCAGCAGCCATTGCCACTTGTGGCATAAGTCTTATCTCGAACCTTTGTCAGCGTAGTTGCACCATTGGCAATTGCATTAATAATATCTATTTTTTTAACCTCATTGCAAACACATAAATTACGTTTTAAATTCTGCTTGAGTATTTCCGGAAGCTTATCCAGGGGATTTGAAATAGGATTAAATTTCATGATTTTTTTTACACGTTAACAAATTAAAAACTATTGGCATTCGTTAAAAATTTTTACATCACATTGACTACAGACATCTCGATTAAGGCGAGTGTAAATTGTATTGATTGCTAATTGCTTAGAATCAAAAAAGTTTGTTCTGCCAATGTTTTTAATAAAGTGCGCTTGTGCTAAAAATTGATAAACAGGTGCCTTTAACCCAACAAAATACAAACCACCTTGTCTTTTTTTTAATCGATCATTTTCAGAAATCAAAGCCTCAATTCCTGATAAATCAATAAAATTAATGCCGCTAGCAACAATTAAAATATGATGAATACCCTGACCATCAGATATTTTTTCAATTTTTTTTAAAATATGATTAATTGATCCAAAATAGATTGACATATCAACTCTAATTATTTTTAGCTGAGGACACTGTCTAAGTGGCTTTTTAGCAATATTTATAAAACTTCTAGAGGTCTTATTGTCAATATTATCAATCGATAAAGTTGGTATTCTAGGTGTTGATGTTTTTGCTAAAAATAAAACCAAAGATAGGAGTACACCTAAGTAAATTGCAAACTCCAATTCAAGGAACAAAGTCGCTAGGAAAGTTGTAATTAAAATTGAAGATTCTGATTTACTATATTTGAAAATTTTAACAATGTGATGTACATCGACTAAATTATAAGCCACCAACAAGATAACACCGCCCATCGCTGCAATCGGTAAATAAGCTGTTAATGGTGCAATTAACAATACAATAACCATTAAAAACAAGGCTGCAAAAATAGCGGAGAGAGGTGTCTTTGCGCCAGATTCATAATTAATTCCCGATCTTGTAAAAGAGCCAGAGCCTGCATAACTAGAGAAAAAACTACCAAACATATTAGACATTCCCTGCCCAACAAACTCCTGATTCGCACTAATTCTTTGATTGGATTTTGTGGCAACTGCCCGACTAATAGAGACAGCTTCAATCAATCCTAACAACGCAATAGCAAACGCTTCTGATGCAAGTGAGGAAATCGTAGAAAACGAAAGATCTGGCATTGATAACGGTGGTAAATGTGCCGGTATTTCCCCAACAAGCGGGATACTTTGTGAAAGCTGAAATCGACTAATATAAAAAGCCAAAACACTACCAAGCACCATGCCTATTAAAAGATTAGGTGATTTTGGCCAGATTTTTTTAAACAAAATTGCGCTAAATAGAGTTACGAATGCAATTACTAGTAGGTAAGAATCCATACTGAAAAAATCTTGGTATAAGTCAATCCATGTATGTAAAAACGACTCTCCTTTGGGTATATGAATACCAGTAATATGTTTCAATTGGCTGGTTGCAATTAAGATGGCAGCACCAGCTGTAAATCCTATTACAACCGTGTGCGATACAAAATTTACCAAAACACCAAATCTAGCCAAACCAAATGCAAACTGATAAACACCAGCCAGAAAAGTTAGGGTTAATGCCATTGACACAAACTCTGGGGATCCTGGATCGACATGGCGACTAATGGTTGAAAAAATAACAATTGAAATGGCCGTGGTTGGGCCTGAAACTAAATGGTATGACGAGCCAAATAATGCCGCAATTATTGGTGTAACCATTGCTGTATATAGGCCGTATTCTGGTGGAAGTCCGGCAATAGTTGCAAAAGCAACACCCTGAGGTAAAACGACTACAGCACCCGTTAATCCAGCAATAAGATCTGCCTTTAAAGTGCTTTTATTAACCTCTTTAAACCATAATAAAAATGGGAATAATGCGAAAACCCACCGATTCATGATTTACTTATTTCAATAACTCTCAGCTTGTTGGCTAATTGATCAAGTGACGAATTAATAAGCTTAAAGGCACCTTCAGCGCCATACAATTTGGCAAGCTCAAGCGCCTCATTGATAACCACCTTATAAGGTACTTCAATTGAGTTTTGTAACTCGTATGCACCCAAGTATAGTATGGCATGCTCCACAGAACCAAGCTCGTCAGTTTCTCTGGAGATAGTTGGCGCAATTAGCGAGTCCAGCTCAGTTCTGTTTTTAAGAATGTTAATAAATAGATTAGAGAAAAAGGCCTTAGAAATTTTCCCCTCTTTTTGATTTAAGAACTGTTGCTCAATTTGCAACACTTCGCCACCAGATACTAGATATTGATAAACTGCTTGAACAACGCGTTCACGAGAACGCTGCTTTGGTGTTTTAAATGCCATAATTTAGAATTTTTGGGTGTCTGCTTGTTTCATCAAATAAAGCATTTCGATCATGGCCATAGTAGCTTCCTCGCCTTTGTTGCCTTTGTAACCTCCGGCTCTACCAATGGTTTGCTCCATATTCGACGTAGTTAAAACACCAAAGGCTGTTGGCACCTCAAATTGGTAAGAAACATCAGCCACTCCACGTGCACATTCATTGCAAACAAAATCAAAGTGAGGGGTTTCACCGTTAATAACTGCACCGAGTGTCACGATGCCGTCATATAAATTTGCACCATTAGTTTGTTGTGACGCTAAACGTTTAGCCAATAGTGGAATTTCAAATGCGCCAGGTGCGTAAAAAACATTAACATTGCTTTCATCAATACCGTATTTATTGAGCGTTTCTTGCGCTGCTGATAGAAGCTTATCACCAATATCTTGGTAAAAATAGCCAACAATAATAGCAACCTTACTGTCTTTTAAGAAGTTGCTATTTGCATTTTTATCAAATTTAAATTCCATCTAACTCCTTAGTTTTTAATATCTACATATTCAGTAACTTCTAAGCCAAATCCTTTAAGACCATGTAGCTTTACAGGTGAACCTAGGATTCTCATTTTTTTGACACCTAAATCAGATAATATTTGAGCACCAACACCATATGTTTTAACGTCACTCCACACGCGAGAGCTGTGGTCCATACTTTGCAAAATAGACTGATCAGTTTGCTTTCTAAGTAGCAAAAAAACACCACTTTGTGATTTAGAAATATGCTTAAGTGCATTACCTACACTAAAGCCACTTACGCTCTCTTGCAAGACATCTCTAAAGGTATCCTCCATATGAACACGGACGCAAGTCTCTTTACCATCAATAATCTCACCCTTAACCAAAGCTAAATGAGTTTCATTGTAAATACTATCTAAGAACGAAACCAGTCTAAATGTGCCATACTCAGTTTCAAATTCACGCTCATTAATACGTTCAATTGTTTTTTCATTTTCAATGCGGTAAGAAATCAAATCTTCGATCGTACCCCATTTAATATTATGTTTTTCAGCAAAAATTTCCAAATCATCACGTCGCGCCATAGAGCCATCTTCGTTAAGGATTTCGACAATCACAGAGGCGGGCTCAAACCCAGATAAGCGAGCTAAATCACAGCCTGCTTCAGTATGACCAGCACGAATTAATACGCCACCAGGTTGAGCCATCAAAGGAAAGATATGGCCTGGTTGAACAATATCAGCTGCAGTCGCATTTGGTGCAACAGCGTCTAAGATAGTTTTAGCTCTATCTGCAGCTGAAATACCTGTTGTTACACCTTCTACCGCTTCTATTGAAACGGTAAAGTTTGTGCCATTAGCATCGTTGTTATGCGCTACCATTAATGGCAAATTAAGCTGCTTACAACGTTCTTGAGTTAGGGTTAAGCAAATCAAACCACGGCCATGAGTAGCCATAAAGTTAATATCTTCTTTGGTACAGGTCGCTGCTGGGATGATTAAATCACCTTCATTTTCACGATCTTCGTCATCCATAAGGATGATCATCTTGCCTTGCTTGTAATCTTCTAAGATTTCTTCGATCGTTGCTTTTATCATGATTATTTATTGTTTAATAATTGCTCTAAATGGCGCGCAATAATGTCAACCTCTAGGTTGACTTGATCACCTGTTTGTAATTCACCTAAAGTTGTAACATTTAGCGTATGTGGAACAATATTCAAATCAAAAATATTACCTGCAATACTATTGACTGTCAAACTAACGCCGTTAATGCATACAGAGCCCTTTCTAGCAATGTATTTTACCAAATTATCTGGTGCATTAATCTTAAAACGTGTTGACTCGCCTTCATTAAATTGCTCACTGACATTTGCAGTTCCATCAACGTGTCCGCTAACTAAATGCCCGTCAATACCTTGATTAAGTCTCAGTGCCTTTTCAAGGTTAACATGATCACCCTGCTCCAGCTCAGAGAAAATAGAGCAATCTAGCGTCTCTTGAGATACATCTGCTTTAAAAAAATCAGAGCCTACCTCAACAGCTGTTAAACACACACCATTAACCGCAATACTATCGCCGATAGAAATACTGGAAAAATCAAAATTTGTTGCAGTAAAACTAAATACAGCACCCTTATCATAGACTACTTTAGTTTTAATACTGCCAAGTGCTTGAATGATGCCGGTAAACATAAGTAAAGTGAACGATATTAAAGGTTGCTAATTTTACGCTAGTTGTTAGATATGGATCTCTTGATAAAAAAATTTATCACCGGATCTTTGACTCTCTAGGCCTTTCTCTCAAAGCAATAGCAAAAACTAGCGCCCAATAAAACAATAGCCCATGCTAAATAAATCCAAACCATAAGTAGCACTAATGCAGAAAGTGCGCCGTAGATGAGTTCATAAATTGGAAAATATTGTATGTAGATAAACATAGCATACTTAATAAGCTCCAATAATAAAGCTGCAATAATCCCCGCTTTGAGAGCGTTTATATATCTAATTTTCTCTAAAGGGACGACATAATACAAAATCGAAAAACCCACACTAGATAGGATTAGCGGCGTGAATATGGGCGCATAGTTGATCATAGGTAGTTGATTGAAAATATCCGATGCAACCACATAAGAGCTTAGAAATATTGACGCAGCTAAAAATATTGGCCCCAAGAACAATACGAATAAATAAGAAACAAGTCCTTTCATCCAATGACGATGATGCACATCATGCCAAATAAGATTGATACGTTTATCCACCTCGAACAGTAAAAGCATTACTGCAAAAATTAGAAACCCGGAGCTAACACCTTTTAAAGATTGTGCTTGATTGATAAACTGCTGAATATACTCTTTAGCTACTCCATGGTTTTGAGGTAGAAGCTGAGTAAACAAAAATTGCTCTAGATACTGCTGTAGATCGTAAAAATATGGAGAAAATGAAAAAACACTCAAGCCTAATGCTAACCCTGGAACAAGGGCAAACAAACTACTAAACGACAGTATTGAAGCAGAATCAAAGCTTTCGCGCTTTACAAATCTTCTTAATACTGCTGTGATCATAGGCTTATTTTTGTGACTTTAGGTAATCCTCATAGTTGCCAGAATAATAATGCATGCCATCTTCTTTCAACTCTACAACTTTGGTCGATAATGATGATACAAACTCCCTATCGTGACTGACAAAGATCAGTGTACCCTCATAATTTTCCAAAGCAAGGTTAAGTGCCTCAATGGACTCCATATCTAAGTGGTTAGTTGGCTCATCCATCACCAAAACATTTGGTTGCTGAAGCATTAGCTTACCAAATAACATTCTGCCCTTCTCACCACCTGATAGTGATTTAACACTTTTAATAATGTCATTTTTACCGAACAGCATTTTGCCAAGTACGCCGCGCATATCCTGCATATTTTGCTTCGGCTGTTTAAATTGTGCCATCCAATCAAGCACAGTCATATCTTCTTTAAAATCAGCGCTATTATCTTGAGCATAATAACCAATATTGATATTTTCACTCCACTTGATCTTACCTTTGTCAGCTTTAATTTCACCAACTAGAGCGCGTAATAGTGTAGTTTTACCGACACCATTTTGACCAATAATAGCTACACGCTCTCCCACTTCAAATAAAAACTCAATATCCTTAAGAACATGAAGATCGCCGAAACTCTTATTCAAGCCTTCAACTTCTAGTACATTTCTATGAAGTTTATTTTCTTGATCAAAATAAATATAAGGGCTAACTCTAGAGGAGGGTTTAATATCATCAAGCTCAATCTTTTCAAGTTGCTTCTGACGTGATGTGGCTTGCTTAGCTTTAGAAGCATTTGATGAGAAACGAGACACAAAGTGTTTTAATTCTTTAATTTTAGCTTCTTTTTTAGAATTATCAGACTGCATTTTTTCCTGAATTGCAGTTGATGCAATCATGAACTGGTCATAGTTTCCTGGAAAAGTATTTAACGCGCCATAGTCCAAATCAGACATATGCGTACACACACCATTTAAGAAGTGTCTATCGTGCGAAATAATGACCATGGTTGCTTTACGCTCATTTAGTACATTAACCAACCAGCTAATTGAGTTAATATCCAAGTTGTTGGTTGGCTCATCAAGTAGTAGAATTTCAGGATCAGAGAATAACGCCTGAGCCAGCAAGATTCGCATTTTCCAACCTGGCGAAATCTCACTCATTAGGCCATAATGCTGCTCTTCAGGGATATATAAACCCAACAACAGTTCACTAGCAGATGATTCAGCCATATAGCCACCCATCTCAGCAAACTCCATTTCAAGATGTGCAACCTTGGTACCGTCCGCTTCACTCATTTCTGGTAAGGCATAAATACGATCTCTTTCTTTTTTAACTTCCCAAAGCTTTTCATGGCCCATGATAACTGTATCAACCACACGAAAATCTTCATAAGCAAACTGATCCTGGCGCAAAATACCAAGTCTTTCGCCTTCGCTGATACTCACCGTACCGTTGCTAGGCTTTAATTCACCCGTTAGAATTTTCATAAAAGTTGACTTTCCGCAACCATTTGCACCAATCAAGCCGTAGCGATTTCCGCCTTGAAATTTGACAGAAATATTTTCAAAAAGTGGTTTTTCACCAAATTGCATGGTGATGTTGGCAGTAGAAATCATAGGTATAGGACTATTTTTTGAAAATAAACTATTATCCCATAATCAAAATAAAAAACTAAGATAAATATAGGAATTATTAGAGTTATTAAGACACCTTTCGAGGGTTAAAATAACTATGAATTTACCACCTATATTCTCCAAATGTTTGAAAAAACTGGACAACTACCTGATAAACATTTAGCCGTCGCTATTCTCGCATTGTTAGCTTTTGGCTGGATAATGTCATTTTCTGCTACATTAGGGCATTTTGATAACTACAGCTACTTTTTCAAGCAAAGTATCTATATTTCAATCGGATTAATGTTGGCTTTTACTTGTTTAAAAATTCCTTTATATTTTTTTAAAAAGCATGCCAAATGGTTCTTTATCTTTACTCTAGTTTGTTTAGCATTGGTTTTCCTGCCAGAGCCTATTGGTAGATCTGCTAATGGCTCAACACGCTGGATTAATTTTATATTTTTTACATTTCAACCTTCTGAAATGATGAAAATTACCATGATTTTATACATGGCTGATTTTCTTGTTAGGCAGGAAAAGGATGTTAAAAAACCTTGGATGGGATTAGTAAAAACACTTATTATTATCTTTTCAGCTGATGTATTGATTTTATTAGAAATGGATCTGGGTGCTACTATCATTATTTCCTTAACAGCACTTGTTATGCTATTTGCAGCAGGTGTTTATCTTGCACAACTAACCTTTGTTAGTAGTAGCTTATTTAGTATAGTTGGCATTTGGCTCTATGTTGACGGCTTAAATGGTGGTGTTCGCTGGCAAAGACTTACACAGTTTTGGCAAACAGACTTATGGGTTAATAATAGTGAAAAAGTTTACCAAACTAAGCAGGCTTTAATCGGCATTGCCAGAGGCGATTGGACAGGCGTTGGACTGGGTAATGGCATTCAAAAATACACCAAATTACCCGAGCCACATACCGATATGATTTTTTCTATTATTGGCGAGGAAACAGGTATTATCGGTATGCTATTTGTCATTTTTACCTTTGGTTTTATTATGCTTAAAGGTTTTAAGATTGCCAAAGGTGCACTAAAACAAAAACGTAAATACAGCTCTTATGTCGGCTTTGGTATTTGCACTTGGCTATCATTGCAGTTTAGTGTTAATATCGCGATGAATCTAGGCTTAATTCCTCCCAAAGGCTTCTCATTACCTTTGATTAGCTATGGGGGATCTAGTATGATTTTTGTATTGATTGCTCTTGGCATTCTACTTAGAATAGATATGGAAAATCGCTGTGAATATTCCAAACAGAAAAATTATGTCTGATAAAAGAATTCTCATTATGGCGGGTGGAACTGGTGGGCATATATTTCCGGCTTTAGCCATTGCCAGTGAACTCAAAAAACATCACTGTCAAATTGAGTGGCTTGGCTCTAAAAAAGGCATGGAAAATGACATCGTTCCTAAAAATAATTTCAAATTACACGCGGTGAGTGCAGTGGGCTTAAGAGGTAAGAGTCTTACTAGCTTAATCAAGGCACCTTTTTTGCTAGCCTTGGCTACTTTTCAAGTTATTAAAGTATTTATTAAAACGAAACCTGATGCTGCTCTAGGTATGGGCGGTTTTGCTTCTGGCATTGGTGGCATGATTGCTTGGATTTTTAGAGTGCCTTTATTTATTCATGAGCAAAACTCCATTCCTGGCACCACAAACAAAATACTCTCTAAGTTTGCCACCCAAACATTTCAAGCATTTGATGGCGCCTTTGACGCCTCTATTCAAGCTACTACTGTTGGCAATCCGGTTGCTTTTAAAGTTAACAAATCTAATATCAAGAATAAAAAATTAAACCTATTAATTATTGGTGGTAGTCTTGGCTCAAAACCAATTAATGAAGTAGTGACACAATTAAACATTCCTATTAATGTCTGGCATCAAACGGGAAAACTACACTTTAATTATGTCCAGTCTCAATATCAACAAAAATCAGCCAAAGTGACAGCTTTTATTGATGATATGGCTAAGGCCTATGCTTGGGCTGATGTTGTATTATGTCGAGCAGGTGCAATGACAGTTTCAGAACTAATGCTGAATGCCAAGCCCAGTATTTTAATTCCACTTCCACATGCAATTGACAATCATCAATTTTATAACGCAAAAATTCTTGCCGACAATAATGCTGGAATATTAATTGAACAAAAAGATTTAACTCTTCCCATGCTTGAAAAAGTTCTACTCAACTTAGACACCTCAAAATTAAGCCTTATGTCTGATAATGCGCACAAGCTTGCCAAACCTAACGCAGCTTCAGATATAGCTAATCGATTACTGAGTGCATAAAAAAGCCGCATTAAAGCGGCTTTAGTTTGACTTGACTTAATGTATTACTTCCATTCGGTACAAGTGATCACCTCACTGGTATTACCAAATCGATCTGATTTTTTATTAGTAATACAGCGCCTTTCAAGGGCCTTAGCCGGTACTTTGATAAACCGATCAACATAAACCACCTTCTCAACCACAACCTCTTTGATAGGGTTGCTATCATTGCAAATGTCCTGCTTAATTGATTCTAGTTTTTGCTTTGCCTTTAGATGTTGATCATTTGACCATTTTTTTGCATCACTAGGTAAATTTGATAAAGCGCCAATACTAGAATCCACCACACCTCCCAAGCAACTGCCTAAATGCTCAAGGTTGTCATATCCAACTGTACAGTTTTTAGATTCAGCCGCTGCATTAAAGGTTAAAGTTACGAATGTTAATACGATTAAAAGTTGTTTTTTCATTTTTATTTTATAGATTGTTAGTTTGTTAAATGGCTCATATTTAAGCCTAGCTTTTTAAATAAAGCCTTGTCACTACCTGTATCTGGATTATCTGTTGTAAGCAGTTGCTCCCCGTAAAAAATAGAATTAGCGCCTGCAAAGAAACACAATGCTTGCATCGCCTCACCCATTTCTGTTCGCCCTGCTGACAATCGCACTACAGACTTAGGCATCATAATTCGAGCTACTGCAATTGCCCTAATAAATTCACTTTCAGTAGGTGGCTCGATTTTCTCAAATGGCGTACCAGGAATAGGCACTAATAGATTGATAGGAACACTCTCAGGGTGAGACTCAAGATTAGCTAAAGATCTCAACATAGAGGCTCTGTCTGTTTGGCCTTCTCCCAAACCTAAGATGCCACCACTACAAACATTAATATCAGCATTTTTAACTGATTCAAGCGTATCAAGGCGATCTTGGAAACTACGCGTGGTAATAACGTTAGGATAGTTTTCCTTTGATGTATCTAGATTGTGATTGTAATAATCAAGCCCAGCTTCTTTTAATGTAAATGCTTGATCTTGGGTCAACATACCTAGCGTCACACAAGTCTCCATACCCATGGCTTTGACACCTTGAATCATTGGAATAACCTTATCAAGACTTTTATCTGTTGGATTTCGCCAAGCAGCACCCATACAAAAACGAGTAGCACCCTGGTCTTTTGCAGTTTGTGCTTGTTCTAAAACCAATTCAATTTCCATCAGTTTTTCACGTTCAAGCCCTGTGTCATATTTAGAGCTTTGAGAACAATAAGAGCAATCCTCTGGACAAGCGCCTGTTTTAATATTAAGCAAAGAACTCACTTGCACATAATTAGGATCGAAATTATCTCTGTGAATAGTATGTGCTTTGAATAGTAAATCGTTAAATGGCAAATCAAATAGATTTTGGATTTCATCCATTTGCCAATCGTTTCTTAATTGTGTCATGAGAATTTATTTTTAAAAATAAGTAGTGTTATTTTAACTTAATCAATTTGCTAGGGACATTAAAAAACCGTGCAATTGCACGGCTTTTTTTTTAGTACTTAAGTCGCTAAACTAATTAACAGCTATAGTACATATCAAACTCAACAGGATGTGGAGAAGCACGTAACGCTGTCACTTCTTTCATCTTTAATTCGATGAATGAATCAATAACGTTATCAGTAAATACACCGCCTGCTTTTAAGAATTCACGATCTTTATCAAGTGCATTTAATGCTTGATCTAAAGAACTACAAACTTTAGGAATCAAAGCCTTCTGTTTCTCAGATAGTTCATATAAGTCTTCATCACCCGGTTTGCCTGGATCAATCTTATTCTTAATACCATCAAGGCCGGCCATTAACATAGAAGCAAAAGCTAAGTAAGGGTTGGCTGTTGGATCTGGGAATCTAACTTCAATGCGACGACCTTTTGGATTAGATACAAAAGGAATACGAATCGCAGCAGAACGGTTTTTAGCTGAGTAAGCTAACATTTCTGGCGCTTCAAAACCTGGCACTAGACGCTTGTAAGAGTTAGTTGAAGAGTTAGTAAATGCATTCAAAGCTTGAGCATGCTTAATAATACCACCAATGTAATAAAGAGCTGTTTGGCTTAATTGTCCGTACTCGTCGCCATTAAATGTATTTTTACCATCTTTAAAAATTGACTGATGAACATGCATACCATTGCCATTATCTACTGCAATTGGCTTAGGCATAAAGGTTGCAGTTTTGCCATATAAATGTGCAACATTATGAACACAGTACTTAAGAATTTGTGTTTCATCAGCTTTTTTAACCATCGTGTTGAATAGCGCACCAATTTCACATTGACCTGCTGTACCAACTTCATGGTGATGTACTTCAGTTGTAACACCCATCTCTTCTATAGCTAAACACATTTGCGAACGTAGATCATGTAATGAATCTACTGGAGGAACTGGAAAGTAACCGCCTTTAATTCTTGGACGGTGCCCTTTGTTTCCACCATCAAGATCAGAACCAGACTCCCAGTCCGCTTCCTCAGAATGAATTTCGTAAAACGCTTTTCCAAGACCAAATCCTGTGTCCCACTTAACGCTGTCAAATACAAAGAATTCAGGCTCATTACCAAAATATGCCGTATCACCAATTCCTGTTTCGCCTAGGTAAGCTTCAGCACGCTTTGCAATAGAACGAGGATCTTTCTCGTAGCCTTTCATATCATTCGATTCGATAATATCACACGTCATATTTAGCGTTGATATTTCAGTGAACGGGTCCATAATAGCTGTAGACGTATCTGGCTTCATAATCATGTCAGATTCATTAATTGGCTTCCATCCTGCGATTGAAGAGCCATCAAACATTTGACCTTCTTCTAATTTATCAGCATCGATCGTGTGCGCCGGAACGCTTACGTGGTGCTCTTTACCTATAGTATCGGTAAAACGAAAATCAACAAACTTAACGTCGTTGTCTTCTATCATCTTCATTACATCTTGTACAGACATGTTTTCTCCTTGAGTTTAACAATTTTTATTAACTGACATTCTTTGTCAAGCAACTTGCGCCGTTACAAGTATAATTTTTTGTGTATTTAACTATTTTTTATAGCAAAAACAGCGAATTATTCTACCCTATTTTCTCAACTAGAAGAATAAACTCACTATCTTTTTCTTGAATTTCTAACACTTTATGTCCATGAACATTACACCAAGCGGGGATATCATGAAGTACGCCTGGGTCAGTTGCCAGCATTTCAATGGTGTCGCCAACAGCTACTTTTTCAATCATTTCACCTAGACGAATAACCGGCATTGGGCACAATAATCTTTTTACATCAATTTGCGTTTTCATTTTGTTAAGCGCTCCCTTTGGCGTTATTAATCCAGTCGTATGGCTTTAAAAATTTCACATAAAGCTGAGCTTCAGGTGAATTTGGCTCAGGCTCATATTGATACTCCCAGCGTACTAAAGGTGGTAAAGACATCAAAATTGACTCCGTTCTTCCACCTGTTTGCAAGCCAAATAAAGTGCCTCGGTCATAAACCAAATTAAATTCAACATAGCGTCCTCGACGATAGAGTTGAAACTGACGTTCATGGTCTGTAAACGGCGTATCTTTACGTTTTTCAATAATGGGTCTATAGGCTTTAATATAGCTATCACCCACGCTACGTACAAAAGCAAAACATTGATCAAAACCACCTTCGTTTAAATCATCAAAAAATAAACCACCAATCCCACGCTGTTCATCACGATGCTTCATATAGAAATAATCATCACACCATTTTTTGTATTTTGGATACACTTCTTTACCAAAAGGATCGCAAGCATTTTTAGCAGTTTGATGCCAAAAAACTGCGTCTTCATCAAACCCATAATAAGGGGTTAAATCAAAGCCGCCACCAAACCACCAAATCGGATCTTCGCCGTCTTTTTCAGCAATAAAAAAGCGCACGTTAGCATGTGAAGTTGGCGCATAAGGATTATTAGGATGTATCACCAATGACACGCCTAACGCAGTAAAACTGCGCCCTGCTAGTTCCGGTCTAAGTGCAGTTGCGGATGCAGGCATATTATCACCATGAACAATGGAGAAGTTAACCCCTGCTTGCTCAAAAGCACTACCTTTTGTTAGTACTCGCGTTAGCCCATTACCAGCGCCATTTGGCTTTTCCCATTCATCTTTAATGAAAGTTGCCTGGCCATCGACTTGTTCTAGCTGGGTACAAATATCTGCTTGTAATGATAATAAATATTGCTTAATCTGGTCGATCATCTCAATCTTTCTCCAGTTTGTAAATTGATAATACTTGAAGGGCTATTCTCAGCTTTATTGGGCGCTATTATATAGTCTAATTGATCTTTAAAATATATGCGTAATTCCAGTGTGGTTTTGGCCGTTTTTAAGCCAGAAATATTGGCACTGGTTGAAACCAAAGCACTCTGGGTGTACTTACATATATCCATGATTAATGGATTAGTGGTAAGTCTAATGGCGATTGTATCATGCCCACCTAGTAAAATTTGAGGCGCAGTATCACTTGCTTTTAATAAGTAGGTAATCGGGTCTTTAATCGTACTGGTTAATTGAGTGAGTAGAGATATATCCTCAACATAATCTTGAAAATAAGCCGGATCACTGGCCAGTAAGATTAACCCCTTTTCAACAGAGCGTTTCTTAAGATCGATCAATTTTTGCAAAGATGCATCAAATCTGGGTAGACAACTCAATCCTTGGATGGTGTCCGTTGGTATGCTAATAATTCCACCATCATTTAAAACGTTAACTGCTATTCTAGTTTTAATGTTCATGACTTTTTAGCCCTTGGGTGGCAGCGGTCATAGACCTGGGATAATTCTAAAAAATCTAGATGTGTATACACTTGGGTAGATTTAATACTAGCATGGCCAAGAAACTCTTGTGTAGAGCGCAGATCATGGCTTGATTGCAAAAAGTGTGTTGCCGCTGCATGGCGTAACATGTGCGGATAAACGTTAATTTTAATGCCAGAATCCAATGCTCGTTTTTTAATCATGTTTTGTATTGATCTCACACCAATCCTGTCGCCATTTTTATTCACAAAAAGTGCGTTTGAATGATGTGTTTCTAAATGCTTAATAATTGCCTCTTGTGCTGAACCGCCCAATGGCGTGTGCCTGGTTTTACCGCCCTTACCTAAAACGGTTAAAAATCCTTGGGATATATCCACATCTACTACATTTAAACCGGCCAATTCAGAAACTCGCAAACCACAAGAATAAATAGTCTCAATAATTGCCACATCTCGGCTCTCAAATCGAGAGGTTCTTTTTGTCTTTAATATTTGCAATACTTGCTCGTAATTTAATATGCCTGGCAAGGTTTGAGAAATTTTTGGCGTCCGTAGTTGAACCGCGCAGTTAGCTTTCAATTGATCTTGATTAACTAAATAAGTCAACATGCCTTTAATAGAAGACAGATAGCGACGAATACTTCTAGCTGAGATATTTTTATGGCGCAACTGCATAATAAACAAATTAAGTGTTTGCGCATTAAGCGCTGCCCAGCTTGATACATCTTGAGTTTTTAAAAAATTAAGTAATTGATTTAAATCGCGTTCATACGCCTTTTGAGTATTAAGCGCGTAATGTCGCTCTACTTTTAAATACAAAATAAAATCTATTATTTGCTTTTTCACTTGAATTTTGCTAGCTTGACCATATCAATACATTTTACGCATAATAATAAAGGCTACCAGCAAATGACTACTAAACAGACGCACTCGTTCCAAACAGAGGTTTCTCAACTCCTACACTTAATGATTCACTCTTTGTACTCCAACAAGGAAATATTCTTACGAGAGCTGGTATCAAACGCCTCAGATGCGGTTGACAAGCTTAAATTCGAATCTTTATCAAACGATGCTTTGGTTGAAGGCAAAGAAGTTCTTCAGGTTCACATTGATGTAGACAAAGATGCAGGCACTATTACAATTACTGACAACGGTATTGGTATGACAGAAACTGAGGTCATGGAAAATATTGGCACTATTGCCAACTCAGGCACTAAAAAATTCCTAGAAAGTCTAGATGAAAAGCAAGCTGAAAATTCAAACCTAATCGGCCAATTTGGTGTGGGTTTTTACGCTGCATTTATTGTGGCAGATGAGGTTGTTTTAACTACTAGAAAAGCTGGTGATGATAAATCAAACGGCACTATTTGGACCTCTAAAGGTGAAGGTGAGTATTCATTAGAAACTGCAGCAGTAGAAGACTTTGGTACCAAAATCACATTACACATTAAAAAAGAAGAAAAAGAATTTTTAGATGCTTATCGTTTGCGCGGTATTATCTCTAAGTACTCTGATCATATTACAGTACCTATCATGATGATCAAACCAGCTGAAGAAGACTCTGACGCCATTGAATATGAAATGGTCAACAAGGCCAATGCATTTTGGACACAAGACAAACGCAGCCTTAAACAAGAAGATTACGATGAATTTTATAAGTCATTGACTTATGATTTCGCTGCACCACTTGCACAACTTCACAACCGAGTTGAAGGTAAGCTAGACTACACCTCATTATTATTTATCCCATCAAAAGCACCTTTTGATATGTGGGAGCCAAAACGCAAAGGTGGTATTAAGTTATATGCTAAACGCGTTTTCATCATGGAAGACAATGAAGCATTAATGCCAATGTACTTACGCTTTATTAAAGGTGTTATTGATACAGCTGATTTATCGTTAAATGTTTCTCGTGAGATCCTACAAGGCAATAAAGTGGTTGATACCATTCGTAAAGCTTCGGTTAGCAGAATCCTTAAAGAGCTTGAAAAAATGGCTAAAAATAAGCCAGAAAAATATACTGCTTTTTGGAAAGAGTTTGGCATGGTAATGAAAGAAGGTGTCGTTGAAGATCCGGCTAACAAAGACAAAATTGCAAGCTTATTACGCTTTGCTACTACCAAAGGTGATAGTGAAGATCAAACTGTATCTTTGGCTGATTACATTGCGCGTATGGATGCCGAACAAAAAGACATCTACTACGTAACAGCGGAAACTTTTGGCGCAGCTAAAGGCTCTCCACATTTAGAAATCTTCAAAGAAAAAGACATTGAAGTCTTACTATTATCTGACCGTGTTGACGAATGGATGGTTAGTAACTTTACTGAATTTGAAGGAAAAACTCTTAAGTCTGTTGCCAAAGGTGATTTACAAGATTTAGACTCTACAGAAGAAAAGAAAGAAAAAGAAAAAACTGCTAAAGGTTTTAAAAAGACCTTAGAAGAAATGCAAAAGATTCTTGAAAATAAAGTTAAAGAAGTCAAGATTTCTAATCGCCTTAGCGAGTCCCCCTCTTGTTTAGTAGCTGATGAAAATGAAATGGGCGGCAATATGGAAAGAATTATGGCATCATTAGGTCAAGACGTGCCAGAGACCAAGCCTATTCTTGAAATCAACCCAACTCATCCTTTAGTCAAAAAACTAAAAACCAAGGTTGATGAAGATTTGGTGAATATTTTGTTTGATCAGGCGGTTTTATCAGAAGGCGGACAGCTTAAAGACCCGGCTGAGTTTGTTAAGCGTATGAATAAACTGATTAAGTAACCCAACTGATTTGTTTGATTAAAAAAGCCCGATTATTCGGGCTTTTTTACGTCTAATAAAAACTATCGCACACAGCCTAAGGTACAGCTAATACAGTACAATTACACAAATCATCACTTTCGAAGGAGGTTAAATCTCCAGCATGCAGTCCAGGCACTGGGAACAATCGAACAGTTAGTGGCTTATTTAAACGAAATGCCATTGTTCCAGTATCCCTCATAAGTGCACTAATTTTTTCAATTGACGTATCACCTGGAATGGGTACAGTATCCAAACCTATTCCGCAAACTGAACTATAAGTTAATAATGAGTGAATATCATAATTAGCTTTGAACGTACCAGCAGCAAGTCCAGTATCTTCAGTTAACGCTAGCATCAAACCTGAAAATCCGACTAAATCGACACCTTGTATTGACTTAAATACTTTGGTTAATAAAGAGGAGGCTTCAACTGTTCCAGATGCGCCAAAATACTCAACCCCCATTTGTTCATAAACTGTAGCCATACTTTCGCAGTCTTTTGAGGGAGCTGGCGAACTATCAAAGCCAGAAAATGAAAAATTATCACCTGTATCTATCTGTTTGATAATCTTGTTAATAACTGAGATGTGAAATTGAAGTGCTTCCCTCATTGTTTCATAATAACAATTAAAGCGCTCATTATGACTAACCATCTTTGTATTCTTATTCGACTCAGAAAGCACTTTAACAAGTAGATCAGGCGTCTCTAATCCAATAACAAAACAATTTCCTAATTTCTTTTTATGATAACTTGCAGGGAAATAAGGAATCAATGGATCGCAGTTAAAATTAACAGTGAAATTAAAATTACCCTCTCCTCGTGGCGTTATTTCACTGATTCTGCGTACAGCCTTGGCAGAGTTGATAATTAATTCATTATCGAGGATTTCATTATCATCAATATCCACATTAACACAGACATTGCACAAATCGCCGAACTCTTTTATTAAATCTGGAATGAGTGATATTTCATGTGCAGTTCGAGCTTCGCCAATCGCAAATCTAATACGCATATCAGAAGCATCTAAATTTAGAATAATATTACTAAGATAACTCAAATCTGCTCTTGCCGTTTCTAAGCTATCTGTATTCAAATACTCGCCAAAAGGATTGGTTACAATTCTATTCGTCTGAACTGTATAGCCATTCTTTTGGAAAATTGACGTTAAATTTTTACAAAAAAAATGAAGCCTCTTTTATTTGACCCTCCCAGTTTTTTCGATCTTCACTTAACACTACAAAAGCAGTAACTGTTCTTATTTTGCATAATTCTGTATTTTTGAAAAATTTTGGCATAATTTATTCTCATTATTCACCTAACATGATTCACATAATCACTTTAGCTAAGCTGAATAGTTTACTTGCTAGGTTACTCAGAAAATCATATATTGATTAATACTAAAAAATACGCATTTGAAAAATTTGCTAAATTTTTAATGGGCAAAAAAAGGAAAGCGGAAATTTACTTAAATCTAACGAATAATTGAGTTAAACACTTGTTTCTTCCGATTTTTTACCAAATTAAAGCCTTTTATAGGCAAGTTTGACTATCTTTACCTAGTAAATCCCATAAAACAAGCCCTATCAATATCATTTAGACGAAAAAAATCGCGCAAAAAGTGCGATTCGCATAATTTCCTAAATTTTTAATCTTTTTTAAAAGGCTGAATATTTCTTAAAATCCCTCTAAAAATCGCAACTTCTTCTTTTTCAGGATCTGCACGTCCAAAAAACCGGCGCATACGACGCATTAGAAGCTCTTTAGGGCGTTTATCTTCAAAATACTCAATATGCTCAAGCACTTGGGCTAAATGTGCGTAAAAACCCTCTAATTCATCAAAACTGGCATATTTATTACTACTTTTTTCAAATTCTGTGGTGGTGTTATAGACGTAATTTTGATAAGCAAAGACTTGGATCGCAGCGGCTATATTTAAAGAGAAATAATTAGGATTACCCGGAATTGTCATCAAAATTTGGCACAAATCCAACTCTTCATTGGTGAGACCAAAATTTTCTGTACCGAATACTACCGCCACTTCTTGACCTTCAACACCCGTGGTTTTCTTAATTTGCTCGCAAGCACCCACCACATCCATTTGCTTCCATTTGATATTGCGCTGACGTGCACTTGCGCCAATCACTAGCTGTGTTCCGATTAAAGCCTCTTCAAGCGTCTCACACACCACAGCACTAGACAATACATCATCCGCACCACTAGCACGTGCTGTTGCTACAGCTGATGGATAACCTCTGGGATTGACCAAATACAGCTTTGAGAGATTCATGTTTTTCATCGCTCTAGCCGCCGCACCAATATTACCAGGCTCAGTGGTATTAACCATAACCACACGAACGTTATCAAAGGTATAATTCATTTCTTTTTTCATTTGTCTATTAATTATGCATCCTACGCTTAATATTGCCGTTAAAGCTGCTCGAAAAGCGGGTGACATCATTCTAAGATATCACAATCAAATTGATTTGCTAACGATTGAAAATAAAGCAACAAACGACTTTGTCTCTGAAGTGGATAAAGCCGCTGAAGATGCTATTATAAACGAGTTGAAATATGCCTTTCCTGATCATTCAATTTTGGGTGAAGAAAATGGTGAAATTTTAGGCGACTCTCGTTTTCAATGGATTATCGATCCACTTGATGGCACCACAAACTATCTTCATGGTTTTCCTCAATACTCAGTATCAATCGCGCTATATGTTAACAATGAAGCAACGCACGCGGTAGTTTACGACCCTTTTAAAGAGGAGTTGTTTACTGCCTCTAAAGGTGATGGCGCTTATTTAAATGAACAAAGAATTCGTGTCACTAATACTAATGGCTTTGAAAATACGTTGATCGGCACAGGGTTTCCATTTAAAGTGCCACACCATTTAGATGCTTATCTTGGCATGTTTAAAGCTGTCCATCCTCAGGTTTCTGGCATTCGCCGTGCTGGATCTGCAGCGCTTGATTTAGCTTATTTAGCTGCTGGTCGATTAGACGGATTTTGGGAAATTGAGCTCAATATCTGGGACATAGCAGCAGGCGCTCTTTTAGTTAAAGAAGCGGGTGGCTATATTGGTGATTTTTCTGGTCGTGACAAGTTCTTAGAAACGGGCAACGTAGTTGCGGGCAATGAAAAAGTTTTTAAAGCACTTTTAAAAACCATTCATCCACATCTAACAGACGACTTACAGCGCTAAATTTCTAGCGTCAACTGCTCGCCATTGAGTGATTTAGTTTGCTCACTCATTAAATAAACAATCGCTGGAGAAACACTCTCTGGTGTTGGATTTTTTTCAACATTTTCAGCTGGATAAGCCATTTGACGCATTTTAGTACGCATGCGTTTTGGATCAAGAGAATTAACCTTAATAGATGTTTTTTCAAGCTCTTCTGATAGCGTTTTACTCAAGCCCTCAATGGCAAATTTACTCACCCCATAAGCACCCCAATAGGCTTTTGCTGTGCGCCCTACTGACGACGATAAAAACAAAATTCGTGCATCTTTAGACTTACTCAGTGCAGGAATTAAAAATTGCGTCAGCATAAAAGGAGCATTCACATTAATTTGCATGGTCGAATACCAAAGCTTAAGATCGTATTGCTCAATAGGCATCATGGTACCAATAATACTGGCGTTATGAATTAAACCATCAAGCTGACCAAAGTTCTCCAAGATGTCTCTTTGCAATTGTTCGTAGTGTTCAGGGGTTGCACCTTCAAGATCTAATGGATACAAAATGGGTTCTGCAAATCCACTATCTACAACCTCATCATAAGCCGTTTCAAGTGAACCTAAGTCACGACCCAACATAATAACAGTAGCACCTGCTTTGGCTAAATCAAGTGTCATTGCCTTGCCAAAACCACGGTTAGCGCCTGTGATCAAAATTACTTTGCCTTTTAACTCATCTTTAGTGACTGAGTAATTGGTTGAAATTTCCATTAATCTAGCTCCTTTTTACTTTGCACGCCGAGTTCTTTTAATTTTTCAGCACGACCAATTAAATTACCTTTGCCATCAGAAAGCTTACCACGGGCATCTCTGTAGCTTTTTTGTGCTTTATCTAGGCTCTTTTCAATCTCATCCATGGATTTCATGAAGCCAAATAGTTTGTCATACATGGCGCCTGCTTGGCGTGCAATTTCTTCAGAGTTCTGGTTTTGTCGTTCGGTTTGCCAAATATGATGCACCGTTTTTAAGCTCATCATTAAGGTTGATGGGGAGACCAAGACTATGTTCTTTTTCAATGCAAGGGTGAATAAATCAGGCTTTTGATCAAGTGCGACCAATAAAGCTGACTCAATAGGAATAAAGACAAAAATAAAATCAAGGGTTAATACGCCTTCTAAATTTTCATACTCTTTGATACTAATACCATTAATATGTGCTTCAACTGAACTGACATGTGATTTTAGTAGTGCTGCATTAGTTTGATCAGCAATGTAGTCTTTGTAAGCCTTTAAGGAAACCTTAGAATCAATAATAATATCTTTTTCATCAGGCAAATGTAAAATTACATCTGGCTTAAAAGATTCACCTTGCTCATTTTTAAGCTGCTTTTGTGTGTCAAATTCATGCCCTTCTCTTAGGCCAGAGCTAGACAAAATAGAGCTTAAAATCATCTCTCCCCAATCACCTTGCCGCTTATTGTCATAAGTCAATGCATTCGTAAGATTTTGGGTAGTTTCTTGGGCTTCAATACTGGTTTTTTTAAGATTATCAATTTGCGCTGAAAGCGTTGCACGCTCTTTGATTTGTTCAGTTGTAATAACTTCAATTTTGTCTCGAAATTCTTTTAACTGAGCTTGCAAAGGTGTGAGTAATTCAGAATTTCTAACACTTAAATCATGGCGATCTTTTTCTAAAATATGACTGGCAACTTCTTTAAAATCTTTACTCATTTGCTCTCTGGCAATATTGATCATATCAATCTGATTTTCATAAGATTTAATCTTCTCATCAAGGCTCACTTCCAGATGAATTTTTTCTTTGCTTAAGGTTTGTAATTGCTTATTTAGGTAAACATATATGGCAATTCCACCTACCAATAAACCTAATACTAAACTCAATATATCCATTAAATTAACTCCAATAATTCTTGTACATGATTAATTTTATAATCATAATTCCAATTTTGTTCAACGTTGCCGTAACCATAAGTCACTGCCACCGTTTTAATCCCAGCATTACTACCTGCTAGCATGTCATTTTTATCATCACCAACAAAGATACAGCGCTTTGGATCAACAGAAAATTGTGCACATGCATATAACAAGGGCGCAGGATGAGGCTTACTAAACTCTAAGGTGTCCCCGCAAACCACCACATCTACATTAATATTTAATTTTTGCAATAATAAATGAGTTAAATACTCGGGCTTATTGGTGACAATCCCCCAGTTTATTTGCCGCTCTTTAAGGGTTTTTATGAGTGCACTGACACCCTCAAAAGGTTTTGAATTTAGATCAATATTGTTAGTATAAATCTCAAGCAGTTTTTGATGACGCTTGGAAAATTCTGGATGCTCTTCATCACAATTAAAGCCAAATTTAATAAGCGCCTTGCCGCCAAATGCAACTAAAGGCTTAATTTTCTCAAAAGTCTTAGCCTCTAGACCAGCCTCTTCAAGTAAGGTATTTAGCGCATAAGCCAAGTCTGGCGCGGTATCGATGAGCGTACCGTCTAAATCAAAAAGAATGGTATTAATATCCATATAAAACCGTTAAAATTTAACTCTACAAATTATAACGTTTACACTTGCCTCCTCTCATGCTGTTTTTAAGATCATTACTGTATTTTTTAGGTTCAACCTTGGTGCTTAGTTTTTTAGTAGCCTTGTCACTGTCTTTGTTCTTTTTACCGGTGAAAGCTCGCTATGGAATATTGTCAAAATGGGCGTTATTTTGCATGTGGTGGCTAAGGGTGACACTTAATATAAAGCTTAACGTTATTGGTAAAGAGAATATTCCCAGTCAGGCCAGTGTTATTGTCTCCAATCATCAGTCAACCTGGGAAACACTCGCCCTACAAACAATCTTCCCACACCAAACCTGGGTACTTAAACAAGAACTTCAATGGATCCCAATTTTTGGCTGGGGTTTAATGCTATTAAAGCCAATTATTATCAACCGTGGCGAGAAACTTAAAGCCATCAAAAAGGTTATGAAACAAGGCGCTGCTAGAATTAAAGAAGGCATCTTTGTGGTTGTATTTCCTGAAGGTACGCGCCAACCGTATGAAAAATTGGGTGAATATCAAAATGGTGGTGTTGCCATTGCTAAAAAAACCAATTGTGACGTTGTGCCGGTTTATCATAATGCGGGTAAACTTTGGCCAAAAGGCAGCTTTGTTAAACAGCCAGGCACCATAACATTGGTTATTGGAAAGCCTATTAAATCAACTGGTAAGAACGCCTCAGCGCTAACCAAAGAAGTGCGAGATTGGACACTAGAGATGCAAAAAACTTATTAGATGCACTAATAAGGCAGTAGGCGATCTAACAAACTGTTGTACTTGAGTTTATTTTTATATAAATTAATCAAAATTTCAATTTTTTCTAATTGTAGTTCTTGATAATCGTCTTGCTCAATAATAGCAAACCTAACATCGCCCTGTCCTGAAAAATATAGATCTAACTCGTTATCAATCTTGTGCTGTTTAATTTGTCTTTGAGTGAGCTTAAGTTGAATTAAACCTTGTTTAATATCAGTTTTTAACTTTTTAATAGCAGAGATAACATCTTTTAATTTACTCTCATATTTAAGCTCGATTTGCCTCTGCTTAAATCGATACTTATCCAGATAAACTTGATTAGAGATATCACCACTCAAAGGATACGAGAACACTAGCTTAGTCTCAACAATCGTTTCACTAGACTTTGAGTAACTGGTGTAATTTCCTTTATTGTCGTTTTTAGAGGCGCTAATTGTAAAATCAAAGTCAGCTAATTGTGAATTTTTATACGTTTTGATGGTTCTACTATTTTTTTGCAGCTCAAGATCAATTCGCTGAAGGTCTCTAATATTAGCTTGACAATAACGCTTCACATTATTAATTAAATCAACATGAAAAATAGAAGGCAATGTTGGCAGATCTTTAGTTAGATCTATCGATTTAACTGAGGCTGACAACAGGCCTGATTGTGCCTTTAATTTTGATTTCAAGCTTAATAATAGGCGTTTTTTCTTATCGATAAATCTTGTCAACACCTTAATATCTCTTGATTTATTTTTTGTAATTTTTTTTCGTATATTTTGTAATTTATTAATGGCTTTATTGATAGCATCTATTTGCCACTTAAAGCCTACCCAGTCGATAAATTCAAACACTTTATCTTCTATAAAATCTTCTTGAGTCTCAGCTAAAAGCAGCTTTTCATCTTTATAATCAAGTACTGATAAATCATAGGTTCTTTGATCAACTACGCCATCTTTATTTTTAAGTAGCGGCACTGTCCAGCTAATACTCGCATCATTCAAATATTCAGTCGTATTTTGGTCTTTTTGATAACCATTTTTATCATACATTTGTTCATCTTTAACCGGTAAATATCGATCAAAAGATAGGTTTAATTCAGATCCATTTGTGAAAAATTTCTTAGATAAATCTGATGAAATCTTTCGTACATCTTGGCTTGTTTCTCTCGCATAGTCAGTGCTTGAAATGTAGTCATACTTTTGCTTATCTTTATGAATACGTCCAATCTGAGCGCCTACATCCCATGACCAATTCCCGTAATTTGCTTGATCGCCATCCATCTCTAGTTTTTTAATCTTAAGATTGATCATTTCCTTTTCAAAAAATTCGTGACTAATTAGCAATTGATCTATAAAATTACTTTGCGTATAGGCGCCAATAGATGTACTTATTAATAAAATAAATACTAATAATAATTGCTTCATTATGACCCATTTAAATTAACTAATTATAGATAAGATTAATTTCATATAAAAATTCATTTAGTCAGCTATTTTTGGTAAAATTGTCTGGTTATTTTTTTGATAATAAAAGATGCAGGGAATACCGACCAATATAAAACTTTTAAGCTTTGCTAAAAAAGGATTGATTTTTTCACAGACTTATACAGTGAAAGACTTTCCAAGAATTAAAGACATTGTTTCTAATGTCGATGATCCGGTTGAAGTTAAATTGAATTTTTATATTGAGAACAACAAAATTCCTTGTATTGAAGGTAATGTGAAATTAGATGTGGCACTTGATTGTCAGCGCTGCTTAAAAGAAGTTAAGCTTCATCTAAATCCAGCCTTCAAATTGGCTTTTATTATTCATGAAAACCAAGCTGAAGATTTAGATCCAGGCTTCGAGACAATTCTGAATGCAAGTGAAGAATTTTCAACAATAGAATTTATAACGGATGAGGTGCTAATATCCGTTCCTATGATACCGATGCATTCACATGAATGCCAATCGTATAAGGATGAAAGCCCAGTAATAAAGCAAAAGCGTAAAAACCCTTTTGCAGTGTTAGAACAATTAAAAAACTCAAACAAGGAATAAAAGATGGCTGTACAAAAAAGTAGAAAAACCCCTTCAAAAAGAGGTATGCGTCGTTCACATAATGCATTAACAAGTCCTGCATTATCAGAAGATCAAGAAACTGGTGAAACTCACTTACGTCACCACATTACTGCAGATGGTTACTACCGTGGTAAAAAGGTAATCAACACAACAGACGTTCAAGAAGTAGAAGCCTAGTAACTCCATGACTATCAAGGTATCAATTGATGCCTCAGGGGGAGATCATGGTATTCCTGTTACAATTGAAGCGGGTATTAAAGCTCTGGGTGAATTTCAAGACCTACAATTAACTTTTGTAGGTGATCAATCAAGTATTGAAGCTGAAATTGAAAAGCACTCCCCTTCTAAAGCAACAACTTCTAGAATTCAAATTGTTCATGCTACAGAAGTAGTATTAATGAATGAATCTCCTGCTATCGCGCTTCGCAAGAAGAAGGATTCTTCGATGCGTGTTGCTATCAATCTAGTTGACTCAAATACAGTAGATGCTTGCGTTAGCGCGGGCAACACTGGCGCCCTCATGGCGATCTCTCGCTTTGTACTTAAAACCATCAAAGGTATTGACAGACCTGCCATCATGGGGCGTATGCCGACGATGACAGGTCATACGCATATGCTAGATTTAGGTGCAAATGTTGACTCTAGTCCACAAGCACTACTCGAATTTGCCACTATGGGTTCGATTGCCGTCGAACAAACCGAAGGCATTTCCAAGCCAACTGTTGGTCTTTTAAATATTGGTGAAGAGGAGATGAAAGGCAATGACAAGATTAAAAAAACCTCTGAGCTACTCAAAGCCTCAAATCTAAACTATCACGGCTTTGTTGAAGGCGATGATATTTATAAAGGCACAGTAGATTTAGTTGTGTGTGATGGCTTTGAAGGTAATATCGCACTTAAAGCTAGCGAAGGTGTTGCTAGTATGATGAGTCACTATTTAAAGCGCGCTTTTACGCGCAACTGGCTAACTAAAATTGTCGCACTAATTGCCACTCCAGTCCTTAAAGATTTTAAATCTAGTCTAGATCCTGGAAAGTACAATGGTGCTAGCTTATTAGGCTTACGTGGTATTGTGGTTAAAAGTCATGGTGGTGCCGACAGTAACTCATTCTTTATGGCAATCTCTGAGGCGTACACCGAAGTTAATGCTAAAATTATTGACAAGATATCTTCTCAAGTATCAATAGAATTAGAAAAAAATGAATAAATTTGCTCGAATTATAGGTACAGGAAGTTACCTGCCACCAACCATCGTTACTAATGATGAACTATCTAAGACTATCGATACAACTGACGAATGGATTGTCACGCGCACAGGTATTAAGCAACGTCATATTGTTACCGATGAAAGTACTTGTGATTTAGCCGAGAACGCTTCGAAAAAAGCTTTAGAAATGGCTGGCATAGATGCCTCTGAACTTGATTTAATCATCCTTGCTACAACGACACCTGATAAGATTTTTCCAGCAACTGCAACTATGCTACAAAAAGCCATTGGTGCTTCATGCCCTGCTTTTGACTTGCAATCTGTTTGCTCTGGCTTTATTTTTGCACTAACAACAGCAGAGCAATATATTAAAACTGGCGCCGCTAAGAATGTTTTAGTAGTGGGTAGTGAAACCATGTCAAGAATTGTTGATTGGAATGATCGCTCAACAGCTATTCTTTTTGGTGATGGTGCTGGCGCTGTCGTTCTAAGTGGTAGTGAAGAAACAGGAATCCTACATTCTAAATTATTCAGTGATGGTGACTACTTATCATCTTTACACGTTAATAACAACTTTATTAACGAAACTGGTTTTATTGAAATGGCGGGCAATGAAGTTTATAAAATTGCAGTCAACCGTTTATCTGAACTAGCTGAAGAGACGTTAAATGCAGTAGGGATGACGCCAGAAGAGCTTGACTGGATGGTACCTCATCAGGCTAATATTCGCATCATATCAAGTGTCGCTAAGCGTATTAAAACACCAATGAGCAAGGTAATTGTCACTTTGGAAAATCACGGTAATACTTCTGCTGCATCCATTCCGTTGGCTCTTGACGTGGCCGTGAGAGATGGCAGGATTAAAAAAGGTGACAATCTTTTAATGGAAGGAATTGGCGGCGGCTTTAGCTGGGGTAGTGTTTTAGTAAAATTCTAAAACTCTCTAGTTTGTAATTTTTTAATAAGTCGCTGTAACACCTGAGCATCCATACTCAAATCACTCAAACAATCATTAGCTTGTAAATACAATGTTTGGTAAGCATCTTTGGATTCTTGTAATCCAATAATAGCAGGATAAGTTGGTTTATTTTTTTCACTGTCTGAATGCTGCTGCTTACCCAATATTCCAACAGGTGCTTCCACATCCAATACGTCATCTTGTATTTGATAAGCCAGACCAATTGCTTGAGAGAATATTTTCAAGGTGGTGCGATCTTGCTCACTGCACTGGGCAACTATCGCACCTAGGTCAACTGCACAACTGAGTAATTCCCCAGTTTTTTTACGATGCATCCTTTCAAGCAGGTCAATACTAACGGTTTGGTCAACAATTGATAAGTCAATTGCTTGTCCTTCAGCCATCTCAAAAGCGGCATGTGTAAGAGATGACAATAAGTCTATTTTTACTTGATTATCCAATAAAGGATCATTTACCAACACTTCAAAAGCAAGCGCTTGAAGTCCATCACCAGCTAAAATTGCCTGAGCTTCATCAAAGCGTTTATGACAAGATGGCTGGTTATGGCGAATATCATCATCATCCATTGCCGGAAGATCATCATGGATGAGTGAATATGCATGAATAAATTCCACCGCACAACTACTAGAATCCACCCAATCTAAGTTAGCGCCAAACATATCAGCTACACAATAAGAAAGTATGGGTCTAAAGCGCTTACCTCCTGCTAGAACACTATATCGCATTGCTTCAGTTAGTTGGCCTTGAGTGGTTAAATACTGATCAAGTCTTGTATTAACTCTAGTGACATAATGGTCAAATTCCATATAAATTAGTTACGAATCATTCAGTGGAACTTCATTAACAAACCCATCTTGCTCGGTGAGTTTTGAAATTTTTTGACTAGCATCGTTAAGTGCTGATTGGCAAGATTTAGTTAGTTCAACACCTTTAGAAAAATAAGCTAAGGAATCCTCTAAACTTAAATCACCAGACTCCATGGTTTTCACGATACCCTCTAATTCAGTCAAACCTTTATTAAAATCGAATTTTTTAGTCATAATTTATCGCTTGCCTCCGCCGCCTGCTTTAGAGAGTATTTTATCCAATATTCGACTGGGCAATATTCTTTTCAATAAGGCGAATAATTTAGTTGGAAAAGTCACTCGGTAGTGAATTTTTGCCTTAGGCGCTTCTAAGGCATGCAGTGCACAGCTAAGAATAGATTCAGGTGCTAGTGTGTAAGTGGCCAACTTACTTGATTTTAATCGTTCAATCATGCTTTGATAATTTGCTTGATAAGTACTGTTATCCATATTAACATTATCTTTAAATGCCAGATAAGCATTCGCTCTAAACTGTGAATCAATAGGGCCTGGCTGAATAAGAGACAATTGTATGTTGGTATTAATAAGTTCAAGCCTTAAGGTATCTACAAGACCCTCTATTGCAAATTTTGAAGCATTATACGGCCCTCTAAAAGGCATTGCCACAAAGCCCAGTACTGAGCTTAAGTAGATAACTCTTCCAGAATTATTTTTTCTCATTACTGGTAAGACTAAATTGGTTAATTCATGCCAGCCAAAAACATTTGCCTGAAATTGAGCCTCAAGCACCTCTCTAGATATATCCTCTAAGGCGCCAACTTGTCCATATGCACCATTATGAATCAATCCATACAAAGTATCTGTTTGTGAGTAAATCTCACTCATAGCAAGCTTAATAGATTCAGACGAGGTAAGATCTAGCTGGTGAGATTCAAACCCTAATTGCTTAAGTTTTTCCACATCATTGGATTTTCTAGCCGTTGCAAAAACTCGATATCCAGATTTTTTTAAACCCAGAGCAAGGCAAAGCCCAATCCCGCTAGAACAGCCTGTGATTAAGACTGAACGCATTATTTCTGTGCTTTAGTCCAGAAGTCAGCAATAGATTTAAGCTCAGGGTTAATGCTTTGTGAACGCAGCACTAAGAAGTCATAAGCCATTCGAAAACCCTTACCTAATAAAATATCTTCAACTTTTTTAGGATCCATTTTCTCAAGACGGTTTTGCATCATCCACGTGTCTTTAATGCGTTCTGTCAACCATCTTGGTAGTGAGACTTGCTTAATTTGATTAATAATCACTTCCTCAGAGGCCTGACTCATAGCTAAATAAGTATTTTTCTGCTTTTTCTTGATGACTTCGAAACGCTCATTTTGAGCTTGCCACAAAAACACCGCAAACAAAAAAGCAGGTGTTACTGGCTTATTTCTCTTAATTCTATTAGAGGTGTTATTAAGGGCAATCTTAATAAATTCATTTTTATGTGTTTGTCTGAATAAATGCTTTAACAGGTCGTATTTTTCTAGCTGTTCAAAAACCGCAAAACCATACTCATTGTGAAATAATTTAATACACTCTTCATATAAGCGAGCAGGTGAAATATTGCTAAGCAATAGCGCTTGTTGGTGAATAGCGTCTTTAATTTCATCACTTAATTGAAAATTAAGCTTTGTTTGAAATCTAACAGCTCTAATCATACGAACTGGATCTTCTTCAAAACGCACCATTGGCTCTCCAATGATATGAATAGTCTGAGATTCAATATCTTGCAGGCCACCGATATAATCAATCACCTCTTTTGTATTGATATCATAATATAGTGCGTTAACTCTAAAATCACGACGAACCACATCTTCTTCTATTTTTCCATAGCAGTTGTCACGCACAATTACACCACTTTTAGCAGTTTTAACTTGGCCAGATCTAAACGTTGCCACCTCTAAAAACTTTCTAGCTGAAAACATTACATGCACTAAGCGAAAACGCCTACCAATTAAACGAGAGCGCTTAAATAGCTTATTCACTTGCTCTGGTTTGGCATTGGTAGCAATATCAAAATCTTTTGGCTTAAGGCCTAATAATAAATCACGTACACAGCCGCCAACTAGATAAACTTCAAAGCCAGCTTTGGTAATGGTTTGAACCACTTTAATTGCATCTCTATCAAGCAGTCTTTGATCAAAATCAACAGACTGACGAATGATGGTGGTATTTTTATTTTTACGAAATATGTTGAAGATCGACAATCGGCTTGGGACTCCACCCATTTTTATGATGTTCTGCAACAACAGTTGTATAAACACCACCACGCACATTAAAAATAGCTTTTAAGCGCATGAATCTTGGATTAGTTGCTTTCACCAAATCATTTAAAATTTCATTAGTGACTGCCTCATGAAAAGCACCTTCGTCACGAAATGACCAAATATACATTTTTAATGATTTAAGCTCAACACAAGCTTGATCCGCAATATATTCCAAATGCAAAGTGGCAAAATCTGGTTGACCTGTTTTAGGACATAGACAAGAAAATTCTGGCATATCAATTTGAATAACAAAATCACGCTCGGGATTAGGATTGTCAAAAACTTCAAGTTCTTTACTAGGGTTTGAAGACATGGTTTATTTGTGTTAAAAATGATGTTATTTTACACGCCTTATAGAGACTGTTGAAATAACGATACTAAAAAGGTTTTTTGATTAGTTGGCTTAATTTTCCATGGCGATAAGCATAAAAAATAAAAATAATCAGCAAAACTACTAAATGTACCCACCATAGGCCTATTATCGGCAACGTATCACCCTTCTCCAGACTTGATTTAGCTATCAATAATGCATTATTATAAATAATAAACACTATGACACCTGCCAGCACTCCCAAATTTTTGCCACCGCGTGGTGAGGTTTTACCCAGTAAGATCGCAAAGATAGATAAAATCAACACACTTATAGGTTGAGAGAGTCGCCATTGCCATTCTGCAATCTCTCTTGTATCACTTGAAAATATAATATCTAGCGTTGGTTTTGATTCAGTTTTAGTCTCTATATTAGTACTTTGGCGTTTTTCACCATTAATAATTTGCAAATCATATTGATCGAAATTCAGAATTTTTTTATTCATTTCTGATGGGAATCCATGATATCTGGTGCCATCTTTAAGGCGTAAATAAACACTCTTGGTATTAATATCAGTATATTTTTGAGCTTGTGCCGCAAGTGTAATAATCGGCTGATTATCAGCCAAAGTATAGATAAAAATTTCTTCCATATCTTGGGTTGATTCACCATCAATATTTTTTACTTTTGATGCATAAAAAACAATATCTCCATCCTTAAACTCTTGAAATTCACCCTCTTTAATAAAAGAAAATTTTGATGAATTTTCACTGCGATCTATGATCATACTGCGCTGTTGTTTTGACCAGGGAACGGCAATTGTGGTCAGAAATAAAATAAAAATAAAAATAACAATAACGACTGGCTGAATAAAAACCATAAGATGCTTATCGCCAATACCTAACGAATTCATCACAACTGCTTCAGAGTCTTTATAAGACTTACTGATTGCTAAAATAATTGCTAAAAATAGAGATAGGGATAGTATTAAAGGTACATCTCGAATCATTTTAAAACCAACTAATGGCAATAGATCAGCAATTGGAATTCCTTTTTCTAGACTTTCATTAATAACTAAAACTAATTGATTGCCAAAAATTACCAGACCAAGAACGATAAAAACAGCAGCTGTTATCATTAATACATTACGTATTAAATATTTAGCGAGAATACTGTTTTGTAGATTAAGTGCCTGTGTAATGGCAGATAGTATATGCATGCTTTAAGTATACTTAAAGCAACGAAAGATTACTTCTTTTGTGACATTGAGGCAAAAAATTCATCGTTGGTTTTGGTTAGCTTTAATCGATCTATCAAGAACTCCGCAGCTTCTACAGTATCCATAGGGTGTAGGATTTTTCTTAAGATCCATAATTTCTGTAGTTCTTTTTCATCAGTGATCAACTCTTCACGACGTGTACCAGAGGCATTAATATTAATTGCAGGAAAAATACGTTTTTCACTTAGGCGTTTCTCTAAATGAAGCTCCATATTACCTGTGCCTTTGAATTCTTGATAAATTACTTCATCCATCTTAGAGCCTGTATCAATTAATGCAGTTGCAATAATCGTTATACTGCCGCCATTTTCGATGTTTCTAGCTGCACCAAAAAAACGTTTAGGGCGCTGTAGAGCATTTGCATCCACACCACCTGTTAAAACTTTACCTGAAGAAGGGGCAACAGTATTGTACGCCCTAGCAAGACGAGTAATAGAATCTAACAAAATAATAACATCTTTGCCCTGTTCTGCACGCCTTTTGGCTTTTTGAATAACTATTTCTGCAACCTGAACATGTCTCTTAGCAGGCTCATCAAAAGTTGAGGCAATTACTTCACCACGGACAGTTCTTGCCATTTCAGTTACTTCTTCTGGGCGCTCATCAATTAATAATACAATTAATTCACACTCTGGATGGTTATGAGAAATTGAAGAGGCAATATTTTGCATGATCATAGTCTTACCGGCTTTTGGTGGTGCAACTAATAAACCTCTCTGACCCTTTCCAAAAGGTGCAATTAGATCAATCACTCTCGCTGTAATATCCTCAGTACCGCCATTACCAACTTCCAAGTTAAGTCTTTCATTTGGATGGATTGGCGTTAAAGAGGCAAATGGCACTCGATTTCGAACATTTTCAGGATTCTCGCCATTCACTTCAGACACTTGAACTAGGGCGAAATATTTCTCACCTTTTTTAGGTGCACGAATCTTACCTGCAACCAGGTCACCTATTGATAGATTAAAACGCTTAATTTGATTCGGAGAGATGTAAATGTCATCATCGCCCGAAGTATAAGAATCATCACTAGATCTTAAAAATCCATACCCATCTTGCAAAATATCCAAAACGCCGTCACCAATTACTTCTTCATTATTAGCTGCTTTAGCTTTAAGAATAGTAAAAATAAGCGTTTGTTTTTTTGCACGTGAGATATTTTCAGCACCCAATGATTGGGCTAGCTCTAGTAATTCTTCTGGGGAGGATTTTTTTAACTCTGATAATTTCATGAAATTTCCGTTATGATTTGGTAAGAATTTACCAAATGGATGTTGTAATTAAATTGCAAATGCTTTTAGATACAAGCCATTTAATAAGAAAAATGACTGGTTCAAACTGATTAAATATTGGTATCAATAAATGTGCTTAATTCTGCTTTTGATAAAGCGCCCATTTTAGTTGCAGCAACCGCTCCATCTTTAAATAAAAGCATTGTTGGAATACCTCTAATGCCATATTTAGGTGGTGTTTGATCGTTTTCATCGACATTTACTTTGGCAATAATAATTTTTCCGTCATATTCATCGGCAATTTCATCCAATACTGGTGCTAATGCTTTACAAGGTCCGCACCATTCAGCCCAAAAATCAACCAATACGGTTTGCGATGAATTAATAACGTCAGCTTCAAAGCTGGCATCTGTAACTGCTAAAATTTTGTCGTTCATAAGTTTTTTTTAAATGATTCTGAAATGAAAAGATACAACAGAACTGTTGAAATTTTGCTTATTATATCAGTATTTATTTGATAAACAAGCTTTTATAGTCTTTCTTCTAGTGCTATTTTTAAGCTAGATTGTTGTAATTTATCCAGAGGTTTATTATTAATATCATTAACAAAAAATACGTCTTCGACACGCTCACCCATGGTTGAAACTCTAGCGTTAATTAATGAGATGTCCATCTCGTATAATACATAAGCAATATTAGACAGTACACCCACCCTATCCAACGTGTTAATCTCTAGTTTGGTTAAATGCCATTTTTTCTTTTCACTAAGGCTAATATGCGTTTTGTTGTCGAAGTATCGATGCGAATGGTTTAATTGTGGCTTAGCAACATCAACTTCGGGATTGCTTAATGCTTTTGAAATGAGTTGATGTAAATCCAAGCCTTCCAGGTTTTTATCTTTCAAAATACTAATAGTGTTATAAGCCTTGTTATCTTTAGTGGTTAGAATTTTAGCATCAACAATATCCAGTCCAGCTCGCTCTACTACGCTAACCAAGTTAAAAAATAAACCTTTAAAATTATCACACAATACAAAAATATCAACGACATTACTTTCAGAAATCTTTGAGCTAATAGTGATTGACGATGCATTATTACTAAATTGTAAGGATAAATGCCACAACATATCGTCAAGCTCATAACGCAAATAATAATCCTTAGGAAGTTGTTCTAGTATTTTACGAACAAACTCCATTTCAAAGCCTTGAGCAACACAAGCTTCAATTAACGCCTGCTTGTTGTTGTTAATTCTCTGACTATTACTTAGTAAGGTTTCTGTATCACTACCCATATACTGTTTAGCATGTCTAAAAAGTTTTTTTAATAAGGCGTCTTTCCAGTCATTCCAAAGATCGTCTTTAGTGGCTCGAATATCTGCCACAGTTAATAAATATAAATATTCTAAAAACTCTAAAGAGCCCACTTCATCACAAAAGTTTTTAATAACCACTGGGTCATCAATGTCTTGTTTTTGTGCCACACTCGACATCAAAAGGTGCTTTTCCACCAAGCCAACCACTAAACTTGTATCATCAATATTAAGCTGATGACTCTTACAAAATACCTGTGCATCTTGCATGCCTAATTTTGCATGATCCCCGCCCCTACCTTTGGCAATATCATGGAAAAAGCCTGCTAACAATAACAACTCCGGTTTTTTAATATTTTTTGAAATTTCACTGCATAGGCTAAATTCATGAGCAAATTCATTAACAAAAAAACGTCGCAGATTGCGAATGACAAATAATGTATGCTGATCAACGGTAAATGCATGAAACAAATCATATTGCATTAAACCCACAATCTTGCCAAATGCAGGAATATAGTGCTCAAGAATTCCATATCTGTTCATGAGTTTAAGTGCTTTATTAACCCCTTGATTCTGCTGTAAAAGCTCAATAAAAAGACGGTTGTTGTTGCGTTTTTTGTAATAATTTTGATCAATTAAATCAAGATTATCTTGCATTTGCCTTAAAGTACCAGCACTAATGCCGCGAACATAATTATGCTTTGAAATTAACAAAAACACCTCAATAAATGCAGAAGGATTTTGGCTAAACACCTGATCATGGTTGGCATGGATATAGCCATATGAAATTCTAAATTGACTATTTAGATATTGCGTATTAATTACTTTATCTTCAAGTAGTTGCAGTAAAATATCATTCAAGCGAGAAACCTTAGTGACCGTTTGATAATAATCTTTCATAAAGCGTTCAACTGCCATTGAGTCGCCATCTATATAGCCAAGCATATCAGCCACTTGTTTTTGATATTGAAACGCCAGACGGTCTTCTCGACGAGAAGCAACAATATGCAGTGAAAATCTCACACGCCATAAAAATAACTGAGATGTTTTTAAGAGTTCATACTCATCATTGCTTAAATATTTTGCTTTAATTAGGTCAAATAAAGTATTCACACCAAAATACCATTTAGCCACCCAAGCAACGGTTTGAATGTCGCGTAAACCACCAGGGCTTTCTTTAATGTTAGGCTCTAGATTGTAAGCAGTATCAGAAAATTTAGCGTGTCTAGCTCGCTGCTCTTTTTGCTTTTCAACTAAAAAAGATTGCGAAGACCAATCACTCGCCTTGATGACACTTTTCATTTTATCTAAAGCGCTATCAAGTCCAACAATCAGACGAGACTCTAACAAATTGGTAACAATGGTTAGGTCATCAATAACTCCTACGCAATCTTTAATATCTCTTGTTGCATGACCCACTTCAAGCCCAACATCCCACAAAAAGGTTAGAAACTGAGAGATTTTCTCTTGATGGGTTTGATGTGAGTCGTTTGGAATTAAAATAAGTAGATCGATATCTGAATATAAATGTAACTCACCGCGCCCATAACCACCAACAGCAATCAATGAAATTTGGCTAGGCATATCAAACCTTTGCCAAATATCTTTTAATAATTCATCAACCCCGTTTGCCCTTGCAAGAACAAAACCCTCAACGGCAATGGTAGAATTTAAAAAACCCTCTTGTAGAGAGTTTTGTAGGTCTTGATATCGAGTTTTATAATCACCTAATTTCATACTTAGATGATAACTGATTAGTGAGAGTATTGAGCAATATAATCAAGTGCCATTTGCAGTCTTGCTAAAGTCCGTTTTTTGCCTACCAGTTGTGCTACAACATCAATATTACCCGCATTGCCATTACCACTTAGTGCTAAACGAAAGGGTTGACCTATTTTTCCAAAGCCGATATCAAGTTCATCACAAACTTGTTTAATTTGCTCTTTAATATTGCCCGCAGTCCAACCATCTAGAGCACTAAGTTTTGTAAATAATAACTCAATAGATTGACTATCTTTAAATTGCTTGGCAGATAATTTTTCATCAAATTGGTCAAAGTCTTGATAAAACATTTTTAACCCATCAACCATTTCCACCAAGGTTTTTGAACGCTCTTGCAAATGCTCAACTACTGACTCAATAGCCGGACCATTTGAAACATCAATAGACTGATTTTCTAAATGCCATGCTAAATTTTTAAGCAAATGATCAACACTGGAAGATTTAATATATTCTTGATTAAGCCAAATAAGCTTTTCTTGATTAAAGCTAGCAGGTGCTTTATTGATATTTTTTAACTCAAATAATTCTACAATTTCTTCCAGTGAGAATACCTCTTGATCACCGTGTGACCAACCTAGGCGTACTAAATAGTTCAGTAATGCTTCTGGTAAAAATCCTTCATCACGATAAGCCATAACACTTACTGCACCATGGCGCTTTGAAAGTCTTGCACCATCACTGCCTAAAATCATAGGTAAATGTGCAAATTTTGGTAAATCCCAGCCTAGAGCTTTATATAAATTAATCTGTCTAGGGGTGTTATTAATATGATCATCACCACGAATCACTGTGTCAATATCCATATCATGATCATCCACAACAACTGTTAAATTATAAGTTGGTGTGGCGTCACTTCGGGCAATAATTAAATCATCCAGCTCTTTATTTCCAATTGAAATTTGGCCTTTAACTGCATCATCAAAAGCTACAAAACCTTCTAAAGGATTCTTAAAGCGAACCACACCAGCACTGAGATTTTTATCTCGACAACAGCCGTCATATTTAGCTTTTTCACCTTTTTCAGTGAGCTCATCACGTAATACTTGTAAACGCTCTTTTGAGCACTCACAATAGTAGGCCTTATCTTCACCTAGTAGGCGCTCAATGATTTCCTTGTAGCGATCAAAGCGATCCGTTTGATAAAAAGG